>JBBRYE010000125.1:0-10700 GCA_038237895.1 Sphingobacteriales bacterium | reverse complement strand
TTAATTCCTTCATTTTTTAATTTTGCCAACATTAAGGCATTAAGAAAAAATCCTATTAATCTTTAAATCTGGTAAATCAAGATTCAGATACTTTTGCCGAGAATGTACTGATTTTAACAATTAACCTTAAATTACAAATGGCTTAATGTTTCTTAATTTCTTCATGTTTTAATTTTGCCAACATTAAGGCATTAAGAAAAAATTCTGTAAATCATTACATAATCTAAATGTTACAAATAATTTTTATTCTGTTAATATTTAATTGGTTTTTGTAAGATAATTTT
This sequence comes from Sphingobacteriales bacterium, assembly GCA_038237895.1. Classification (GTDB taxonomy): domain Bacteria; phylum Bacteroidota; class Bacteroidia; order Sphingobacteriales; family Sphingobacteriaceae; genus Pseudopedobacter. Next base: position 10,416 of record JBBRYE010000125.1, on the reverse strand, counting down.
GTAGTTAAACACAAATGAAAATTATCTTATGAGAAAAATATTACTTTTATTAATACTTTCAAACACTTTTTTTATTGCTAAATCTCAAACGATTTCTATAACTGAGGATAATTTAGCGGTAACTGAAAATTTTAATAGTTTAAGCAATAGCGGAACTTCATCAACGCTTCCTAACGGTTGGTATCTAAACGAATCTGGAACTAATCTAAATGCCACTTACACAGCAGGAACTGGTAGTTCCGGAACAGGAGATTCATATAGTTTCGGTGCAAGCGCATCAACAGACAGAACTTTAGGAGGTTTACAAAGCGGATCTTTAAATCCTTCTTGGGGAGCCTCTTACACTAATAATACTGGTAATACTATCACAAGATTACTTATTAGTTATGTAGGAAAAACTTGGAGGGTAGGAACTGCAAACAGAACTGATCGTATTGAATTTCAATATAGTACTAACGCTACTTCGTTAAATACTGGGAGTTTTACAGATGTTAACGAATTAAATTATGAAAACCTTGGGCAAGCAACTGGCAATGGTTCTATTCAAAATTTTAAGAATATTTCTTATAAAATTATCAATCTCAATATACCAAACGGATCAAGCTTTTGGATAAAATTTAACGATTATAATGCCTCTGGTGCAGATGATGGAATTGGGATTGATGATTTTTCTTTAGTTGCAAATCCAGCTGTTGGTACGGATCCTGATTTAAGTTTTAATCCTGCAGCAATTACGTTTTCAAATCAGAATATAAATACCTCATCAACAGAACAGACTTATCAGATTAATTATGCCAATTTAAATGGTACTGATTTGAACTTAACAACTGTTAATCCTTTCAAAATCTCTAACACATCTGGAGGAGTTTTTCAAAATAGTTTAGTACTAAATGGATTAACAGGAACTGGATCTAAAATAATATATGTACAATTTAGTCCTTCTGCAAAAGGATTATTCAATGGCATTGTTTCTCATGATGGAGGGGGTTTAGTAGCTTCTTCAACTTTATCTGTAAAAGGCACTGGCGTTGATCCTAATGCAACAAGTTTTGCTTTTGAAAACTGTACTCCTTCTGGTAGTTCATCATTATCCGATGGTTTTAGTCAGTTTAGTGTTAACGGTGCGCAAACATGGGCTTGTACCAGTTTTGGAAGGAATCCTGCAGATGCAACTTTAAGTCAAGGAAATGCATTGCAAATTAGTGGGTTTAGTGGAGGTAATCAAACAAATGAGGATTGGTTAATTTCTCCTAGTTTTAATTTAACATCAAATAATTTTCCTATACTTTCATTTTGGTCTAGGGCAAAATTTGGAGGCGACAAACTACAGTTAAAAATCTCTTCTAATTACTCTGGAACTGGAAACCCTAATGCAGCAACTTGGATTAATATAGATGGAAAGTTTCCACCATCTGATTCAGATATTTGGACAAAAACCGATAACATAGATTTATCTGCTTATAAAACAAATGGCGTTTATATTGCAATGGTTTATACTTCCAGCACCACAGCTGCACCAAGATGGACAATTGATGATTTCGCTATCACAAATTCCACAACAGCACCAACTCCAGAAATTAGTACTACAACTACAAACTTAAATTTTGGTTATTTAGCTATTAACAATACAAGTGATAAACCTTTTAACTTTTCGGCTGCAAATTTAACAAATGATGTTTTTGTTAATTCAACAGGAGATTATCAAGTTTCTGGTACCTCTGCCGGTCCATTTTCTAATGCTATCAATTTTGCCAAAGCAACTGTAAACAACACTTCACCAACAATATATGTTAGGTTTTTGCCAACCCAGAACAATAAAAGCTCCAACGGAAATATCAATATTAGTACAATCGGCGCAAGCGATAAAAATATTATATTAAATGGAAATACATTTACTACTAATTACAGTTTAGATGTTAGTAATTATAATATAGAATGGTTTGGTAGTACAGTTAGTGGCCAAGGTCCATCTGATGTTTCAACACAAGGAACTAATGTTAGAACCGTAATCGATAACATAAAGGCAGATATTTATGGCTTTGCAGAGGTTGTTGATACCACACGTTTTAGGAATCAAGTTTTGCCTATTGGTTATAATGTTATTTTTAGTGATTTTGGATCTTACGCAGACGATAAAGCTGCAGCTGGATATGCTGGTACTCAAAAATTAGCATTCATGTATAAAACAGACATTATAAAACCGATAACTACTTATGGTGTTTTAAGAGATACTTATTATCCAGCCTTAACAAACAATGGAACAGGCTCTCCATTTAAAAACTGGTCATCTGGTCGTTTTCCTTTTTTGATGGAAGCAAACGTGGTGATGAATGGGGTTACGGAAAAAGTTTATTTTATAGAGCTTCATTCAAAAGCAAATACTGGTGATGTAAATGCACAAATAGATGCTTATAACAGAAGAAAGGGAGGTGCTGACCAATTGAAAACATGGTTAGATGCAAATTTGGCCGGTAAGCAAGTAATTATTATTGGCGATTATAATGATGTTTTAGATCCCGACAAAACAATTGCTCCAAGTGGGGCCGGACCAGGTACTTCTTACAGTGCTTTTGTTAATTCTACAAACTATAATCCAATTTCGTTATCATTGAGTTTAGCTGGAGAAAGATCTACTGCTGGATTTCCTACCGTTATTGATAATGTTGTTATCAGCAATAGCTTAAACGATAATTACATTGCTGGTTCTGTTGATGTTTTAGATGAAGCTACTAATACCATTACTAATTATAGCACAGCTACTTCAGATCATTATCCAATTTTAAGTCGTTATTTTTTTGATGCCACTACTTTACCGATTGAGTTGGGAAATTTTAGTGCGAAATCAATTTTTAAAAATGTTCTGATTAATTGGAATACTTTATCGGAACATAATAATGCATACTTTTTAATAGAACGTTCAATAAATGGTAAAGATTTTGAATTGGTAGAAAAAATTATAGGTGCAGGAAATAGTAATCAACCAAAAAATTATCAAATATTAGATGTAAATCCAAGAAGGGGAATTAACTATTATCGCTTAAAACAAGTTGATTTTGATGGAGCTTTTACTTATTCTAAAATAGTATCTGCTGTTGTAATTAGCGGGGATTCAGAAGGTCTTAGTGTTTATCCAAATCCTGTTAAAGATAATTTAACAATCAGTTTTACAACCGAAAACCCAAATCTTAAATTATCTTTATTTGATACTAAAGGGGTTGAAGTTTTTAAATCTCTTGGCAAATTACAAACTGTAAACGGAAGTTTAAATTTAGAACTACCTAAATTGAATTTAGGTCTTTACATTTTACAAATTGATGATAACGGTAAAATCTTTAAGCAAAGATTAATAAAGAACAAATAAAAAAAAATAGGATTGAAATTTAATTTCAATCCTATTTTTTTTCTATTTCAAATACTTCCCAAACCACTCTACATATCGTTTAAAACGATCTTCCTGATAGCTTAATACTCTAATTCCATGAAACTGATTTGGATAAACTATTAACTCGGTAGGTATTTTTAATGTTTTTAAAGCTGCATACATTTGCTCACTTCCTTCAGATGGTACATTAAAATCGTTTTGACCCACCATAAATTGTGTTGGTGTTTTAATTCTATCAGCGTGAGTAAAAGGATAAGAAATCTTCATGTACTTATCTAAACCTTTCTTTTCCCATGGTAAGCCAATTTCTTCATTCCACTGTAACAAATATTGATCTATACCATACATGGAAAGTTGCATAGCACTACCTGCTCCGCTAGAAGCTGCTTTAAAGCGAGTATCTTTTGCAATGGTATAATCTGTTAAAATTCCGCCATAACTCCAGCCACCAATTCCTAATCGAACGGGATCTATCCAACCCTGCTTAGTTAAATAATCTGTTGCACCTAATAAATCCATTACTTCTAAATTACCCCAATCGCTATAAATAGCTCTAGAAAACGCTATTCCTCTTCCATTACTTCCTCTGTAATTGACCGCAGCAACGCCATAACCTTGGGCTGCCAACATTTGACGAGATAAATCAAATGAAAACTCGTCTTGCGCAACCGGTCCGCCGTGAATAAATAATATAAAAGGTAATTTTTCTGCTTTTAAACCAGCTGGTGTAAAAAATAAACCAGAAACTATGGTTCCGTCTTTACTTTTAGATTTAAACCCTTGCACACTTGCTAAAGCTAATCCATTTGCCCAATCTTCATTTACATGAGTTATTTTATTCAATTTCCCAGCAGATAAAGTGTAAAAATTGGTAGGATTTTGAGGATCACTCATTACAGTTAACCATTCACCATTTGTATTATACTCTAAGGCAGAAAAACTTCTATCTCCACCAATTACTTGCTCTATTTTCCCAGATTTTAAATCAATTTTAGAAATATAAGATTGACGGTCGTCATCTACTAAAAAATAAATACTTTGGCTGTCATTAGTCCATTTTGGGCTAGATACTGGTCTGTCTAATTGCGATGATAATAATTTAGCATCCGTTCCATCTGGATTCACGATGGCTAAAATATTTTGATCGTAGTTTACAAAAGTATCATCAGAAGTAGAGCGTAAATAAGCGATATATCTCCCGTCTTTACTAAAAACTGGACTTCTATCTTGCCCTTTCCAAGTGGTTAGTTGTTTAATTATTGCACCTTTTTTAGCCTCTACTATAAAAATATCAGAATTATCGTTTCTATCCGGGTCATCAGTTCTGTTACTCACAAAAGCAATTTTAGAACCATCTGGCGACCAGGTAGGTTGGCCTTCACTATAAATGCCATCAGTTATTTTTTCTACCTTTTTAGTTTTCACATCTAAAATATATAAATGTGTAGCTAATGAATCGGTATAACCTTCTACATCTTGTTTATAATGATATTTGGTACTTACTATTGGGGGTTTTGTTTTAGTTTTTTTATTTTTCTTTTCTACATCTTTCATCACCAAAAGAATCTTAGAACCATCTGGAGACCATACATAGCTTTGTAAATCTTCTTTTACTTTAGTAAATTGAAAAGCTTCACCACCTCTCCTATCCATTAGCCAAATTTGCGCATTATCTATACTATCTACCTCTTTAGAAGAAGTGTAAGAAATAAATTTTCCATCAGGGCTAAAATTTGCTCCACCTCCTGCGTTGCCGTAATAAGTTAGCGGTACAGTTTGTGTGCCTTCCCAATTGGTTAAATACAAATCTGAAACTGATCTATTTTTTGCCGAATCTGGTTTAGAAACCGAGTATAATATCCATTTTCCATCGGGCGAAATTTGTGGATTACTAATGCTTTGGTAACGATAAATATCACTAGGCTGCATTTTTCTTTTGTTTTGAGCAAAAACAAAACTGATGATACTCATTAAAACTACAAATGGTACAATTTTCTTCATATATATAAGTTTAGGATTTTAAAAATAAAGATTAAAAATCATTTAACCATTAAAATGGAGTATCAAATTAGTTTTAAATAAATATTCTCTTAAATTACTATAATTAAAGTTGAATAATCTTCTATTTTATTTAAAGCAAAAATTAAATGCGACCGTTTAACATTCAATAAAAATAGATTCATGATTAAAAATGAGGGGAAATTTGAAGGCATTGATATTTTTGAATCTATTTGGATTAAAAATGGACATGCTATTACTCTTGCACCTTTTGGAATTTTTTTAGCTAAAAACACTTATAAATTTCAAAATGATCCTTTTTTAATTAAACACGAATTTGGACATATTCTACAATACAGAAAATTAGGATTTATTAGATATTATTTTCTAATTGGTATCCCAAGTTTATTTAGCGCAATTAAAGCATCATTTACTAAAGGTTATCATCATCAAAGCGCTAATGTAGAAATAGAGGCTAATTTATATGCTTATCACTATTTTGAGCAACCTAATGATTGGCCACATTATCGCTTTCCCACTAAATAGTTTTATTCTAAGTTTTTAAAAGTATCCACATTTGCCAATTTATCCACCAATTAGAAACTAAAGCTAATTAATGCCGAAATTAGCTGCACATGCTAGTTTCTATCACCATTGTAAGGTATCCTAAATACTTTATCCCATTCGCTTTTTTTTCAATGGCAATTCATCGCTTACCCTTATATTTTACCAAAGGCTGCACTTTTTGGAAATTACTAGGTTGTGGTAAAAATGGAACTTTTGATATCAATCCAGATTATCAACAATGGGGATTAATGGCAGTTTGGAATTCAGAATCAGACTTTAAAGAATTTAAAAAAAGTTCATTTATTTCTAAATGGTGGAATTTATTTTGTGAAGAACAATATACTATTTATTTAGAACCCACCGAATCTCATGGAAAATGGAGTGGAAAAGAACCATTCGGAAATCCTAAAATAAAAACTCACGATGGTAGAGTTGGTGTTTTAACAAGGGCCACTATTCGTCCTACAAAATTAAAAGGCTTTTGGCAAAACGTTCCTAAAGTTGCATCAATTATGGGGAAATCTAAAGGATTTATAACCTCAATTGGTGTTGGTGAAGCCCCGTTTTTTATGCAAGCTACATTCTCTGTTTGGGAAAGCTTAGAAGATGTAAAAAAGTTTGCTTACAAAGATCAAGAACATGCGGAAGTAATTAGATTAACACGTCAAGAAAATTGGTATAGCGAGGAGCTTTTTGCTCGATTTAAAATCTTAAAAACTGAGGGAAAATTGAATGGTATTGACCCTCTCTTTATACTTTAATTATTTAAAAAATCGAATTACAGCCATTGCTTTTCAAATTATCAAACCATCAAATTAACAAATTACTGAAATGAGAATTGTTGCAGAATTACCACATCCTGATTGTAAAATTACCATTTTTTCTATGAACAATAAATACATCATAAAATTTGAACAAGGTAATCTAGAGCAGACTTTTAAGTTAGCTGAAATGGATATTTTAAATGGAGTAAATGGTGTGTTTGAAATATTAGACGAAGTCCTAATTTTATCAATTATTGATAGATTTAAAGAAATGAGAACTGATTTTATTGATGCCTATAAAAGATATAACTAATACTTTATTTGTTTTACGTAACTATCTATTAAATAGATTATTAATAATTTAAATATTAGATAACAGAATAATATTTTATTAATAATTTTTAAAACATTCAATTATTTAGTTCTATTTAAACTTAAATTTAAGTATATATATCTTAAAACATTGTATAACAAGTATTTAAATAGTTATACAAAATTTAATTTTGCTTACATAAAATGCCAAATAAATGCAAAGCACTTACAAAAATCAAGCTTTTAAGCAAGCCCTAATTAACAAAATAAATCAAAAGACCAAGCCTCAAGGATCTTTAGGAAAGCTAGAGAATATAGCGCTTCAGATCGGTTTAATTCAAGAGACATTAACACCTAAAATCTCCCACCCTACTTTAATAATTTTTGCTGCTGATCATGGAATAGTGGCCGAAAATGTAAGCCCTTTTCCTCAAGAAGTAACATGGCAAATGGTGTTGAATTTTTTAAATGGTGGGGCAGCAATTAATGTTTTTGTAAGGCAAAATGGGTGGCAAATAAAAGTTGTAGATGCTGGTATAAACAACCATTTTTCTGCAGATACAAATATTTATCATTACAAGATAAATCACGGTACAAAAAACTTTTTACATGAAGCCGCTATGTCTGAAAAAGAGCTTCAAAAAAGTTTAGAAATTGGTGGCGATTTGGTGCTAAAAACTTTTAATGAAAAATCAAATTGTATTGCTTTTGGTGAAATGGGAATTGGCAACACTTCTGCAGCCGCAATGATTATGAGCAAAGTAATGAATATCCCTATTTCTGATTGTGTTGGGAGAGGAACTGGATTAAATGACGAAGGATTAAAAAAGAAAATTAATGTTTTAGAACAAGCTTCAAAAAATCATATTACAAATGGAACTTTAGATATCTTAAAAACTTATGGGGGTTTTGAAATAGCCATGATTGTTGGAGGAATATTAAAAGCTGCAGAGCACAAAATGATTATTGTTATTGATGGCTTTATAGTTACTTCTGCTCTACTAATTGCACATGCTTTACAACCAAGTGTTCTAGACTATTGCATTTTTGCTCATCAATCCGATGAAAACGGTCATCACAAAATGCTAAATTATTTAAATGCAGATCCATTATTAAAATTAAATATGCGATTAGGAGAAGGCACAGGTGCGGCCTTAGCATTGCCTTTAATACATGCTTCCATAAATTTTTTAAATGAAATGGCAAGTTTTGATTCTGCGAGTGTATCTGATAAAGTTTAAAGATCCAAAATTGAAATGACTTTTTATATGCTAATCAAATCCTAACTAACTAAAAACTAACTAACTAACTAACTAACTAACTAACTAACTAACAATTAATCTTCAGCTAAAGAATGAAAAAGGAAATCAGGATATTTTTTACTGCAGTAATGTTTTTTACACGTATTCCCTGTCCTGCTTTTACAGATCATAACCCTGAATATTTAAATAGATCTGCAAAATACTTTACCATAATAGGGATATTGATTGGTGCTTTATGTGGATTATCTTTTTGGTTAGCCGCTCATGTTTTCTCTACATCCTTATCTATCCTATTAAGTTTTGTAGTTTCTATGTTGCTAACAGGTGCTTTCCATGAAGATGGTTTGGCTGATGTTTGTGATGGATTTGGTGGTGGATGGACAAAACTGAAAATTCTTGATATTATGAAAGACTCTAGAGTTGGGACTTTCGGTTTAGTTGGCTTAGGTTTAACAATGGCCTTAAAATATGCTATTTTAAATGAAATACCAATTAATTTCATGGTAGTAGTTTTAATTAGCGGACATTCGATAAGTCGCTTAACTTCTGTTTCGTTGATTTTTACAGATGAATATGTAAGAGAAGATTTATTAAGTAAAGCAAAACCTTTAGCTACAAAAATGTCTAATCTCGATTATTCTATTGCAGCGTTATTTGGATTGCTACCCTTAATATTATTAAAAAATTGGTGGGTATTTTTAACGATTATTCCATTGTTTTTGGCAAAGGTTTACTTTTCACAATATTTTAAAAAATGGATTGGTGGTTACACCGGAGATTGTTTAGGTGCAGTGCAACAAATTGCAGAAGTAATTTACTATTTGAGTATTGTATTGATATTTAAATATTTATTTTAACATGATATTTAAAGTAAAATAAAGAATATGAAAGCAGTTATTTTGGTTAGCATCGCACTTTTAACATTAGTTGGTTGTGAACGTAGTTATGTAAAAATGGAAAAATCGTTAGATAAAAATAAAGCAAGATCATACAATTTAGTGGTCTTTAACGGTGGTGACACTATTTTTGTCGATAATTTTGATGGAGTTGTCAATGTTTCTAAAGAAGATAATAGTATCTATTATTTTAAAAATAACGAGCTCATTGAAATTTCTGGAGATTATATATTGAGAAGTAAAGAATTACCCAAAAAACAAGAATGAACATTTATTTAATAAGGCATACCGCGGTTTATAATCCTAATAAATTATGTTATGGACAATCTGAAATTCCTTTAGAAGAGAATTTTACCTCAGATTTTAATTGGATTGAAGATCATTTTAATATAGATGATGCTATTTATTATTCTAGCCCGTTTAGAAGGTGCACCAAATTAGCAGCTTTTTTAAGCAATAATAGTTTTGAGATTGATCAAAGGTTAAGTGAATTACATTTTGGCGATTGGGAAATGAAAGCTTGGGATTTGATAAATCCAGAGGAATTAAATATTTGGATGCAAGATTTTGTGAGTTATAGGATAAAAAATGGTGAAAGCTTCCAAGATCTTTCTGATCGCAGTGTTCAGTTTTTTGATGAAATATTAAAATTAGAAAAAGAGAATGTGGTTTTAATTTGCCACGCTGGTGTAATCCGCTCTATAATAGCTCACATTTTAGGTTTTCCATTAGAAAAAGCTTTTAATCTTGATATTGATTATTCTTCAATTTCTAAAATTGAACATGATGTAAAATCTGGAATTAGTAAAGTGAAGTTTATAAACATAACAGGTAATCACCTTAAATAAAGCGTAATTTTTTTTGCGTTAACGATTGCAGCGATATTCTTTTTTTCTTTTTCAGAAAAAAAGATTTATCGGAAAGCCCGCCTGTACGGGCAGGCGTGTTAAAACGCCCAAATAAGTAAATTAAATGTAAAAGTAAATCTCATCAACCAATAGATACTCTTCTTTATTTTATTTAAAACCATCTTTTTAAAAAACTGCCAAACAAGCTCGAAATCTTAAAACCTACATTTATCTCTTAAATCTTAGTCATAAATCCATCAAATAGATAATTAAATCATTATTAGATTTTATTTATAGGATGGTATTTGTAATTTCACATCAAATTTTTAGAAGATGAACATTCACGAATATCAAGGTAAACAAATTCTTAAAAGTTTTGGGGTACGC
>JBBRYE010000124.1:0-10773 GCA_038237895.1 Sphingobacteriales bacterium | reverse complement strand
CCAGCTATCAGATTATTGAAAATATTTGAAGTCTGGAAAGTAGTTCCATCCTTGCTGTACTGATAAACTCCAGTACCTCCTGTTGCCGTTAAGGTAACATTTGAGGTTCCTCCATTGCAAAGGATATCCGTTTTACTTGTTGATAATGTTAATGCTGTTGGCTCTGTAATTGTAAAATCAATAGAAACTTCGCAACCTAATCCGTCTTTACCTATAACATTATAAGTCCCAGCCGATAAATTTATTTGATTTTGATCATGTGATCCGTTACTCCAGGTAAAACTGTATGGAGCTTTCCCTCCAGAAGGAATTAAATTAACTGTACCTAAAGAAGATCCATAGCAAGTATTATTGGTTTGATTCCCATTTAATGTAAATGGATTCAAAGGTAAAATATCAACAGAAATTTGTTTTTGGCAACTATTATTATCAGTAACTGTAACGGTATAATGCCCAGAAGGTAAACTACTAATATCTTCTAACAAAGAATAACTAATCCCATCTTTAACCCAATCATAAGTATAAGGGGAAGTTCCACCACTAACTGTTAAATCTATTGCACCAATAGAATTATTACTACAGGAATTATCTAAATGGGTTTCTGATAAAGACAGAATAGGAGGTTCTGTAATATCTACATTTTTAATATTTGTACAACCATTGGCGTCTACTATTTTTATTAAATAACTTCCGGGAACAAGGTTGGTAAAAATTAATGGACTTCCAGAAGAACTTATTGGATTAATAGCTTGAGGTAATGTATAACTTCCCCCATTTATAGAATAAGAAACTTGATATGGAGCAGCAGCACCCGTTAACAAGCTAACTGTCATCTTGCCATTATTTGCACCGTTACAAGTAACATTAGTTCCTGAATAAATAATATTTAGGTTAGATGTTATTGAAATATCATCAATAAAAGTTCCACAAGCTGGGTTTGGCGAACCTGCGTCAGTTATCTTTATAATTATTGAGTTAGTACCAGATAGCGTATTAAAAGGAATATTGCCTATTGCCGGAGAGTTACTAGCTATAAATTCTGTTTGTGGTACAATAACCACATTTGTATTTGCATCTAAAATTTCAATATAAGATTTTGAGGCTGACGGACTTCCACAGGCATCCCAATTTCGATAATTAAAAGTTAAAGTGTATGCTGTTAATGGTTCTATAGAAATGATAGTTTGTTTTAAAGAAAATTTTTCTCCAATCTTATTTTTAATGATTGCTCCTTTTAAACCGGTTTGACTAACTAATTTTACTAAATCACCAGAATTAGCTGGAAACCATTTATCTAAATTTGAATACTCACCTGGTGTATATGTTTCAAACCCACCACCCGTAATGGCATCACATGAACCTGTTACTGCATTAGCATTAATATAAACATCTTCAGCTGTTGATGTTATTAAATCTCCATTATAATTTATTCCTGTAACATCGGTAACTCCACCCGTTTCATAATTATAATTGTATCCAACAAATGCATCTGTTAATCCTGTTATTTTCCTAAAAGGATTAGTCTTGGTTCGGGTTGGATCTAGATAGGTAGCTTGCGCACTTGCGTGATAAATACCTGTAGGTGCGTTTGAAGCAATATTCACAACAATGGTGATAATCACTTTATCCCCGGGAGAAATATTAAAATTTCCAAAACTCATTAACCCTGTTGCACCAATATGAGGTGCAGCGTTTAAAGTTCCGGCGGCATCTCCTGTTAAACTGAAAGCAATGCTACTTACTTTAAAACTAGATGGGAGGTTAAACCAAGCTTCTACATTACCTGCATTTCCATTAGTGGGTTCATTTTGGATGGTTAAAGTGTAGGTTGCAGTAGTTCCAGCACTTCTTGCACCGGGAGCTCCTGGATTTAATTCGGTTAGCGTGGTATTAAGAACAGGATAACAAATGGAGCCACCACCTTGTAAATGAGGAGGTAAATCTGATGTAATGAATGAACTTACTTTTCCATTAGTCCCATCTATTGCTCCATGTGAAATACCGGCTCCATTATTTGCCTTTCCTGATAAACCTTTTGAAACATCATTAATAATTGTTGCAGATGGAATCTGAGTATAAATAAACCCTCCTCCTCCTCCTCCTCCAGGACCATGCTCATTATTATTATCATTTAAAGTATTTCCCCCTCTTCCACCTTTTGCTTCTATTGATAAATTAGCTGTTGCACTGGCAGCAAGAGACCTTACAAAAATTGATCCTCCTGCACCTCCTCCTCCTGCACCATCTGGTGCTGAGCCATATGTGCCTGGAGCACCATTTCCGCCGTTTGATTTAATAACTCCAACTCCAACAATTTTTTCAACATTAATTAAAATTATTCCTCCTCCTACTCCTCCAGTTACTCCTGAAAGAGCATCATTTGCATCTCCACCTCCTCCGCCGCCGCCCATTACTAATCTAGAATAATCTATTGGAAGAAAACTTCCCGGACGTCCACCTCCATTCTTTGGACTTATATCGCCATTTGCACCTTGCCAACCTAAACCTCCTAAACCCCCATAACCTCCATTTCCACCACCACCACCGCCGGCATTATGATCATTTCCCGCACCTCCTCCATTTGCTGGTGCGCCTCTCCCGTAAGATCCGCCGGGTAAACCATCAGATCCATTATCAACTTGATTAAAACCGTCCCACATATATCGAGGTGTACCTCCAATCCCTTCGCCTTTGCCCACTGAAGTTGTAGAAGTAGAAGGCCCCACATAAAATGTACTATTGTTTGCTCCAGAACCGGCCTTTGGTCCATAACCACCTCTAAAACCTCTTGCAGATGCATCAACTATAAACCCATTAAATTGCATAGTTCCTGCAACATCAAAAGCAATTAAACCCCCTACTGAGCCATTATAAGGGGGTGTTGTAATGTTTGCTGTTAATACTAAATTAGAATATTGTGGTACCCTAACCACTTGAAATCTTTTTTGACCAGCGGTTGCTGTTGCATTTGAGTTTGTATAAGTATTAACACATCCTTTACCGGCTCCAGCTCCTCTAAATTTAAGTACACCACCAGTTATTGGCACATCACTGGTTGCTACAACGTATTCAAATTTGCCGGAGTTATTTAGGCTAGTAAAACCTGTCCCACCTAAATTATCAGGCCCACTATTTACCAATCCACTACCATATAAATTGCTATTTAAATAGTTAAATGAGGCATCTTGCATTTGAATAATCAAAATTAAGTCGCCCGATTTAATAGGAGTAATTCCGTAACTTAAATTATAATTAGGATCATTTGGAGGAACAGCATTTAATATAATTGTTTTGCTTCCGGCAGTTAATGAGGCTGTTGTTGATAAAGGAAAATATGTATTTACAGGAGGAACTGCATTTTGAGGACCATCTAACCCAGAAGTACCGCAAACTTGAGAAAATGCACTTACACTTATTAATGAGAAACAGATTAACAAAAAGACTTTTACAAAGTCTCTTATTCTATTCAAGAAATTAACTATTGATTTTTTTTCACTTTCAAGAGCATTAATCTTTCTTGTAAAAACAACCATTTATAAATAGAATAAGGTGCTTATGAATGAGTATAATTTTATTTTTTACGAAAAAAATAGGGCTAGGTTACAAATTATTAGAAACAAAAAAAGCCCAGTAAAACTGAGCTTTTAAAAAAATATATATTTAAAAATTAATTCAAAATTACTCTATCAATTACATGTACTACACCATTAGTAGTTTGCACATCAGGAATAACCATATTTGCTGGTACTGAGTTTCCACTACCTTTAACAGTTAAGTAACCATTTGTATACGCACCTAATGTTACAGTTTTTCCATTTAATGCTGTTAATGTTCCAGAATTAAGTTCTGATGTAAATTTTCCTACAGTTTGAGGTACACCTGCATCAACAAGATTAAAAACATGAGATAATAAAACAGATTGTACTGTTGCCTTAGGTAATTTTCTTATATCTGAAGGTTGATTAATAGGAACTCCCAAAATTTTACCTAAATCCATAAAAGCTTGATTTGTTGGAGCAAGTACTGTATATTTTGCATTAGCATCTGACAATGCACCTGCTAAGTCTGCATATAAAACAGCTTCTAATAAAAAGCTAAGTTCTGGTTGTACAAAACCTTTTCCTTGTGCAAAAAATATTGTAGTGTTTGCAATATTATCTGGATAACCAAGTAGAACACGATCAATTGCATGTACAATTCCATTATCTGCTTTAACATTTGCAGCTACTATTTTAGAACCGTTAACATATTTATCACTACCTCTAAAAATTATTCTTTTTGTTGGTGTAAGTAAAGATGGTATGAAAGCTCCATTTGTAAAGGCACTTTCCAAAGTACTTCCGTTATTTACGTGATACAAAAGTACATTTGTTAAAAATGAGCTTTGTAACACTGTTAAGTCTGCTGGATTTACTAATCCAAGTTTAGCAAAAGCCTCGTTTGTGGGAGCAAAAACAGTAAAATTACCATTACTGCCGGCAGCTGTATTTTTGTTGGATAAAGTAACAGCCACACCACCTTGTATCGCTGCTGCCTCAAGCTGACTAAATCCTTTCATACTAACTGCAATTTGCGAGATAGTTTGATCAACATCATCGTTATTTTTTTTACATGATGTTAATATAGTTGAAAATAAGAAAACAGAAAGGGACATACCTATTACTGCTTTTAAGTGTCTAAATTTTTTCATTTTATTTTATTTATTTTAATGATTAATTATTTCCGATAAGCAACCATTTCAACTGCATATACGCTTAAACATTTCTAATGGTTTTGTGTTTTATTAAAAATTTGTGAATATAAATAAATCCGAATGATTATTTTTTTTCGTAATTCTGCAAAACGAACACAATTTAATAATCAAATGTGTTTTTAAAACTAAAATCCGATAAGCAGTTTTAATCACAATTAAACAATATTAATTTAAAATTTAAAAAAATGAAAATATTTACAAAATCAGCGATATTTAGTTCTGCCTTATTATTAAGTTCTACAATTGCTTCTTTTGCTCAAACTCCTTTAGATGGATTTATGCAAGGAAAAAAAGGTGGTAACATTACTTTTTCAATCAATCACGAACATTTCAAATCCGTTTATCTTTATCCTCAAGAAATTGACGAAACACCTGTTTTTGGTGCCGTTACTAAAAATAGTTTTAATGTTTTTGGAAATTATGGATTATCAGATAAACTAGATGTAGTTTTCAATCTTCCTTTTATACAGGCAACTGGTGATGGAGATCCTATAGTTTTACAAAGATTAGGTTATACTAATGAAATCTCTGGAGCTCAAGATTTAACAGCTTTTTTAAAATACGAACTTTTGAAAAAAGGTAATGTATCCTTACAAGGTGGTTTGGGTGTTACAACCCCAGTTAGCAATTACAAGGTAGACCAAGGTTTGCAGTCAATTATTGCTATAGGAAACAGGGCTACTACTTATAATGCTATTTTAATAGGTCATTATAAAGATGAAAGAGGCTTTTTTATTACAGGGCAGGCAGGTTATAGCTTAAGATCTACTGAGGTTCCAGATGCGGTTTTAAGTGAACTGAAAGTAGGCTTTGCCGCTAATAGATTTTACATTGCTGCACAGGTTGGAAATCAGACTTCTACGGGAGGTGTTGATATTTTAAGACCAGGTTTTGTAGGATTATTTCCTACAACAAAAGTAAATTATACTAAGATTGGTGGAACCATATATACACCTATTGATGGTAACTTAGGTATAAGTATAAGCGGTGGTGGTTTAGTAGATGGAAGAAATGTGGGTAAATCTTATTATGGATCAGCTGGTTTAACTTATAACTTTAACTATAGACAACTATAATTTTAATATTTAAATTTTATGCTACTATCTTAAATAGATAGCAAAATTTTTAAAACAGAAAAAGCCATCAATAGATGGCTTTTTCTGTTTTAATTTTACTCCGATTAATTAGAAGTAGAACTAGAAAAATTTAAAATATTTTTTATGGCTTTATCTGTTGGCTGCTTAATTAATTTATTTAATGATGGTTTTAAAGCATCATAAAACTTATCAATATCAGATTCAGAAAATGCTGTCATTTCTGGTTCTTCTAAATTGCTAATAGGGTTAAAATTTAAATTAGGAGTAGTAGAGGTTTCTATCATATCAATTTTTTAAATGTTTAGGATAAAAACGCATCTATCTACATAATATTTTAAATTAAGTCCAAATAATTATTAACTAATTTTAAGAGTAAGTTCTTTACTTACCATCATTTTTCTAAGATTGTTTAAAGCGTATCTCATTCGTCCTAATGCAGTGTTTATACTTACATCTGTTAAATCTGCAATTTCTTTAAAACTTAGTTCCCCATAATGTCTCATAATCAGAACTTCCTTTTGTTCTGATGGTAACAAATGGATTAAATATTTTAAATCTGTATGGGTTTGCTCTTTAATCATTTTTTCTTCCATACTTTCATCATGAATACCCAAAACATCAAAAATATCGAAGCCATCACTATTGGTAATGGTTGGGTTTCTCTTTTCTCTCCTAAAATGATCTATAACTAAATTATGACCAATTCTTAAAACCCATGGTAAAAACTTACCTTCTTCGTTATATTTTCCTGCTCTTAAAGTTTTTATAACTTTTATAAAAGTATCCTGAAAAATATCCTCAGCTAAATATTCATCCTTTACCAAAAGATAAATGGAAGTATAAATACGATTTTTGTGTCTGGTGATTAATTCTGAGAGTGCAGCTTCCTTACCTTTAAGATAAAGGTGCACCAGTTCTTGGTCTGTTTTGATTTGAAAGTCCATAATTACTCCTAATTAAATTCTACTATTAAATAAATCTTTGAGTAATGTTTTTTTCTATATGGTCTCTCCTATTTTAAGTTTGCTAATGTATATGATTTAATCAAATGAAATAATAATTATTTTAAAAACAAAATATTAAAATGAAATTTTCTCTTATTATGACATTTAATTTTGCATATAGTTTAAAATACAATTATTAAATTCTAAGTTCAAACCTGTTTATGTACAATTACGAGATATTGTATGGGAACGCTACAATATTTGATGATTATTACAAAATAATTATAATTAGGTTTTTAACCCGAAAGTTTAACCACAGAGCAATCAAATATTTTCGCAATGGAAACAGAGATTTTTTTGTGGATAATAAAGGTCTTTAACCGCGGAGAACGCTGAGGTCACAGAGTTGGATTAATAAAAAATTGTTTGATGATTTAGTTTCCACGCTATCAGTTAGGTTAAGGATAGTAGTGAAATCCTTTTTGTTTTTCACAAAAAGATTGGAACGAATAGCCCGACCCTTGCGAAGCTTGGGGAACCCCCAAATTATAATTATTAACTGGCTAATGATATCGATATCTCTTCTTTTAAACTATTATTTTTTAATATCGATCTCCTACTTATCTATTTTAAATTAATATGAATATCATTTTTATAGCTATCCCTATTTATATGCCTTTCATTTTTGTAACGAGTTTATTATTATGGATTAATAGCCTTATTTTTGCAGCCTGAAATCAATATCCGCATTTATTGGTTTATCAGGTAGAAAGAGGAAATGATGAAATTAGAAGATTTAGACCCGCAGAAAAACATCTTGATTAAAGGTGCGAGGGTGCATAATTTAAAAAATATTGATGTTGCTATCCCTAAAAATCAATTAGTGGTAATTACGGGAATGTCTGGCTCGGGAAAATCTTCCCTCGCTTTTGATACGCTTTATGCCGAAGGACAAAGGAGATATGTAGAAAGTCTTTCTTCTTATGCCCGCCAGTTTATGGGCCGTATGAATAAGCCTGATGTGGATTATATTAAAGGTATTGCGCCTGCAATCGCTATTGAGCAAAAGGTAATTACCTCAAATCCTCGTTCTACTGTTGGTACATCTACAGAGATTTATGATTACTTAAAATTGCTTTTTAGCCGGATTGGTAAAACGATTTCGCCAATTTCTGGAAAGCAAGTGCAAAAGGATTCGGTTACTGATGTAGTGAATTATTTATCGGCTTTGCCTGCAGAAAGTACGGTAACTGTTCTTTGTCCGCTTTACCCACATAATGAAAGGACTTTAAAAGAGGAGTTGGCGGTTTTGCTTCAAAAAGGATTTTCTAGAGTGGTTATTGGGAACGAAATTAAGAAAGTTGAAGAAGTTTTAGAAGACGAAACTATTGAAAATAAAGAGATTACGGATGAACATGAAATCTTGATTTTGATTGATAGAATTGTTACCAACCAAGAAGATGAAACAATTAGCCGCATGGGCGATTCTGTACAGACTGCTTTTTTTGAAGGTAAAGGCGATTGTTATGTTGATTATGATGGAAAGCGAAAACATTTTTCTGATAGATTTGAATTAGACGGGATTAAATTTGAAGAACCTACGCCAAACTTTTTCAGTTTTAATAACCCTTATGGTGCTTGCCCTAAATGTGAAGGTTTTGGAAAAGTAATTGGTATTGATGAAGATTTAGTAATTCCGGATAAATCTAAATCGGTTTATGATGGTGCAATTGCGCCTTGGCGTGGTGAGAAAATGAAAGAATGGGCAGATGCCTTGATAAAATCTTCTATTAAATTCGACTTTCCTATCCATCGTTCTGTTAGTCAGTTGACTAAAGCTGAAAAGAAATTACTTTGGACCGGAAATAAATATTTTAAAGGTTTAGATGCGTTTTTTAAGTTTCTAGAAGAACAAACCTATAAAATCCAATATCGCGTAATGCTTTCACGATACCGTGGAAAAACTGATTGCCCTGATTGTTTAGGTAGTAGATTACGTCAGGATGCAAATTATGTTAAGATTGATGGACATTCTATAACAGAAATTGTTTTAATGCCTCTAAAAAAAGCTTTACCGTTTTTTGATGCTTTAAAACTAGATAAGCAACAACAGCAAATTTCAAAAAGATTAATTCTTGAAATTAGAAGTAGGATTTTATTTTTAAACGAGGTTGGTTTAGGTTATTTGACTTTAAACCGTTTGTCAAATACACTATCCGGCGGAGAATCTCAAAGAATTAATTTGGCCACTTCTTTAGGAAGTTCTTTAGTGGGTTCTGTTTATGTTTTGGATGAGCCGAGTATTGGTTTGCATCCAAAAGATACGAATCGGTTAATTGGAGTTTTAAAATCTTTGAGAGATGTTGGAAACACTGTTTTAGTGGTTGAGCATGAAGAAGAAATGATGCAAGCCGCTGATTATTTGATTGATATCGGTCCTGAAGCAGGTACTTTAGGTGGTGAATTAATTTTTGCAGGAAAATACGATGATATTTTAAAAGATAAAAATAGCCTTACCGGAAAGTATTTAAGTGGCGAGGTGAAAATCGAAATCCCTAAAAAGAGAAGAAAACCAACTGATTTTATCGAGATTAAAGGCGCCAGGGAAAATAATCTTCAAAATATAGATGTAAAGTTTCCATTAAATGTTTTAACGGCCGTTACCGGAGTTTCTGGTTCGGGAAAAACATCATTAGTAAAAAGAATTTTATATCCTGCTTTGCAAAAAATTATTGGTAATTATTCTGGTGAGCAAACAGGTTCTTATGATGGAATTGAAGGCGCAACTTCAGAAATCCATTCGGTAGAATTAGTGGATCAAAATCCAATTGGGCGTTCGTCTCGTTCTAATCCGGTTACTTATGTTAAAGCTTGGGATGAAATTAGGGCTTTGTTTTCTTCACAACCATCGGCGAAAGCTGCAGGATTAAAACCTTCGGCTTTTTCTTTTAACGTTGAAGGCGGTCGTTGTGATGTTTGCCAGGGAGAAGGCGAAGTGAAAATTGAGATGCAGTTTATGGCAGATATTTATTTGCCTTGCGAATCTTGCGAAGGAAAACGCTTTAAACAACATGTTTTAGATGTTACCTATCAGGATAAAAATGTATCCGAAGTTTTAGAGATGACCATTGACGAAGCTTTGGAATTATTTACCAAAGAACATAAGATAACCAATAAACTTCAGCCTTTAGTTGATGTTGGTTTAGGTTATGTGCATTTAGGGCAATCGTCTAACACTTTATCTGGCGGAGAAGCGCAGCGTATTAAATTGGCCTCTTTTTTAATTAAAGGGAATAATAGCCATAATACATTATTCATTTTTGATGAACCAACTACTGGTTTGCATTTCCATGATATTAAAAAGTTATTAAAATCTTTTGATGCTTTGATTGAGCAGGGAAACACCATTATTGTAATTGAACACAACATGGATGTAGTAAAATGCGCTGATTGGGTGATTGATATTGGTCCGGGTGGTGGAGATGAAGGCGGTAATTTAGTTTTTGAAGGAACGCCTGAAGAATTGATAAAGTTTAAAGGGAGTTTTACTGGTGATTATTTGAAGGAGAGGTTTAGGTAGTTGAATTAGTTAATTAGTCATTGGTTCATTAGGTTTATATAGTTTCAAGTAGTTGAATTAGTTGATTAGTCATTAGGCTTATATTATTTAAAAAAGTTCGATAAGTTTTTTTACTATAAATAAAGCCAAATTTAATTAAACGATATTTTCCTATTTTTATCAAATTCAATATGTTTGAAGAACTTATTATACTAATGCCTAATAAAGTAACTATCTAATAGACGAATACTAATGACTAATGAACTATTTCAACTAAAATTATGAGCTTTAATAGTCTTGAAGATTTAGAAGTTTATAAAAGAGCTTTTGCTTTATCTGATGAAGTCTGGAAAGAAGTTGGGCTTTGGAAAGATTTTTTTGTTAGAGACACCATCGGGAAACAATTAGTTAGGGCAGCTG
>JBBRYE010000123.1:0-10948 GCA_038237895.1 Sphingobacteriales bacterium | reverse complement strand
GAATAAGAGCAATATATTTCCAATAATATTCACTATAGTAATTTGGGTTTACCAATATCTTTATTCCTCAATGATTGCATATCAACCATATACAATTGGACTTTTGTTTGTCTGTATACCGTTTACGTTTAAAGATGAGTTCAAATTCTCTGTTATTTTTGATTTAGGTAGATACTTTTTATGTTCCTTGTATTTTTTAGCCCGGGCATTGAAAATTTTAAATGAAGCTGTTTTTAATATTTATCAAATGAGTCAAAGCATTGCTGTAGCGTGTTCAAACTACATATTTTATAATCCAAACACTTTGAAATCAAATTTAATGAGCCTATTAATCGAAAATTGGCTTTTCGGATATATACTTTATTTATTAGCAATTGTTTTAGAGTTATTTTTTTTAGTCGGCTTCTTTACCAAAAAATATGATTTTATTTTGATTTTCTTGTTTCTATCTTTTCACTTCGTAAATTATTTAATTTTGGATTTGCCTTTTACGAACCATGCAATAATTTTATTCTTTTTATTTCCTTTAAAAACCTATTTAAACGAAAAATCCCTCGTATCAAAACCACTTAAGATTTAAACAAGCATTTTTATTCAATAAGGCAAACTAATTATATCGTGAGGGAAGCTTTTCTTAGTCTGTTTTTTATTTTCTTTAAGTAAATGTTAAAAATTAGAAATAGATTTTTAAATATGATACTATTATAACTCACCACAAAATACATTTTCAATTCAGCATTTAACCTAGATTTGAAATCAGCTACGTTTTTAAAATTTGCACCTAAATAATCGAATTTTAAATATCCATTATGGTTCAACCACTTTTGTAACTCAATATATAAATATGCATTTATTTTAGATTGATCTATAATATTAGGGACAATATTAAATAAAAGGCCTGCTTCTTTTTTTTCATTATCAAATAATAAAATACTTGAGCCTTTTATTATTCCTTTAGAATTTTTAACATAAAAAACTCTTATAATATTTGAGGATTCTAGTTTGGATATCCACGATTCTAATTCTTTAAAATGATTAACATTATAACCAATTTTTTTTAGAAGATCAGTGTACTTTAACCATTCACTATCTAATAAATAGTCATTTTCCATTTCCAAATCTAAATTCTTCTTGGCATTTTTATAATTTCTAAGAAGGTCAAGTTTAAAATTAAAATCAGAAATATCCTTAACATAGGTATATTTCAGATTTACATCAAACCCATTCCAAATAAAAGCCCTTACATCATTTATAAAAGGGGGTAAACAAATCTCTATAGATTGATATTTCTTTTTTAATTCTTTAATCGTATCAAAAAAATCATTCCTTAAATTTAAGTGTTCTAAAGAACCTTTTAGCCAAACACCAGAATACAAAGGATAAAATTTTGGAACAACAATGTTATTCCTCTTCTCAAATAATGCGAAAGCAACTTGAGGTAAACCGTTTCTAAAAAAAACAAAATAGACTGGTTTACCCTCTATAATACTCCCTGTGATATTCATATACTCAAGATTAGTATAAATAGACCCTGGTATTATTTTCTTAAATTCTAAATCTGTTAACTGTTTAAGCATTTAATTAAACTTTTCTATCTCAAAAATCAACTCTCTTTCTCCATTACCTAAACTAAAACGGTTTCTATCACTTAGATTAAAAGTTTGTGCAAAATCAATTTCCTTTACGCTACTGTTGCTACGTCTTAATCTATTAAAAAAATCCTTTCCATGCAATCTTAACAAATCCTTTTCTCCATAAAACTTAAGTCTTTCAGTTTCTGAAACGATATTCACATTTTCAAATGTAAAAGGATTTTTTAAATCAATAACAGTTAGAATAAATGCCTTACCTCCAACTTTTAAGACTCTATATATTTCGTTAATTGCCTTATCTTCATCTTCTACATGTCCTAAAACACAAGAGCAAATTATGTAATCAAAGGTGCTATTTTTAAATCCTAAATTTTGAATATCTTCTACTCTATCAGCAGCTCCTTTTTCAATATCAACAGAAATGTAGTTTTCTGATGCTTTCTTTAAATTTTTGGAAAGCATTCGTTCAGGGGCAAAATGTAAGATATATTTATCTCTGTTAAATATATCAGTATTGTCTTTTAAGTAATACTGAAGTACTCTAGTTCTTTCTAAAGATTCACAATTTGGACATTTGGCGTTTTTCCTTTCAATATTTCCAAATGGTAAAAATTTCTTAAAAAATCTATCACAACACACACAATAATATTCTTTGCCATAGTAAAAATATCCTCTACAATAATTATATGAATACCTTATTCTCAATCTAAAAGATTTATTAGTTATTCTTTTAATAAACGAACGAATTGTTTTTAAAATACTATTTTTCAAAACAGTCTTTTAATTAAATATTTAACATAATTTGCTTTGATTATATTATCAGCATTGTAGTTATTAAATTCTAATGGTACTCTTTGATATATAAAATCTAATTTATTCATCTCAAGTCCATTAGTTCCGAAACTTGTGTTTGGTATTAAATCCGGATGATTGAAATAAGATTTTCCAACACCCTTATTTGAAAACGGAAAAGCAAATAAATTATGTGCTATATTGTAGTTATTTATCATATAATTCAAACTATAATTAGTCTGATTAATTTGTTCATCTAAAGATATATCTAAATAGTTTGGATGATTTTTACTGTGCGCACCTAAGCTAAAACCTTTCATCCTTAACCATTCAATATCTTCAGTATTTAAATAAGGCTCATTTTTTAAATACTGTGTAAAATTTAAATTAATTAAACTTGCAATTTTATCCAAAATATAAATATCATTCCAAGTCAATTTCAAAATTTTTGATTTTAAACTCTTTAAATTACAATTTAGTAATTTGCATATAACTTGTTTGGAATTTTCATTAATTCCACTCTTTAGTTTATCGATTATGAGAGAAGCTTTAAATCTGTAAAATAGAGTTTTATTATCTATAAAATCAGAGTTTATAAAAAAAGTTGCGTGTATGCCCTTTTCTAATAAGATTGGAGCTATTATAGTTCTAATTTCTTTTAATCCATCATCAAATGATAAATGGAAATAAGGCTTTTCTATAAGGTTGCTATTAAGTTTATAAACCAACATATCTTCAACTGAAATGCTTTTGTAATACCTACATATATAATCCAAGTCTTTTCTAAAATTATTTATTGTTTTTACTTGATAGAGGTTATTTATATGAGGTAAGTAACCATCACTTACTGTATGATATAGCGGCAATAAAAGTTTTTGATTGGACAATCTGATTAAAGTTTCTAGGTTGAAACATCTTACGAAATTCATTAAAAGACTTGAAGACCTAAATATTCTCATAAAAAAAATAAAACGTCGATTCTCAAATTCAAAAATCGACTTTTAAATATATAAAATAATCAAGTAATTAATCCAATCTTAAAACAATTGGCATAATATAACTCACCCTAACTGGTCTTCCATTTTGAATACCCGCTTTCCATAATGGAGATTTTTTAATTACTCTTATAGCTTCCTCATCACAACCTGCGCCTATTCCTCTTAATATTTTAACATCTGTTATTGAGCCATTCTTTTCTACCACAAAAGATACTATTACCCTACCCATTGCATTGGCATCTTTTGCTATTGATGGATAGTTTAAATTTTTGTTTAAAAATTTACCCCATGCAGCCATTCCTCCTGGAAATTCTGGCATTTGTTCAACAATGTTTACATTTAAAGGTTCGTTTCCATTATCGCCCTCTCCTGCCTCAATTCCTGATTTCCCTTGACTTCCACTAGCATTTGTTCCATCAGTTGCAGATTTACCCTCTTTTTCAATAGAACCAATAATAACATTTTTCAATTCCTTTTCTGTCGGTAACTGAACATCAATTTTTGGTTGGTTAACTGGTTTGATGATCCCAGTATATTTTATGGTTTTAAAATCTTCCACTTTTTTTGGAGAAGCTTCTGATTTTTTGAAAGCCTCTTTTTTAACAATTGGATTCTTAATCAATTCCACATCCTTAATTATTTCTGGTTTTAAAGGGTCAGAAATTGGTGGAATAATTTTTAAGATTGGTTTATCTGTAAAAGCAGATGATACAAAAACTAATATCAATAGGGAAATAGCTATCAATAAAGATTTTAGTAAATAATTGCCAGATTCTTTTCTAAGCACATAAGCTCCGTAAGATTGGTTGCGATTTTCAAAAACAAGGTCGAGCCACTCTTCCCTGTTTACATTGGTTTGGTTAAATAACATA
The DNA here is from genome assembly GCA_038237895.1 of Sphingobacteriales bacterium. Classification (GTDB taxonomy): domain Bacteria; phylum Bacteroidota; class Bacteroidia; order Sphingobacteriales; family Sphingobacteriaceae; genus Pseudopedobacter. Next base: position 6,694 of record JBBRYE010000123.1, on the reverse strand, counting down.
GCTTTTTGGTTTTAAATTTCAGCTATAACGATAATAAATTTTCAATATTATCAATTTGTAACAATTATGTTACTTTTATTTCTTCTTGTTAAAATTTTAAACTCATTAATCTCAAATTGCGACAATTAGAAAATTTTTCTATTCTTTGTAATCTATCTTAATTCAGTTATAATGAGGATTATTTTTATGGGTACGCCCGATTTTGCCGTTGCTTCTTTGGTCGCTCTACTAAATGCGAATTTCAATATTGTTGGTGTTATTACAGCTCCAGATAAACCAGCAGGCCGTGGACAAAAAATAAATGAATCGGCTGTGAAGAAATATGCAGACGAAAATAATCTTAAAGTTTTACAACCAGAAAAATTAAAAAATCCAGAATTTATTGAAGAACTAAAATCTTTAGATGCGGATTTGCAAGTGGTGGTTGCTTTTAGAATGTTACCCGAAATTGTTTGGAACATGCCTAAGAAAGGAACAATAAATCTTCATGGTTCTTTATTGCCACAATACCGCGGAGCTGCGCCAATTAATGGGGCAATTATTAATGGAGAAAAAGAAAGTGGCGTTACTACATTCTTTTTAAAACAAGATATTGATACCGGAGATGTTTTATTTGCTGATAAAGTTGCTATAAACGAGGAAATGACCGCTGGAGATTTACATGATGCTTTGATGAAAAAAGGCGCCGAATTATTAGTTAAAACTGTAAAAGCAATTGAAACAAATGATTACCAAGAAATTCCTCAAGATAGTTTTAATGAAGAAAATCTAAAACATGCTCCAAAGATATTTAAGGATGATTGTAAAATAAATTGGAATCAGGAGAATGACGTTGTCTTTAATATGATTAGAGGTTTAAGCCCCTATCCTACTGCTTTTACTCAGTTTTTAGGTAAAGGATTAAAAATTTATAAAGCAGTAAAAGAAGATGTTGAACCTGGAATTTCGGTTGGTGCTTTTTTAAGTGATAATAAAACTTATTTAAAATTCGCAACCAAAAGTGGATTTATTCATTTAAAAGAAATTCAGCATGAAGGGAAAAAGAAAATGGAAATTGGAGATTTTTTAAGAGGAATACGATTAGATTAATGTTTAATTTATAAGTTTTTTCAGACTTACGAATTTCCAAAAACTTCGTAAGTCTTAAGTTCGACTAGAAATTTCAAGAATTTATCTTTTTGCGTTAACGATTGAAGCGACATCCTTTTTGTCCGCCAGATGGCGGACAAAAAGATATAGCGGAAAGCGTGTTAAAACGCCCAAATAATATTAAATATCTAACAAAAAAAATAAAAAAATAAATCCTAACTAACTAACTAACTAACTAACTAAAAATCTAACAACCTAACCAACTACTTAATTTCCTTATTCAATTTATCCATTAAAAAGCGAGAAACCTCATTAAAATACCTTTTCCGATTAAAGCCCATCACCCACTGTACTCCTTTAGAAGCGTTGGTGATAAAAACTTCTTCTACCTCATCTAAAATCTCTGGATTAATTTGTGCCTCAATTATTTGTAAATCGTTTTTCTTAGCTAATTCCATCACAACTTGGCGCATCACTCCGCCAATACAGCCTTCGCTTAATGCTGGGGTGTAAATAATCCCTTTATAAACTAAAAATAGATTTGCACTTATGGTTTCACACAAAAAACCATTTTGGTTTAGGATAAATGTTTCGTCTAAACGCATCTGATCCTTAAAAATACCGGCCATTATATAAGGCAAAGCATTACAGGTTTTTAAATTTGATAGCTTATTAATAGGTTTTTGAATATCCTGATAAATATCCATAATTAAGCCTTTTGCATTAATCTCGTAATTGGCAGAATCTAAAGGAGTAACTTCTAAAGTATAACCATGTTTATTTTGAGAAGGAGCATACAATCCGCCGCCATCTCTATAAACATTTAATCTTAACCTTGCGTTAGGTCCAACTTTATTTCTTTTGCAAAGTTCCTCTGCTTTATCCTTTAAAAAATAAGTATCAAGTGTAGAATAACCTTCTAATTTTAAGGTTTTCATGCCATTTTGAAGTCTTTCGGCATGAAGATTTGCAAAGTTAAGTTTGCCAAAAGACATCCTCATAGATTCAAACAACCCATCTCCATATTTAAATCCTCTATTAGAAATATTAAATATTTTATCCTCTGCATCTAAAATCTCTCCGTTAATATTGATGAATTTTTTTGACATAAGGCTGCAAAGCTATCTCTTTCTATTTAATAATTATTGATTTTTAAGATATGCTCTCCATTTTTCTAAAACATCCGTAAAGTCTTGAGGTAATTCTGATTCAAAATTTACAAATTCCTTTTTTGTTGGATGTACAAATCCCAATGTTTGGGCATGTAAAGCTTGCCTTGGGATAATTTGAAAGCAGTTTTCTACAAATTGTTTGTACTTGGCAAATAAAGTCCCCTTCCTGATTTTATCGCCCCCGTAAGGCGCATCATTAAATAAAGGATGGCCGATATGTTTCATGTGAGCTCTTATTTGATGAGTACGACCTGTTTCTAATTCACAAGAAATTAGTGTGACATAATTGAATCTTTCTAAAACCCTATAATGCGTAACGCTCCATTTTCCATCTTCCTCATTATCATAAATATCCATCACTTTTCTATCCTTGGCACTTCTGCCAATGTAGCCTGTAACTGTTCCATCTTCTTGCAAATCGCCCCAAACTAAAGCCAAATATTTTCTACTGATGCTATGATCATAAAACTGTTTGGCTAATAATGTCATTGCTTTTTCGTTTTTACTGATCAGCAAAAGACCAGATGTATCCTTATCTATACGGTGCACCAAACCAGGGCGACCATCATTTCCTGGTAGTTGAGGTAATTGTTTAAAATGAAAAACCAGTGCATTAACCAAAGTACCATCCCAATTTCCATAACCGGGGTGTACAACCATACCTGCATCTTTGTTCACCAAAAGCAAATCATCATCCTCATAGATAATATTTATAGGAATATCTTGTGGATAAACTTCAGTATCTCTAGGAGGGTGAGGTAATACAATACTAATTTGATCTAATGGCTTAATTTTATAACTCGCTTTAATGGGTTTGCCATTTACCAATACATTTTCTGCTTCTATGGCATTTTGGATTTTACTACGTGATGCATTCTCAATACGAAGCATCAAAAACTTATCAATTCTTAAAAGTGATTGACCTTTATCAACCGTTATTGCGAAATGCTCAAAAAAATCATTTTCTCCTCTATCTTGAATATCTAAGTCAATTTCCATTATTACAAAATTAAACCTTTTAAATTATTTATAATCATAATCATAAAACGGTATCATATTTGACATTAACCACGTATCTAAATATGATAATATAAAACAATAAAAACATGAGAGACTTTACTAAAAAATTTGTGTTTGTGTTAAACTTTTTTCCATTTCTGATTAAAAAAATATACTTTCGAGATTAAATTTAATCTCTTTAAAATGAATTTTTTAAGAAAAAAAATTAAGCTTCTAATCGTTTTATTGATACTTTCTATCAATTACGCTTTTGCTCAAAACACTACTAACTTAGTTAAAAACGTACCCACAGATGCTACAAAGTTAGCTCAAGCTTATTTTATGCCTGCATTTAAAGGCTTTGGTTTTGGGATGAATAGTGGATGGTATAGCTCGGCGAAAGCTAAAAACCTGGGTAAATTTGATTTAAGAATTCAAGCAACAGCAGCTTTGGTACCTCAAAGCGACCAATCATTTGATATTAACAAATTAGGATTATCTTCTACAATACAGGCTAAAGGAAATTCTTTATCTCCAACATTATTATCCGATGCAGGCACTGGTGCTACACTTTCTGTAAAAAATGATAATGGAACTGAAGTTTCAACTATAAAATTACCAGACGGCAGTGGATTCAAATTTGCCCCATCTCCACAAATACAAGTTACAGTTGGTTTAATTAAAAATACTGATGTTTCCGTAAGATATACACCTCAAATTGGAAAAGAAACAGGAAGTTTTGGCGCTGTTCAAGTTTTAGGCTTTGGTGTAAAACATCAAATTACTAAATACCTATTACCAGGTAAAACAGAAAAAATTATCCCAATAGATATTGCGTTAGCTTTTGGTTACAACCAATTGACTTATAGTTACAAGTTAGCAGTTGACAAACAATTAAATGATAAAAAAGATGGTGCTGATTTAAACCAAAAAGTAGATATTAAATTTAGCGGTTATACAATCGACGCAATTTTATCTAAAAAGTTAGCTGTTTTCACACCTTTCGTTTCTGTTGGGTATAATTCTTCACAAACTCAATTAAAAGTTTTGGGAAATTATGTAGTAAGAACTGGAGCAACTATTGTTCCGCCAACTCCCACTTATTCAACATTTACAGATCCTGTAAGTATTAAACAAACAGATATTTCTGGCTTAAGAGGCAATTTAGGTTTTGAATTACATCTGGCATTTTTTAGATTATATGGATCTTATTCTATAGGCCAATATCAAGCAGTTACTGCTGGTGTAGGTTTTGGAATTGGCAAATAATTTCATAAATTTTTTAACTATTTACATCCTAGAATTTTATTAAATTCTAGGATTTTTATTTTTAAGATGATAAATCTGAGCTTTAACAGCGTTGAAGAAAAAATAAATTATCCTCCAATATCAGATTTTTTAAGTCTTTCTTTAAAAAGAGACGATTTAATTCATCCTTTTATTTCAGGCAATAAATGGCGAAAATTGAAATTCAATTTAATAAAAGCCAGAGAGCTTAATAAAACTCACCTTATAACTTTTGGAGGTGCTTATTCAAACCATTTAATAGCAACCGCAGCAGCGGGAGCAAAATTCAATTTTAAAACATCTGCTTTTGTTAGAGGAGAAGAAGCAAACAACCCCATTTTAGATTTTTGCAAATTATTTGGCATGAATTTAATATTTGTATCTAGAGAAGCGTATAAAAATAAAATGCTTCTTTTAAAAAATAGGTTAATATATGATGATGAAAATTTTGTTTTAGAAGAAGGTGGTTTTGGTTTTGAAGCTGAAAAAGGTTGCAGAGAAATAATTACCGAACTAAAAAATAATTATGACCACATTTTTTGCAGTGCTGGTACCGGTGCTACAGCTGCAGGAATTATAAATCAAGTTTCTATATCGCAATTAAAAACCAAGGTTCATATTGTCTCCTCATTAAAAGGTGGAGAATTTTTAAAACCAGAAATTGATAAATTATTGATTCATAAAATTGATTATCAGTTATACACAGATTATCACTTTGGTGGTTATGCTAAAACCAAACCTGAACTTATAAAGTTTATAAAGGATTTCAGTCAACAAACAGGAATTTTGATAGACCCGGTTTATACTTCTAAAACGCTATTTGCCATTCAAGATTTAGCTTCAAAAGGTTATTTTAAAAAAGATGATAAAGTTTTAATGATCCACACAGGTGGTTTATTCGGCATTTTGGGAATGATGGATAAGTTTTTAGCCTAATGTTAAAAGTATAAAGTTTAAAGTTAAAAGTTAATTCCAAAAAATAAATAGTGACTTAAATCCTAACCACCTAACAAACTAAAAACTAACCACCTAACCCAAACCTTTGCCTTACCGCTTCATATAAAATTACTCCTGCAGATACAGAAACATTTAATGATTCAATTGTGCCTACCATTGGTATTTTTGTAAGATAATCAGCATTTCTCATTAACTCAAATGATATTCCTTCATCTTCTGCACCCATAATAATTGCTGTTGGTGCGGTAAAATCAGGTTTGTAAATAAAATCTTCCGTTTTTTCTGTACAAGCAACAATCTGAATACCGCAGTCTTTTAAAAATCTTAAAACCGTTAAAAGATTATCATGTCTACAAACCGGAATTTTATATAAAGCACCAGCAGATGTTTTTACTGCGTCGGGATTAATTTGTGCAGCACCTCGTTTTGGGACAACAATAGCGTGGGCTCCACAACATTCGGCAGTACGGGCAATAGCTCCGAAATTACGTACATCAGTAATACCATCTAATAATAATATGAGTGGAACTTCTCCTTTTTCAAATATCTGAGGAATTAAATCTTCAATTTTTTGATAAGTAATTGGAGATATAAATGCAATTACACCTTGATGATTTTTTTGGGTAATGCGATTTAACTTTTCTATCGGGACTTGCTGTGATGGAATATCATATTGACGTAAAAGAGTTTTCAATTCAGAAATTAAATCCCCGCTAACACCTTTTTGTAAAAATAATGATTCAATATCTTTTCCAGAACTAATGGCTTCTATCACTGCCCTTATCCCAAAAATCATTTGGTTTACTTCTTTTTCCTCTCTCTGAAATCTTTTTTCCATACGTTGCGAAATTAAACAAAATCTAATAACCTTATTAATAGAACCTTTATAAAAACCAAACATAAAAAGTTTATTAACACCGATTCATTTTATCAACATATCCTTTAAGGTAGTTTAAAGATATGTTTACTTACATTTTTAATACTTTATTAACAATTATTGTTGAAAATTAGATTAATAACTAATCACAATTGACGTCTACAATAAACTACACTAAAATGTTGTTAAAAACTAGTTGATAAGGTGGTAAAATTTTGTATATTTTTGTGATCATGAGTTTAGAATCAGAATCAACCAAAGTGGCTTTTCCGAAAGAAAAAAAAGGTAGGCTTACCAATATAGTTTCTGGTTT
>JBBRYE010000122.1:0-11186 GCA_038237895.1 Sphingobacteriales bacterium | reverse complement strand
TGCTTTAGAGGCTTAATTAAATATGAACCCCTTATTGTTTATTAATGAGCGCTAAGGGGTTTTTTGTGTCTAATAAATTTATAATTTAAAAATAACATAATGGAAAATATATCAGAAACAACCCAAGAATTACTAGAAATTTTTGGTAATGAAAATATAAATAATAAGGCTTTAGAGCTTTTAAACGCAACTGATTTTAAATATTTGAGAGATTTAAAATTAAACTTTAATAGCACTTTAACATCAGAATACATAAATGAAAAAGAGTGTGGTTTGTTAGGATTATCTATTGCAGTAAATAATCAAAATGCGGTATTGATTTCTTTTTATAAAAATTACTCAATAAAATTTGGTGCAACAGAAGATGAGTTAGCAGAAGCGGTATCATGTGCGTCATTATTGGCATCTAATAATGTTTTTTATAGATTCCGTCATTTTACTCAAAAAGAAAAATATACGCAAATTCCAGCTCGTATCAGAATGCAAATAATGATGAAGCCGGTTACAAGTAAAGAATTTTTTGAATTAATGAGTTTGGCTATTTCTGCTGTTAATGGATGCGAGATGTGTGTAAATGCTCATGAAGATTCTTTGATAAAATTAGAGACTAAAGAAGAAAGAATATTTGATGCGGTAAGAATTGCATCCTTAGTAACGGCAACAGGGAAGGTTATTTATTAAAGAAAACAAAAGTTTTTCTGGTTAATATTATTTCTAAATACTTTAAATTTTAAAATAATAACAATTAATTTGATTCAAAATTTGCTTTTGATACTTTTTATTTACTAGATTAGTAATAAGGTTAATCAACCCTAAAAGTATCTAACCAATCTTTTAGGATTTAATAGGTTTTAATTGTTAATTATAAGGCTGCTTTTAATAAAGCAGCCTTATTTGTTTAATGAACATCTGCAGGAATTGCAGCGTTTTTCTTAAATTTTTGTAATAACAATAAAGGTATAGAAAACAACATCACATAACCTACTAGCCAATAAGCATCAGTAAACGTTAATAGAAGGGTTTGTCTCGTTACCAAACCATCTATTGCCTTCATAGCAGCATGCTGAGCATCTAAAAAAGTATAACCTTTAGCCTCAAAACTTCTGGTTATTAAAGTCAACTTTTGAGTAAACGCAGCATTATAATCATTAATATTACTTAAAAGATTACTTCTATGCACACCATTCCTAATGTGTATTAAGGTTGTTAAAGCAGCAATACCAAAAGAACCACCTAATTGCCTACCCATATTATTTAGGCCAGTTCCCTGTCCTATTTCTTTCCCTTTTAAATCTTGAATAGCTAAAGTGGTTAATGGTACAAATAAAAATGCCATACCTACTCCCCTAATAATTAAAGGCCAAAAGAAATCGCCAGTACCAGATGAAAGAGTTGATTTGCTTAGCATGAAAGAGAATAAAAAGAAAAGTAGCATTCCAAAACCTGCCATTAATTGTGCAGGCACTCCTTTCTTTAGCATAATACCTATAAACGGCATAAGCACAATGGTTGCCAATCCTCCGGGTAAAAATATTTGCCCAGTTTGAAGTGCAGAAAATCCTAATAAGTTTTGACAAAAGATTGGGAAAATAAATACTGAACCATACAATCCAAAACCTAATACAAAACTAAAAAACATACCCACAGAAAAACTCCGTTTTTTTAAGATGTTTAAGTTTACTATTGGGTATTGTATGCTTTTTTCTCTCCAAATAAATAAGAAAAAACCTAAAATTGACACAACCGCGAGTATAAGTATATAAGAAGTAGCAAACCAATCTTCACTTTCTCCTTTTTCTAAAACAGTTTGTAAACTACCCACAGTTAATGCTAATAATATAATTCCCCACCAATCTACAGGTCTTCCTTTTGCTGTTTTTGGCGTTTCTTTTATAACGAGGTAGGAGGCAAATGCGGCAATAATACCAATAGGTATATTAACAAAGAAAATCCATGGCCATGATAAATGTTCTGTTATGTAGCCTCCTATTGTTGGCCCTAAAGTTGGACCAACAACTGCACCCAAACCAAACATTGCGGTTGCTATTCCTACTTCTTCTGGCGGCCAGGTTTCTAACAAAATAGCCTGTCCGGTAGAAATTAATCCACCACCAGCTAAACCCTGTAAAATTCTAAACGCTACTAACTCTTCTAGAGTAGTAGAATTACCACACAAAAAAGAAGCTATGGTAAATATGATTATAGAAAATAGAAAATAATTTTTTCTGCCAAAGGTTTCTCCCAACCATCCAGACATGGGTAAAATGATTACGTTAGCTACAGCATAACCAGTTGTAATCCAAGCAATGTCTTCTAAAGTTGCGCCCAAGTTTCCTTGTATCTGAGGCAAAGAAACATTCACAATTGTAGTGTCTATTAATTCTAAAAGAGCAGCCGTAATTACAGTGATAGTAATTACCCATTTTTTTAAACCTACTTCTGCCATAATAAATTATTCTGAAATGTGAACAGAAACCTTAACACTCATTCCTGGGCTTATTTTCTTTAAGATTTCGTTTTTATCTAATTTAATTTTAACAGGTATTCTTTGAATAACTTTAACATAATTACCAGTAGCATTATCTGGAGGTAATAAAGAAAATTTAGCACCTGTTGCTGGCGAAAAGTTATAAATATGGCCCTTAAGATTTGCCTCAGGGAAAGCATCAACTTCTACATCTACTAACTGCCCTTCTTTCAATTTTTCTAATTGAGTCTCTTTAAAATTTGCCTTCACATATAAACTATTGTCATTTACAATAGCGAACAAAGACTGGCCTGGCTGTATTAACTGACCAATTTGAATGTTTTTGTTAGAAATAATACCTGTTGCTGGAGCTTTGATTGTTGCATATGATAATTGCAGTTTAGCGAAATCTATATCAGCAGTTTTAGCAGTAATATTTGAGCTTGCTGCACTTACTTGAGATTGACTTGTATTAACTTGTTTTTGGGCTGCACCATATTGTGCTTGCACTGCCTGTAATTGAGCATTAGCAGTTTCTTTTTCGGCATTAGCCTGATCATATTGTTGTTGAGTTATAGAGCCATCTTTAATTAGATTTTTATAACGAGCAAAATCTTTATTTGCTTTATCTGCTTTTGCTTTTGCGGCTACTACATTTGCTCTTGCGGTTGCAATATTTGCAGCTGTAGAACTTACTACAGATTCACTTACATTTACATTTGCCAATGCAGATTGTTTACCAGCCTGTGCTTGCTCTACTTTTATTTTATAATCTCTATCATCCAGTTTAACTAATAATTTACCTGCGTCTACATGTTGGTTTTCTTCAAAATAGATAGAATCTATATATCCGCCAACACGTGATACTACAGGGCTTATGTCGCCATCAATTTGAGCATCATCGGTATCAATATGGTTATTGTAATAAATGTATTCTTTTACTCCAAAAAATCCTCCAATAAGAATAATTGCACCCAAAATAAATGGGATTACTTTTTTTGATTTTGATTTTGGTACGTTGGTATTTTCCATTTCTATTTTATGAGTGTTTTAACGATTTAATTGAATTCCTGCAGAACGTAGTAAGTTATAGTATGCTATTTGAGCATCAGCTTTAGCGATCTCTAAATTTATTTTTGTTTGAAAAAGTTGTGTATCTGCATCTATTCTATCAGTAATGGAAGCAATACTATTTTGATATTTTGAAACAACTATTTTATTGTTTTCTTGTGCCTGGTTTATAGATTCATTAATAACATCAATCTTTTTTAATGATTGTAAATAAGACTCATAATTTCTATTTACATCTAATTTTATATTATCTATCAGGATGTTTTTATTAATCAAAGTCTCATTTTTTTCATAGGTAGCCTCGGCAACTTTATTTTTATTAGTAAACAAATTGCTAATATTCCATGATAAGGTTGCACCAATTGTTAGTGGGGCCACAAACTCATTTTGCCTTGGAATTAAAGCTCCGTTCGGATTTAAATAATAAGCATTTGCTCCTGCACCAATAGTGGGTAATTTATCAGCTTTAATGGATAGGATATTTTTATCATTAACAGTTGCTCTGTAGTCTATTTGTTTAATTTCAACCCTACTGTTTAATGCACTATCAACATAGGCATTAAAAGTAATTTTTTGGTTATTAGCTACATTTATGTTATCGGTTTTTATTATAGTAGATTCATTGATGCCTAGTAAAATATCGAGATTATAGTTAACTATATTTCTGTTTTTATCAATATCTAAACCTGTCAATTCTACATTAGAACGTTGCAGTTGAAGCCTTAAAACATCATTTTTTGTCACCAAACCCTGATCAAAAAATCTATTGGTTTGTTTTAGCTGAGTATCTAAAGCAGTTAAATTTTGATTAATAACCTCTTTACTATTATCTAGCTTATAAAGGTTTAAATATGAATTTATAATTGCTAATGAAACATCTTCTTTACTTTTATCAACATCAAGCTCGGCTATCTTTTTCAATAAATCGGTACTTTCTTTTGCGTATTTTAATTTATTTCCTGCAAAAATTAACTCTTCTATTGAAAACGTTCCAAGAATAGCGTTTGCTCTTTTTGGTAGTGTGATGGGGTTTCCGGGGCCTAATTGTAAAACATTATTTGGAATTTCTGCGTGGTTGTAGATCATATTTGCTTTTATAGCAGGCAATGCCTTATCTAAAGTTTGATTATAAACAGAAACGGCTCTTTCTACTTTAGACCTTGATAATTGCAAAGTTTTACTATTTGCCAGGCCTAAAGAAACCGCATCATTAATAGTAATTGTTTTAATTTCTTGAGAAAAACTTGTTAAAGGAATAAACAAAACTATCCATATAAAAAGCAAACAAAACGGTTTTACATTTTTGATAAAATATTTTATTATTAAGTTGTTATTTATTTTCATCGTGATGGGTTAAATAAGCGCTAAACATTTTTTTCATATGATTTTTAAGACGGGGTTTTACTATATTTTCTATTACTTCGGGATCTGTAACATCTTTACCCATTAATAAGGAAGACATGTCCGATGCGTTGATGAGGTAACTCTTAGTGCCAAATAAAGATGCAACTAACATATCTGCATCTACATCTTCATTAAAACTGCCATTTTTAATCCCATCAACTATTATTTTTTTTACTTCCAAAGCATTTTGAGAAATAAGAGAAATAATTTTTTTATTCATGTCTGATCTTTGGGACAAGCTCATTTCCCTATATATTATTTTTTGAAAGGCACAATTTGACAACATTTTATCGGCATAATCATCTATACACCTTTTTAGCTTATCTAATGAAGAAATCTCTTCATTATTTAAGTTTTGGAGTTTTATTTTTTGTACTGATACATGCTTCTGGAATATCGCAAAATACAATCCTTCTTTGCCTCCAAAATAATAATTGAGCATGGCCATATTTACCGATGCTTGTTGAGCAATTAACCTTGTAGATGCACCATCATAGCCTAATTCTGCAAAAAGTTTTTCTGCAACTTCTAGAATATGATCTTTTTTATCCTGTCTATCCTCTATCATTTATGCCTCAAAACTAATTAATCGATTGATTAATTAGTGTCAGAATAATATAATTTTTTATAAATAATTGATTAATAACATTTTAAACTAATCATACGATTAGTTTTCATATATTTTAAGAAAAAGAGATAAAATTTTATTATCACTATATTTTATAAATTTGGACTTTAAACAGAAACCAATGGTTATCATTAATAATTACAAAGAATTTGAAAGTCATTTAGGAAAGGAAATGGGATTATCTGATTGGCACAAAATAGATCAAGCCCAAATTAATCTTTTTGCAGATGCAACGCTAGATCATCAATGGATACATACAGATCCAAAAAAAGCTGAAATAGATAGTCCGTTTCAAAAAACAATAGCACATGGTTATTTAACATTATCATTGATTCCTTTTTTATGGAAGCAGATAGTTAAAATCCAAAATTTAAAAATGGAGATAAACTATGGTATAGAAAGTTTAAGATTTGCACAAGCGGTAGTTGTTGATAGCGAAGTAAGGTTAAAAGTAAAATTAGCTTCAATAGTGAATTTAAGGGGAGTTACTAAGGCTAATATTGGCATATCCTTAGAAATAAAAGATGAAAAAAAACCTGCTTTTACAGGTGAGGTGGTTTTCTTGTATCATTTTGAGGATTAGGGTTTAACAAAGTTTTTTAAGGCTGTTTAATATTATAGAAAATACCTGTTAATGGGTATTTTTTTTGTCTATTTAGTTTTTTACTTTTAAAGAAAAAAATTTAAAAATATGGAAGAAAAAAATTTATTGACCAAGCCAGTAAAAAAAAAAGTGGCTCAAAAGATGGTTGAAGTTTATAGAACTCAAAATCGGGTAGTAAAAGTTGGCAGTGTTGAAAAAAAGGATACTCAAAGTGCTTGGATATCAAAGAAGGCACTAGTAGATTATTTAATTTTTGATAACCCGATGTCAACCGGGGTAAGAATTTATTTTGGAGTTACTGGTAAATACATGTCAGAAGTGTCTTACGATTGCAAAGATGGTTATGAAAATCAGACAAATTTAATTTTGGTTGCAACATTATCACCTAACGGTGAAATACCATCTATGGCAAATAGTTCTAATATTATATTATCTAATAATTTAGATTCAATTAATATTGAGGAGGAAAATAAAGCATTCTTATTTAGTGGCGGTGAAGGGATGCCATTAGATGATATGGAATTATGCCCGCCATCTACAAGTGGCTGCACAGATATTGTATAGCAATGTTTCTGGTATATCTAGCTTTTACAATAGAGTTGTTATCAGCCTTAATTGGATTTATAAAAAGAAAAACATTAAACAATAAGGGAATTAAATTTTTCCCTGTCTTTTTATTTTTCCAATTCTTGAATCAATTAGCGTCCTCTTTATATAATAGAATATTTCATTTGGGTAATAATTTATGGATGTATAATATATTTATGCTTTTTGATATGGCTTGTTTCGCTTATTTATTTTATCATATTTTAGAAAAGCAGAATTTCAAAAAAGCAGTTGTTATTTTAACAACTGCTTTTTATGCTTTTTATTTAATAGATAGGTTTATTTTACAAGTCAGTGGCGAATATCTTTCTTATTCCCGTAGTTTTATGGGCTTTAATTTGGTGGTTTTTTCTTTATTATATTTCTATAACCTTTTTGATTTTACTAAACCTGAAGAAAACCTGACCCATAAGGTGGATTTTTGGATAGTTATTGGGATATTTTTTTTCTATCTTACTTCTACTATTATATTGGGGATCACAAATTACCTATCTTCAATCAAATTTAATGAATTGCTGAAATTTTATAATCCAAATACCATGAAGTTTTTAGCCATGGCATTATACAGTTTTTATATCGTTGGCTTTTTATGTCACAAACCCAAAACACAGCAGATTTAATAGGAACTGTAATATTTGCAGCAGTAGCTTTTGCAGCTCTAGGCATTTTTGTGTTGATATTACTTTTTGCTTACCAAAAAAAATATATTAAACATTTAAAAGAGCAAGAAAGGTTAAAGCTAGAAAATGAAAGGAATATACTTAATGCACAATTAGAGGTTAAAGAGCAAACCTTAAAAGATACTGGTGCGGATTTGCATGATAACGTTGGGCAATTATTATCATTAATAAAACTGCAACTTGCTCACCAAAAAGACGATAAAACAAAGTATACCAGAGAACTGGTTCAAAATGCAATAGATGAAGTTCGGGAACTTTCGCATCGCTTAAATCTAGAATGGGCAAAAGATACCAACCTTAACGATGTTTTAGAATTAGAATATAAAAAATTAGAAAAACCAGGTTTTTTTACAGTTAAGAATCATTTATCAATCCAAGATTTAGAATTATCAAATAATAAAAAAATCATTACTTTAAGATGTGTACAGGAAGCGGTTCAAAATATTATTAAATATGCAGATGCTAATGAAATTACATTCTTTGGTGAGATACAAAAACAATCTTTAATTATCAAAATAATAGATAACGGTTTAGGCTTTGATGTAGAACAAACTAAAAAATCTGCAGGCCTAACTAACATGGCTTCAAGGATGAAAACCATTGGTGGCGAATTTAAAATTAATTCTGATTTTGGTAACGGAACAACTTGTGTGTTTACAATTCCACTTTCCGACTAATATTTATTCGTTAATATGAAAAGTTGTATCTAAAATTTTAGTCTCAAACTCTTCAACAGGATATTTACTTTCTATAAGGTTTATTAACATCTCTGTAGCAATCCTTCCCATTTCAAAAGCGGGTTGTCTAACATAAGATAGGGATGGCTTTAATAAATTTACTACATCAGAATTACTAAAACCAGCAATCAGAATATCATTTTTAGGATTATACTTTTTTAACGCCTCTAAACATCCAATGCTTAAACGGTCACTAGCCACAAAAATAGCATCAGGTTTTACCGGCAAATCAAGCAATTCTTTAATTGCAGTATCAACTTCCCCCTTTTTACTTCCGCCATGTTCGCAATATTTCACATAGTTTTCATCAAACGGGATATTATGTTTTTCTAATGCATTTAAATAGCCAATTTTTCTTTGCTCTGTAATGGATAATTGTTTGGCGTTAGCAAGATGGGCGATTTTTTTAACCCCTTTGCTAATCAGGTATTCGGTTGCATCAAAAGCTCCTTGAGTATTATTACTGGTCACTTTGTGTGTATTCATTGATTCTAATATCCTATCAAAAAAAACAATGGGCAACCCTTGAGCATGTAATTTTTCTATATGTGAATAATCTTTTGTTTCTGCAGCTAATGAAATGATAATTCCATCAACAGATCTGTTTGCTAAATGTTGAATATTGGTTACTTCTCTTTCATATTGATCATGACTTTGTGAAATAATAGTATGATAACCTTTACTATATGCGATTGATTCTATACCATCTATCGCTTGAGAGAAAAAAACATTTGCTACTTCGCAAACAATAATACCAATTGAATAGCTTCTTCTTTCTTTTAAACTTAATGCAATTGGATTACGGGTAAAATTGATTTTTTCCGCATATTCAAGCACTATTTTCTTGGTTTCCTCACTAATTTCGTACCCTCCTCTTAAAGCCCTAGAAACTGTAGAAGTTGATAGATTTAATGCTTTAGCAATATCTTTTATAGTAACTGGTTTAAACATGCGTATTATATTTCACGGTTGCCTAAAGGCTAAAATAAGTATTTAGAATCAATATTTGTTAGATAAGTGACCATTATCAGCCTAGTAATTAAATCGACATCGTTGCCGGCAACGATTGCACAGATATAAAGCAGATTATGCTTCATTATTATATTAAATCTCATTAACATTGTTTAAACCAATTAAAATAATTTAATCATATTCTTTTATTTTTCAGACTTTAATATCTTCAATAGAGAAGAAGTTTTATTCTGTTAATTATTTTAGAAAAGTAATATGCTTTAACGTTATCTAAATTTTAAAATAAACTGTTATTATGAGAAAAAAAATTCTACTCTTTTTACTAGTGTTTGGATTTACGTTAAATGCCGGTTGGGCACAAACGAAACAAATTACTGGTAAAGTTACAGATGCAACCACAAATGAAACTTTAATAGGTGTTTCAGTAGCTGTTGTTGGTACGAAAACTGGAACTCAAACAGATGTAAATGGAAATTACAAAATTAATGTAGCAAACGGCGCCACACTATCTTTTACTTATATAGGTTTTAAGGTAAAAAATGTTAAAATAGCTGATCAGAAAACATTAAATATTGTATTAGAGAACGATTCTAAACTTTTGAATGAAGTTGTCGCAATTGGGTATGGAACTGTTAGGAAAAAAGATTTGACAGGAGCCTTTTGGTTATGTTTTTAATAATTGCGTGGTTACTGCGGATACTTCTTTAAACAAAGTTTCTTTAGGCAGGCCGTGGAGACCTTACGCAAATGTGGCTTTTATACATTGCTACCTTCCTTCTCAAATCAAGCCAGAAGGTTGGTCCGTATGGAACCAATTAGATACTTATGCTTTATCCAGATTTTCTGAATATGAAAATTATGGACCAAGCGCCACCCCAAAAACTAGAGTTTCATGGTCACATCAACTAACATCGGCGGAAGCCAAAGAATACAAATTGGAAAATGTTTTACGGGGCTGGAAAACTGAATAGTTTTATTTGATTACAAAGGCAATTAAACTAATAATTGATGAAGAAATTTTTAATTATATTTTTATCGACTCTTTTTCTAACCTTATCATTATTAGCGCAAGAAAAATTTTTGAGAGATACAAGTTTTACAACTTATAGTGCTTTTATAAAAGAGAGAAAAAACTTTCCAGATATACAAATCGCCAAATTACCTTTATCAAAAAACAATTTAGAAAAGCTAGATATTCCTTTTAAAGATTTGGGTTACAGAAAACTTAATCTGGATATTACTTACCCTAAAAAAGAAAAAAAGGGAGGTTATCCTGTTGTGATTTTGTTGTTTGGAGGAGGCTGGAAATCGGGAAACAAAAGTATGTGTAATCCACAAGCTCGTTTTTTTGCTGATAACGGTTACGTAGCGGTTTCGGTAGAGTATCGTTTATCTCCCGAAGCAAAATATCCGGCAGCGGTTTTAGATGTTAAAGAAGCCATAAGGTGGATTAGGTCTCACACTAAAGAATACAATATTGATCCTTATCACATTGCAGTTTTAGGTCGTTCGGCTGGTGGCCAATTAGCTGCCTTAGTAGGCACAACAGGCGGTGTCAAAAAATTTCAAAGGGGTAAAAATCTTTTTATTTCTTATGATGTACAAGCTATTATTGATATTGATGGAGTTTTGGCATTTCATCATCCAGAATCTTCGGAAGGTAATTCAGCTTCTGAATGGTTGGGCGGCACTTATCAAGAAAAACCAATGGTTTGGGACGAGGCTTCGGCTTTAAATAATGTAACCAACCAATCGCCTCCCATTTTATTTATTAATAGCGCTAATCCTAGGTTCCACGCCGGTAGAGATGACATGATTAAAAAACTTGACGAGTACAATATTTATTCGGAAGTGCATGAAATTCCCAATACTCCTCACCCTTTTTGGCTGTTTCATCCATGGTTTAATGAGACTAACAATTTTGTATTGGCATTCTTAAACAAAATCTTTAAATAGGATTAAGGAGGAGAAACTTAAGTTTTTGAACATCTTTTTTATCTTATATTTTTATGCAATC
>JBBRYE010000121.1:0-11199 GCA_038237895.1 Sphingobacteriales bacterium | reverse complement strand
CAGATTGTGCTAATATCCAGCGAAAGCTTGGAAAACTTGTGGCATTCATCATATTGTAGCAAGTTTCTATCAAACCATAATCAGAAAATACATCATAAACTAATTGATGTGTAATGTGCCCCGCTGCATGATGTTCTCTGTATTTTTCTTTCATATCCTTGATACAGTTATTTACCATATCAGGAATATCTTCTTTTGGTGCAACACCGTTAACGATAGCCAAAACCATCATACCATGCCAACCCGTACTATCATCTATTTGTTGGGTTTTCTTATTTTTTGCCGAGCCGTAAGTTTTATTTGCAGCATTATACCAGTTTGTATTTACTACTAATTTTACCTTTTCTCCTAATGATTCCAATTCTTCTGCCTGACTCGTTTTATTTAAAATGCGAGCAACCTTAGCGGTATCCATAATGTTTTTATACATCATGATAGACATAAAAGCAGGCTGATTTAATTCTGGTCTCCATTCGCAATCTTCAGAAGTTTCCACGTAAAAATGGTCATTCCAAGCGGCCATGGTTGCATTAGGGATGATAACGCCATCCTTTGAAGGGAAAAATGCTTCGCACCAAGCTTTCATGTGTGGATAATGACGCTCTAACTCTTTTAAGTCGCCATAACGGGTGTAAAGTTCCATTGGTAGCTCAACAGTGACCCCTTGTGTAACTGGATAAATTGCCGGAATTGCCCCCATTCTATTGCCATATATAGTGCCTGCAAACCTTTCTTGTTTAGGTTCTAAAGAATTCATTAAACGCTGATCTTCCAGTATTTTTTTCCAAAGATTTGGAGAAAGAAGAATATAAGAAATAAATGGGGCCGACCATGCATTGTAAACTTGTGATTGTAAACGCTCTACACAATTATCCCATGTCATGCCATGTGTATTATATCGGGTAGAATTGATGCTGGCTTCCCAAATATCATTAAAAGGCTGATGTCCGCATTCAAAAGAACCTATCGGGTCGCTATCGTTAGTAATCACTAAACCTGTTAATTGATCTAAATTAGGTTTAGATTTTAAACCAATAATTTCTAAATATCGAAATGCATGGATGGTAAAAGATGGTCGGTAATATTCTGTTTCATTCCCGCCTTTTGCTATATACACCATAGTTGGGCAACCCAAATGAAAGCTACCTAGGTTTGTTTTACTTCCCGGAACGGTAAAACTATAGGTAAAATAAGCACCACCTCTTCCTTTAGAAGCTATCATGCCATCTGTCCATTTGCTGTTTTCAAAATCGTTGTAATGCAATAAATCTGCTTTAAAATTTTTACCCTGATTTTTCATTCCCCAAACTACTTCTGCCGTACGCATAGTTAAAGTGGTTCCGGTTGGGGCTTTTAAATTCATTTCAAAAGTTCCTACTATTAATTCGCCCAAATCAATTACATAAACACCTGGTTTTGGTTCTGTAATGGCTACTGGTTTTACTTTTTTAACTACTCGCTCTGGCTCACATTTTTGTGCGGTTAATTTACCTACTTTGGGCTGTGCTTCTTGTGCGTTTATCCAACCTAAATCATTATTATTTATATCTGCTCTACGGGCATCATAAGCTTCGCCGGCGTAGTAATCACTTTTGACAATAGGGCCTACGGCGGTTTGCCAATTGTTATCTGAGCCAATAATTATTTTTTTACCATTTACCAGTTCAATTTCTAACTGCGCCATTAAGCTTGGGTCGCCAAATGCCTTTTCTGGACTGCCCCAAACTAACACCTCGTGAAACCACCCTGAGCCAACAGTTGCAGAAATCACGTTATCCCCAATTTTTAACAGAGAAGTAATATCATGAGTGGCGTAAGCAGCTCTTTTGGCATAATGCGTTACACTAGGATCATGTATTCTATCACTTACTGGTTTGTTATTAATTACAGCGTCTTGAAAACCTAAGCCACTGATGTATAAACGAGCTTTTTTAATTTTATCTGAAATATTAAATGATGTTTTAAAAACTGGAGCTGGATAAATTTTTCCCACCATCTGCTGCCCTTTTTTATAAGCTGCTGCTGCAAGTTCAGGATCATTTTTAAAACCATTAAAGCGATGAGGAATTAAAGTCATTTTTGACCATAATTCTGTTAAATCTGATTGAACCGGCTTGCAAGCCGAAGATTGTATCCATTTGGCTTGCCAGTCTGAGGGTTGCAACAAACCCATTTCCCACATTCCAGGGGCGGACCATCCTGTAATTTCTTCTTTATCCGCAGAAGATTTTATAAATACTTTCCAATAACATTGCTGCCTAGAGGCTAATGTTTTTCCTTTATAATTTACCTGATTACAATCTTGAGATTCTATATCGCCGCTATCCCATAAATCACCTTTATTTGCCGCTAAATTTTCTGAACTAGAAGCAACAAGTATGCGATAAGATGATTGCATGGCTCCTCTTCTATTGTCGGCAACTGTCCAACTTAATGCTGGTTGTAAATCATCAATGCCTATTGGCGATTGTATAAACTCACATCTCATAATATTTTTTGGAGCAAACGGAGCAAAGTTTTTAAATGGCGATATTGCTGCTGATACTGCATTGCCACCAGATAACACATAATTTGTTACGGCTATACCCGCTACAGCACTTGTGATTTTTAAAAATTTACGACGAGAAGGATTATTCATTTCTTATGATTTAAAATTTATGCTAATTATACAGCAATTAAAATTTTTGATTCCTCAGTTTATAACTGAATTTTATCTTAATTTAATTTAAGAATTTGTTTACCGGCCATTAAAAAAGCTCCAGCAGAATACCAATTATTCATATCGTAGGTTGATAGGTATGGACGGTCTCCACCTGGTTGTACAAAACCTAATTTACCATCAGGATGTACAGCAACGCTATTTAAAGCACTCCATGACTTTTGAACCACTGGTAAGTACTCTTCTTTGCTCAATATTTTATGATTTATACCCCATGCAATGCCATAACAAAAAAACGCTGTCCCGCTGGTTTCGCCCTTAGGAAAAAGCGAAGGTTCTAACAAATTGGATTTCCAAAATCCATCATTTTGTTGTAGAGATTTTAGTGCGACTGCCATTTGAACCAGTAAGTTTTCGTAACGCTTTCTATTTGGATATTTTTCTGGCATATATTCTAATAATCTAGCTAAACCTCCTATTACCCAACCATTACCCCTCGACCAAAAAATTGGTTTTCCATTTACTGACTGCAAAGTTTTAAAACGATTGTCTCTATAAAATAAATGAGTGCTAGTGTCTTGCAAATTTTCAACTGCTTCCCAATAAATTTTATCTTGAAAATCTAGGTATTTTGCTTGCTTAGTGATGGCGGCGTAACGGGTCCATATTGGTGGCGCCATAAATAATAAATCGCACCAACTATATTCTAAGGCTCCATTTTTTGGTTTTGCCATTATAGAATCTAAGGTGTTTTGTGCAGCTGCTAGATAAACTGGATTTTTATCAAATTCATATAGTTCTAAATAACTTTGAAATATAGCTTGGTGATCGCCGTTTCGCAATTGATTGCCTCCGTTGTAGTTATTTAGTATTGCGATATTTTTTACAGAATCTAAATACTTTTTATTCTTTGTAACTCTGTATACTTCTAAAATTCCTGGATAAAAAGCGCCAGCCTCCCAAGTTTCAGGTCCCATGATTCTTTTCCCATTTGGGTGCTTTTTTTCAGACCATTTTTGAGCTAATTGCCAATCAGCAATTGAAATCATTTGCTGAATGATTACTTTATTTTTAGGTAGTTTTTGCAACTGTGCATTACAAATTATTGGGATCAAAAAACACATAAATCCCAAAGTTTTTGCGGTTATTTCTTTATATGTTTTATTATTTATTTGCATGTGGTGTTTTCTAGGTTATTTAAAACTAAAAACTGTGAACACTAATTATGGCTTTAAAATTTATAATTCAAAATATACACAGGTTGTGGTTGCATGGCATCTAGTTTTTCACCGTCTCCTTGACCCGTTTTTTGTATAAAAATGTTTAGTTTTTTATCTTTTTTCCAAACCTCAGTATCATAAGATGGTTCCCAACTTTCTAATGATGTTTTGGTGATATCTTTTATAGTCCATGTGTTTTTTAAGAGGTTGCTACACATAGCTAAAGATGCAACACTACCCCTTTCAACATCTCTAAATAACAAAATGGCCGTCAGCTTTCCTTTGGTATTGCTAACCAAAATTTGCGGCCTAGAAATAGGGATTTTTTTAGTGCCTCCACCACTTAAACTAAAGGCGGTTTGCCTATTAGTTATTTGTTGAGTAAGCCATTTTTCACCATTAAAATAAGCAAGTTGGTATTGAGGAACAAGTGTGCCAATAGGTCGCCAATAAGAAGCAATGTATGGCTTTCCATCTTCATCAGTAGCCATTGATGTTTGGTTAATTAATTCACTTTTTTGTGGGATTTTTGCAACTATTTCTGCAGTGGCTTCTGTAATTGGTAATTGATATTTCTCGCCACTTGTTTTATGCCAAGTAATACCACCATCTGTGGATGTTGCGTAACACAAATCATGGTTGGTTGCTACATCGCCAGTTTCTCTCCAAACCCAAGAAATATGGATGCCACCCTTAACATCTGTACAGGCTTGCCAATAAGCGTTTCTTTGACCCTGTCCATCTATTAAAATATCTTGTAAACGACTCCATTTTTTTGTTTCAACTATATATTTATTGATAACGAGATTACCATTTCCAGATCCGCCATCTCTATAGAAAAATAGCAAATCGCCGTTTGCCAATCTATGAAACTCTGGATAAGTAGAATGATTTTCTTTAGTTCCAACCATTGGCATTTCGGCAGTTAAAACTAGTCCGTAAGGTATTGTGCTTTTATAATAATGAAGCTTTGCACTATGATTTGTCCAAGCAACATGCAAGTAACCAGCACCGTCTATCATTATACTGATTGAATTATGGGCATCATTCACAACACCTTTAATTGTAGTTGTATTTGTCTCCCACTTTTGTGTGTTTAATTTTCTTTTTGCCAATAAGATAAAACCCAAACTATCATAATAGGCTACAAACTGAAAATTATTAATAGAAACCACTGAATTTTTTCTAAAAACCGTTGTATTTACAGAGTTTTTAGCCCAACCTAAACCTATTGTTGTTTGAGCAATGGCTGTTGTACTTAATATAAAAAGGATAATAATTAATTTAATAATTTTCATATCTTAGTTTAAAAACAAATAGGCCTATTTTTATTAGGTTAATTCTACTTCTCTGGGTAGTAGTTAATAAAGCGTCTACATCTTTATCTCTTTCTTGGTTAAGTGCTTTTATTTTAGCCAGCTTGGCTTCATTTGTAAGTTCTTTAGACTCACGAATTATCTTTAATTCGGTATTTCTACCTTTTTTTAATTGTTTAAATTTTTCTTGGATAGAAGGTTCAACACCTGCTTCATCCATAACTTCTTTATTTAAAACAAATGCTGGTTTATGAGAAGAAAGTGCGCTTTGCAATGCTTAAACTAGCGCCAAAAGCTAAAACTTACATTAGAAATATCACTACTACTTTCATAGCTATTTAAGATTTATATTTTATTAGGCTTCATAAACTTTTGACGTGTTTTAATAAGCTTGAGCAATTGCCCAAGCTTAATAAAACGTATTTATTGCTCTAATGCTTTATTAGCAGCATTAATTCTAGCTATAATTTTTTTGCTTTGCTCTAAGTTTTCTGGTGTAACTAAAGCATAAATACCTTTTTGTCTTTTCAAGGCTAAAGCTTTCATTTGTTCTTTTTTCTCATCAGCAGTTATACTGTTATTTTTGCGTAAAACATCAATTTCTGCGTCACTTTCTTTTTTTACAGCTTCAACTTTAGCTTGTACATCTGCACTAATTCCCATTTCGTCCATGTACATTTTGTTCCAGCCAAATTGTTGTTTTTTATGTTTTGGGGCATCTTGTGCAGATACAGTTGTTAATCCTAAGGCAAAAAAGAATGCCATTGCTAAAAATACTTTTTTCATGTTGTTTAAATTTAATTTAGTGAATAGTTAATTATTGATTTGTTAATTTATTTTTCTAATTGTATAGTAAAAACTCTACCAGTGCTCATTTCGGGCATCATAATCATTCCTCTTTCTAAATCAATTCCTAAATCGGCAAATTGATTGAACCCAGTTAGCATCACTTTAACTTTTCCTGTAGCATCTATACGTAATAATCGTCCGCCTGTCCAATCTGAGGCATAATAATACATACCATATTTAACAACTGCATCCATATTAGCGATAGGTAAACCAGCACCAACATTAGTTATTTTTTTGGTAGTTAAATCAATTTTTTTAAGGGTTCCCTTTCTGCTGGTTTCAAAAGTAGCCCTGTTTGTCATAGGGCCCCAAGTTGCCACAATTAATTGATTACCATCAACCCACAATCCATTTGGATATTCTAGTGCATCTGACTTTAAAAATACCTCAATTTTACCATTTGCCGGCAAGCGATAAACAGTATTAGTAAAAGTATCTGAAACATAAATATCACCGTTTGGTGCTGCTGCTACATCATTTACAAATTCTGAATTAGCTAAAGGGATTTTACGAATTATTTTGGCATTTTTAATATCTATTTCTACTAAACAACCCCTATCACCAACATATAATTTATTTCCTACCGATGCTATACCTGTTGGTGCATTTAATCCTTCAACCCATCTACCTTTTATTATTTTACCTTCTTTATCTAACTTACTAATCCATCCGTAACCATCTTCTTCAAGGCTTACAAAACCGCCTCCTAAACTAGAAACATACCAAGCTTGTGTATTTTTATCAAAATATGCAGATTCTGGTGCGTCTAAAGTTTTTGAAATATCTGTTTTTTGGATTTCTGCTACTTTAGCATTCATTTCGTTCCATTTAGCTAAAGATTTGGTTAAATGCTCTTCTGGCTGTGGTTCCTTAATGCCAAAAGTGTGTAAAAATGTAGGTCCGGTATATCCAATTTGCGCTAAAACCTGAATAAATTCTTGGGTGTCAAAATCTCCTTGATAAAGTGGCTTTATGGTGTCTTTCCAATTTGGAGTATGTAAGTACGGTACTATATAATCTGCACCAGAAATGCTTGCCAATTTAATATAAGGAGCATATTTTCTGCCAATGGCTAAAAGATTTTTTGCGTTACCCGCTCTTAACTCATGACATAGGTGAAAAGAGGTAAAAACATTTTTAGAGCCAGTTGCTTTGATAATTTCAACAGATTGTGCCATACTTTGTATTAAGGTATTATCATGAGGATATATCACTAATTCTACTCCCGCTTTTTCCATATAATCTGCCATTTCTTTTATTTTGGCGATCATCGTATTATTAGAAAAATTCACTTTTTCAGCCTCATCAATATTATATATCATCCAAATCTTAATTCCTTTTCCTTTAATCTTATCGGTCAGTTTTTTCCAGATGTCTTGATTTTTATTACCCTGAGTAAAGTTATAAGAGTGAAATATGGCAGGTATAGTAAAATTTGCTGTTTTAGCTTCAGATATGTACTGATCTACTAATTGAAAATCAACATCGTTATTTACTGGGAATGTGACACCTTTAAAACCAATCTTTTCTAAGAAAGATACTCTCTCTGGAATAGAGAATTTTTTAAGTTCAAAATCATAAACATATAAAGGTGTTGCTTTTTGAGCATAGGTAGTAGCATAAAAAGATATTGAAACAATAAGTAACATTAATTTTTTTAACATGGCAGATTTTAACTTTGATTTTAACATGGCATCTATTATAATTTTATTGAATTTAATTTATGATTTTTTTATATTTATTACTTAACGCTGCAGGCATAGCCGATGGAATATATTGATTCCCTGTACCTCTGTCTCCTTGAGGACTGTAATGACCGCCGGATCCTGCTTTCTCGGGAGCATATACGCCAGTTTTACTTTCACTTTTCCACCATGTAAACCAGTTTTCTTCCAAATTACTAACTACGTTTGGTAGTTTTTTTGATAAATCATTAGTTTCCATTGGGTCTTTCTTAATATCATAAAGTTCCCAGCCAGAACCATCAACTTCCACTAAACTATACTGATTAGTACGTATAGCTCTATTATCAACAAATTGAAAATACATTGGCGATTTACGCATCCAGCTTTCTCCTTTTAATAGTGGAGTAAATGATTCTCCCGATAGCGATGTGGTTATTTGAGCCTTTTGCTTTGCCATACTTACAGGCATTGCTAAATCTAAAACCGTTGGCATAATATCTACTACATGTAAAAATTCTTTTCTAACAACACCCGGATTCTTAATCAATTTAGGGTAAGATACTATGGAGCCAGTTGTTACGCCTCCTTGATGTTGAGAAATTTTATATAAACGCCAAGGCGTTACAGTAGCGTAACCCCAACCAATTCCAGGTTGAAAGTTAGAACCGTCATCTCCTGGTAAAAGACCTTTTTTTAAACCTCCTGCATCACCAGATGAAAATGGATCTGTGCCGTTATCACTCAAAAAAATAATAAAAGTATTATCTTTTTGCCCGTTTGTTTCTAAAGCTTTCATTAATTTACCTATGCCCTGGTCCATTTTATCAACCATAGCAGCATAAACAGACATTCGTAAATCTTCTAAATCTTTTTGAGCAGGTGTTAAAGTTTCCCAATCAGGTAAATTTTGTGGGTATGCAGGTAGTGGGTCTCCGGGTTTTACAATGCCAAACTTGATTTGATTTTTAATACGAGCATCTCTAATTGCCTGCCAACCTTTTAAATAAGTCCCGCGATATTTCATAATGTCTTCTTTTGGAGCTTGAAGCGGATTATGAGGACATTGATAACTTAAGTATAAGAAAAATGGCTTCTTATCATTTTTACTGGGATCAATAAATTCAACTGCTCTTTTGCTAAATTCATCTGTACTATAATAATCTTTACCAAAATCTGTGTAAGGTATTTTATTTAATCTATAATCATTACTGCCTTTATAATAATTAGATAAGCCAGATAAAAAACCAAAGAAATAATCAAATCCTTTGTCATTAGGTTCGCCTTTTAAATGCCATTTACCTATTATGCCTGTACGATAACCTACTTTTTGTAATTCTTGTGCGATATTATTTCCTCTGGCAATACCTTGTCCGGCTACATTCCACCATTTACCACTTAATATAGAACTACGAGAAAGCACACACATACTCGCATTGTGCATATTGCTCAGGCGAATTCCTTCATTAGCCATCTTATCTAAGTTTGGCGTTTTAACTTCCCCTCCATAGCAGCCTAAGTCGCTGTATCCCAAATCATCTGCTACTATAAAAATAATATTGGGTTTACTGCCCTCTTGTGCCCAAACAAACCCTGTAGTTGTGAATAAAAACATCCACGTAAAGAAAAATTTAGTGATATTACTATTCATGATATATTATTTATTAAAAAATTTACATTTACATTATTCTTACCTATTACCGCAATCATGTTTACCCCAGCTAATTTAAACAGTTGTTTTATAGATTGCTAAAACCATTTGAAAGCGCCAAAATTTATTGTTTTAAACTAATTAACTTTATTTATGATGAATTTCTCACATACACATCATCAATGGTGGTAGTTTGTTTTTCACTCTCATTTTTACTGCTTCTACCCTATCTTTTTGAGTATCGTTAAGAATATTGATGATAGTTTTTTCTAAATTCTCTAAGTTTTCTTTTTTTATAGTTTCTAAATTTGAGCTTTTGGTAATTCTCTGCTTTTTCAATTTTACTTCATTTTCATTAATGATTGCTATAATTTTTGTTTGTGTGTTTTCATCTAATCTAGCCTCATCCATATAAACTTTAGTCCAAGAAAAAACATCTTGAGAACTTGTATTAACTTGAGCATAAACACTTAAATTATTTAGCATTATCAATAAAAAAAGTCCGAAAAATAATTTATTTTTTAATACCATCAGATTTATTTTTTATCACAAAATTTACACATTATTAATTATCACAAGCCAAGTGCTATCTATAAAATAGATTAAGTATTTATAAAACAGCATAAATTAGAATGTTCTTGTTATAATCGGCTTATAATAATTGTTAATTAAGTTTTAAATATTTGTTGCTTAAAACTAGATTAGTTTACTAAAATAAAAAACAGAACAGCAATTGGCATCCTGTACTGTCCGTTTGAAGTTTTTTTTAAAAAAAATTAAACCAAGTGAAAATGAAAAATTTTTTAGATTTTACTTTTAGAATTATGAAATAGAATTAGCAATTTGTCTAATTTAATATTAATTGTTTAGCTTCTTATTGATATGCTGAATAGGTTTGGTTGATTGCAAGAATTTAATTCCTAATACATCTACCCCAATGGCTTTAACTTTTACTAAAGGATTAATATCCATAGGATTATAACCCATTTCTAATTCAAAAGGCATTAGATATCCTAAAGCAGACCAGCCCCAAAAGCGTTTTAAACCTAAACCGGCTCCAGTTTCTCCGTTATAATATTCGCGAGTAACATCATTTTGTTTATAAACCAAGTCTAATGTTTTTTGCGCTAATTGTTGGGCCAAATCTTTATAACCATAATCTAACAAACCATGCATTATCATGTAGTTAGTAGGTATCCAAGTGGTACCACGCCAGTTACAACCCCAATCTTTAACTGTATTGCTGTAATCTGGTTCTGTTTTGGCGTAACCGGCTATAGGATAGGTTGTCCAAAATTCATTAGGATTAGTTAAATGCTCTTTGATTAAACGCTCGGCTTTTTTTGATGAAGCAATACCTACCCATAAAGGCAAGAAACCAGCAACCGATTTTACTTTTACCAATTTACCAGTATGTTCGTCCCTATCGTAGTAAAATCCATCTTTTTCATCCCAACATAGCTTATTAATTTTCTTAGCTAAGTTTTTGGCTGTTTTTGCAAATTCTTTGGCGTCTTCTTGCTTTCCTAGTTTGTTGGCAATGGCTTCCATTGCTAATAATTCTTTATAAACAAAGCAAGCCAAATCAACACCTTCAAACCGGAATTCATCTAATTTTCCCGCTCGGGATATTTGATTATCCATACCAGAATGATCTGAGCTATTCCATACGGGTAATCCGTTTTTATCAAAATCGCAGTAATGAAACCAATAATCAATACTTAATTTAATTTGCTCATAATAAGATACATTTGTTAAAGCAGGTTTTAATTGTCTAAGTCCTCTATTTGCCCGCTCTTCTAGCCAAGTGTAATCACCAATT
>JBBRYE010000120.1:0-11450 GCA_038237895.1 Sphingobacteriales bacterium | reverse complement strand
TTTTGGACAATATTCGATCAACAAGGAAGGTATTATTGATCATAATGATAGTGTTTTATTTTTTCACTACCGAACTGATAGGCTTTTTCAATTGGTAAGCAGATTGATTCAAGAAGATTTAAAGAATATTGATTTGATGATTTTTGATATCCAAGATGTGGGTGCAAGATTTTACACCTACACTATAACAATGGCTAAAATAATGCAGGCTTGCGCTGATAATGATATTCCGCTTATGATTTTAGACCGACCAAATCCTAACGGAGAATTAATAGATGGACCAATTTTGAACCCAGATTTTAAATCTGGAGTTGGGATGCATCCCATACCAATTTCGCATGGTTTAACAATTGCCGAATTTGCACAAATGATTAACGGTGAAGGTTGGTTAAACAGCAGTAAAAAATGCAAACTAATCATTGTGAAAAATACAAATTATAAGCATAATGATGAATATATTTTACCCGTAAAACCATCTCCAAATCTTCCAAATAATCTTTCTATTTATTTATACCCTAGTTTGTGTTTGTTTGAGGGAACAGTTTTAAGCCAAGGAAGAGGCACTCTATTTCCTTTTCAAGTTTTGGGGCATCCTTTATTGAAAGGCAAATATGATTTCACTTTTACTCCAAAAAGTATTGATGGAATGAGTAAAAATCCACCTTTAGAAAATCAGCTTTGCTATGGGATAGATTTTAGAAAAATGGATGTAGAAAAAATCAGAAATGAAAAACAATTGAACATTAAATTATTGTTGGATGTTTACAAATTTTATCCAGATAAAGAACATTTCTTTAATCTTTTTTTTAATAAATTGGCTGGTAATGATGTTTTAATGCAACAAATAAAAGCCGGGTTAACTGAGAATGAAATTAGAGATAGCTGGCAACCTGCTTTAAATGATTATAATATAAAACGTAGGAAATATCTATTATATAATTAAAACAAATTAATTCTCAATCTCTATCCCAATTGCTTTTAAAAGAATTGAGGCATTAAACGTTTTACATTCTCCGTTTTTAATTTTATAGTCAAAAAACATTTCTTGATTTTGTATCGTGATATCAAAATGGAAATTTCGTAATTGAGTTGGGAATTCTTTTTCAAGTTCTGCAATTTGTAGATCATGAGTTGCAATAAATCCAGGAGTATTTTGGGAAATTAGTTTTTTAATAAATACCATGGAACCTAAATATTTATCCTTGCTATTTGTTCCTCTTAGCATTTCATCAATTAAAACAAAACTATTTTGATGGGATTGTGTAAAATCTAAAATCATCTTTAAACGATCAATCTCTGCTTTAAAAGTTGATGTTTGATTTGCTAAAGAATCTTTAATACACATATAACTGATGATGCTAAAAATAGAAGTTTCCATGTTTTTAGCACAAACTTTTGCACCTGCATAGGCCAAAACCATATTTATACCAACAGTTCTTAAAAATGTTGATTTACCTGCCATATTTGAGCCTGTTATCACATCAACAGTAATATTTTTAGCCAATCCAAAATCGTTATTTACCCTTAAGTTTTCATTTATTAAAGGATGACCAATTGCTTCTGATTTGAAGTGATATTGATTATGGATTTTAGGATAAACCCAGTTATTATGATTTAAGCTAAATGTTGCTAAACTAATTAATGCTTCAAAATTTACCAAAACTTCAAAGGCATTTATAATTTCGGTTTTATTTTTCGCTTCCCATTTTGAAAGTCTTTTTAGCGTTCTTAAATCCCACTGAAAAAAAAGATTAAGAAATAAACCCACTATCGGGTTTAACCTACTATTTAAACTGTTTAATATTTTTGATAAGGAAAAAATTTCTAAGCTAATCAACTTATCTTTTTTTATAGATGATGTTAGCTTAAACAATAAATCGCTTTTCCATTCTTCGTTTTCAATCCATTGTATATTTTCGGCATAATGTGCAAGTCCATTTACATTTTTACCTATATTTTCATGTATCTGATCTATTTTTTGTTTATAAAACATATAGCAAACGCCACTTAACAACAATATCAATCCGAAAATATTCCATAACAACCCATTAAGTATCAGAGCTAAAACTAAAACCCCAACAGATAAAATAGGCGTTAATAAAACGAGGGTATTAATAAATTTATCATTTAAAAAATTTAGTTTGTTTGGTAAAAAATCATTAAAAAATGTTTTGATAGTGATAATTTCAAATTTATCGGTATCAAATAATCTAGTTCTGAAGTTTAAAGTTTCATCAAATTTATTTGCTAATTCATCAATTGCGATTTGCCTTTCTTCAATCTGAATTTTAGTAGAAGTAGTTTTTAAAAAATTAGCTAAAACAAGTTGACTTTCATTTGTTGCGCTTCTATTTATATATTGAAATAAGGAATGTGCTCCAAAAATATCCAAATCATCAGTATAAGGATGTTGGGGATTACAAAAACATTCTCCATCATTATAAAGATTTATTTTGTTCTCCTTAATATGAATTTCATTTTCTACCAATAATTTTTTAGTACTTAAAAATTTTAAATTATTCTGATGATTTACTTGTTTCATAACCAAAAACATAAAACCTACAGAAGATAAAATAACAATGGTAATTAATGGAATAAAGCCTTGATTAAATAATAAGTAGACTACTAAAATATCAATTCCGAATAAAATTAATCTAGAAAACGAGAATTGATTAATCAGCTTTTTTAAAGCTTTTATTTCTATCTCTAACCCTGTATTCAGTTTAAAATAATCCACCATTGTATCGTTAAAATCATTTGTTATAAAAAGAAAACCGCCTGTTTTGCAGACGGTTTTGCTTTATTTTTAAAATTACTAATTTTTATTTTTGAATAGCAATTTCTACTCTTCTATTTAAAACCCTACCTTCTTCTGTACTATTATTGGCAACAGGTTTAGATTCTCCTAAACCTTCTGTAATTAGTCTGTTTGCAGCAATTCCGTTGTTAACTAAATAGGCCTTAACCGCGTTTGCCCTATCTATTGATAACATCATATTTCGATTTTCAGTGCCTTCTGCCGAAGAATTTCCACTCAATAAAAATTTAGTGCTACCGTATTTTTTTATTTGGGATGCAATTTTTTCTAATGTGGCATATGAAGATGTTTTTAATACAGACGAATTAAATTCGAACTGAATATTTTCAGAATCAAATGGTTTCTCTAATTCTTTAGGACAGCCTCCATTGTCTGTACTTCCCTTAACTTCTGGACAATCATCTCTATCATCAGGCACACCATCACCATCGGTATCTAAAGGTTTTGCTGGCTCAGCTTTTTTGGGTAGCTCAACCACCTCTTGTGATGGTTGCTGAGTTTGGTTGGTGGTTATAGGCTTTTTAGCTTTACATGAACTGTAAGAAATTGCCAAAGTGCATAGTGCACACATGGCGATAAAATGGTTTAAATTTTGTTTGATATTCATATCCAATATTAAAGAAATTTTATAACTAATAAATAAAACTAAGATAATTTATAAATATAATTTAACGCCAAAGAATTTTATTATTGTTAAAAAAACATAAGATTTCATCGTTTCATTTTTAGCCTTTAATTTATTTGCATACATTTATTTTTTAAATCTGAATTTACTCAACACAGCATATTTTTGATAAACGATATGAATAATATTTTGATAATAGATGATGAAATTGGAATATGTCTAATTATGTCTAAATTCTTAACTAAGAATGGTTATCAAACTACAACCGCAGAAAGCGGGGAAGCTGCCTTTGAGGAATTGAAAAAACAAAAATTTGATCTTGTTTTAAGTGATTTCAGGTTAGAAGATACAGATGGTAGAGAAATCTTACGAAGAATTAAATCTGAATATCCAGAATTAATTGTAATTATTGTAAGTGGTTTCGGAGACCCTAATTTAGCTGGAGAATTAGTTAGAATGGGGGCTTATGCATTTATAAACAAGCCAATATATCCGAATGTGATTTTAGAAACTGTTGAAAGAGCATTAGCTCAAAAATCAATATAAACTCTTTTCTTTTTTTACTTTAACTAATATTTATTTAATGAAAATAACGCTATTAGTAATTGGTAAAACAGATGATTCTTATCTTTTAGATGGGATAGATAAATATTTAAAACGATTAAAACATTACATTAAATTTGATATCCAAATTTTACCTGATATAAAAAAAACAAAAAATTTAACCGAACAAGAACAAAAAAATAAAGAGGCCGAACTATTTTTAAAATTTATACAGCCTCAAGATGATATCATTTTATTAGATGATAAAGGAGCTGAACTTAGCTCTAAAAGATTTGCAGATTTATTGAATAAAAAAATGATTGCAAGTGTTGGTCATTTAGTTTTTTTAGTTGGAGGGCCCTACGGTTTTGATAATAGCTTGTATCAAAGAGCCAATCAAAAACTTTCTTTATCAAAGCTCACTTTTTCTCATCAGATGGTAAGATTGTTTTTTGTAGAGCAAATATACAGGGCTTTTACGATTTTAAAAGGTGAACCATACCATCATGAATAACAATTTTATATGGATTTATTTGGGATAAAAAGAAATTATAGATTTAAAGGAGGAAATCAAAATAATGAAAATAAATTATTTTGGATTTTAGCTATATTAGTAAGCCTGATTTTTTTAGCAATTTACATTTATAGATAAATAAACACGATAGCATATTAATTATGAAAACTACCATTAAAAATAAAATTCTATTTATAGTTTCATTATTGTTTGGTTTATTATTTATAAATGCGGGCCTTAATAAATTTTTTAATTATATGCCAATGCCAGATAATTTACCAGAAAAAATGGTAAAAATAATGGGAGCAATTATTGAAATAGGTTGGCTTTTACCATTAGTTGCAGTTGCAGAAGTGGTAGGCGGTTTATTAATTATACTTCCTAAAACAAGAGCCTTAGGAGCAATTATAATTTTCCCTATTATGGTTGGTATTTTACTGATTAATATTTTACAAGCGCCTTCTGGATTGCCCTTTGCAATAGTTTTATCTGTAATCTTATGTTGGATAATATTCGAAAATAGAAAAAAGTATATGCAATTGATAAACTGATACAGAGAATTTAAACATTATATATAAAATTTACACTTACTTCTTTTTCTCCTTGGTTATCAATATCTGCAATCTCTTCTAAAAATAAGTCCCAGTCTCCATCTGTAAATAAATTTCCTTCATATTCCTTAATATCATCATGGTAATGAAAATACCATTCATTTAGTTCATCTAATCCGTCTAAAGTATAAGCTCTAACACTAAAACCATCTTCATTAAACTGAGCTGTCCAAATACTTTCTAACTCCTCAATTTTTGTACTGATTGACATTTCAATTTCGAAGGCATCGGCAAATTCAGGCAAACTTTCTAAAAAATCCCTAATCATTAAGGCTTTTGCAAGTGCAATAGGTTTTGTAATGTTTTTATCCTCTAATAATTGATAAAACTCTAAAAAATAATTTTGATATCTTAACAACAAACTTTTGAAAATCTCACTCATATTTACAAAATTAAATATTTTATTCAAACCATATCTAATAAAAAATTCCTTTCCCTTTTCTGTACAATTCCTTATCCACACCAATCTATTTTTTCAACACCTACAATAGAGTAAAATAAAAAGCCTACTTTTGTATCCCGTACAAATAGCTTTAAAATTAGCCCTAAACTGTTTTTTTAAAGTATTATAAAATAAAAATCCATCATGACTAAGTATATTTTTGTTACGGGAGGCGTTACATCGTCTTTAGGAAAGGGTATTATTTCCGCTTCATTGGCTAAATTACTCCAGGCCAGAGGTTATAGCGTAACAATCCAAAAATTTGATCCTTACATAAATATTGATCCGGGGACTTTAAACCCTTATGAACATGGCGAATGCTATGTTACAGAAGACGGTGCAGAAACAGATTTAGATTTAGGGCATTACGAACGTTTTTTAAATGTTCCAACATCTCAAGCCAATAATATAACCACAGGCAGGATTTATCAAAATGTAATAAACAAAGAAAGAGAAGGCGCTTACTTGGGTAAAACAGTTCAAGTTGTACCCCATATTACTGATGAAATTAAACGTAATATGGCTCTTTTGGGTCAAAACGGAGAATATGATATCATTATTACTGAGCTTGGTGGAACCGTGGGAGATATTGAATCGTTGCCTTTTGTAGAGGCTGTGCGTCAGTTTAAATGGGAAATGGGTTCTAGCAATGCAATAGTTATACATTTAACATTAGTGCCTTATTTGGCTGCCGCCGGAGAGTTAAAAACAAAACCAACTCAACACTCTGTTAAGATGTTATTAGAATATGGCATACAACCAGATATTCTAGTTTGTAGAACAGAACATCACATATCCCAAGATTTAAGAAAGAAAATCGCATTGTTTTGTAATGTTAATTTAAATGCAGTTGTAGAATCTATTGATGCTAAGACCATTTATGACGTTCCTTTACTAATGTTAAAAGAACAGTTGGATAAAACGGTGCTTTCAAAATTAAAACTTCCTTTAAAAAATGAACCAAATCTAGATAACTGGAAAGATTTTTTAGGAAGATTGAAAAATCCTACTTCAGAAATAAGAATTGGTTTAGTAGGCAAATATGTAGAATTACCAGATGCCTATAAATCAATCACAGAATCATTTATACATGCTGGTGCACAAAATGAGTGTAAAGTAAGGGTAGAATGTATACATTCTGAAGGAATTACAACAGAAAATGTACAAGCTAAATTGGCAAATTTAGATGGTGTTTTAGTTGCTCCTGGCTTTGGCAATAGAGGTATTGAAGGTAAAATTATTTCCATTCAATTTATACGGGAAAATAATATTCCTTTCTTCGGGATTTGTTTAGGAATGCAATGTTCAGTTATAGAATATGGTAGAAATGTACTAGGGATTAAAAATGCACATAGTACAGAAATGGATCAAGATGAGGAAGATGCTGTAATTTCTATGATGGAGGATCAAAAGAAAATTACCTTAAAAGGTGGTACTATGAGGTTAGGTTCTTATGTTTGCGAGCTTAAAAAAGGTACTAAGGCTGCAAATATTTATGGTAAATCAAAAATAACAGAACGTCACAGACATCGCTATGAGTTTAATAACAAGTTTTTAAAACAATATGAAGATGGTGGTATGATAGCCTCAGGGATTAATCCAGATAATAATTTGGTTGAAATTGTTGAGTTAAAAAATCATCCTTTTTTTGTCGCAGCACAATTTCATCCAGAATTAAAATCAACAGTGGCAAATCCTCACCCACTTTTTGTTAAATTTGTCGCCGCTTGTTTAGAAAACGCAAAAAAGAAAAATTAAATTTTGATAAAAAGAGGATAGAAAATTAAAAAATGGATAGAAATACGTTTACAGGTTTATTCCTGATATTAGTCATATTAGTTGGATCAACCTTTCTTCTGAAAGCGCCATCAGAAGATATAAAAAAAGAACAATTACTACAGGATTCTTTAGCTAAGGCAAAAAACATTACCATTACAAAACAAGATACTTCACTTGTTGCCAAAAACAATAGCTTAACGATCGCAAATTCAAACCCTTCAGATACTACAAGTAAAAATGCTATAGTTTCTCCATCCGAAGAATTTACTGTTTTAGAAAATAAAAATTTAAAAGTCTTAATATCTAACAAAGGTGGTAAAATTGCTAGTGTAGAAGTTAAAAATGAAACCACTTATCAAGGTAAACCTTTAATCTTATTTACTCCAGAATCTACAAATTTTGGTTTTGAGTATAAAGGAACAAATGCTGTTGCTAACACTACTGATAATTTTTTTAACAAAATAGAAACTGGTAACGGAAAGGTGGTGATGCAATTAGCTAATGCCAATGGATCCAGCGTTCAATACACTTATACATTATCCTCAAATTCTCATCAAGTTGGTTTTAAAGCTGATGTAAAAGGTTTCCAAAATATCATTACAGATAATTCTTTGGTTTTAAACTGGAACACTAAATTATTACAACAAGAAAAAGATATTAAAAATGAGAGAATGGGTTCTACAACCTATTATCAAAAAGCTGATGGTACTGTTGATTTCTTAAGTGAAAGTAAAGATGAAGACAAAGTATTAAGTGAAGGTAAAACGCAGTGGGTTGCCTTTAAAGAACATTTTTTTTCCGCTGCACTTTTCCCAAAAGATGGTTTTAGTAAGGCATCTATTAAAATAATAACATTACCTGATAGTTCTGCAGTTAAAGCATACGAAGCAAAATTAAGCCTGCCTTATAAAAACCAGGAAGTAAATAGTTATGAAATGAACTTTTATTTTGGTTCTAATAAATTTAGCCAATTAAAAGATCAAGGTCATGATTTAGAAAAAATGGTTAAGATGGGTTGGGGACCATTAAAATGGATTAATAGATTTTTAGTACTTCCCATTTTTAACTTTTTTGAAAGTTTAAATTTGGGTTATGGTTTAATAATTTTGTTGTTAACCTTAATCTTAAAATCTGTTTTATTCCCATTCACTTACAAGTCTTACCTTTCAATGGCAAAAATGAGGGTTTTAAAACCTGAAATGGATGAGATAAAAAAGAAAGTTGGTGAGGGAAATCAAGCTTTAGTACAACAAGAGTATATGAAATTATACAAACAAGCTGGTGTAAATCCTTTAGGCGGTTGTTTACCTTTAGTTTTTCAAATGCCATTTATTTTAGCTTTCTTTTATTTTTTTCCAAATTTATTTGAGTTAAGACATGAAAGTTTCTTATGGATGAAAGACCTTTCTACATATGATGAATTTATAAAATTTGCTCCAATCCCACTTTTAGGCTGGAATCATATTAGTTTAATGTGTTTGTTAATGACTATTTCTACCCTAGTTTATACCTATTTTAACAACCAGGTTTCTGGAGCACAAGGACAAATGAAATATATTGGTTACATCACTCCGCTTATTTTCTTCGGAGTTTTAAATAGCTACCCAGCAGGTTTAAACTACTACTATTTTTGCGCAAACATCTTAACTTTCTCACAACAATTCTTTATTAGAAAATTTGTTGATGATGATAAGATTCATGCTCAAATTCAAGAGAATAAGAAAAAACCAGAATCTGAAAAGAAAAAAGGTGGATGGCAAAAAAAGATGGAAGACATGATGCGCCAACAACAACAAGTTAATCAGGCAAAGAAAAAATAAGATATTTTTACTAATAAAAAAACCTATCGAATTTATCGATAGGTTTTTTTATATAACATTATTTGATTAATGCTCGTCAATCACATCTAAAATATTTGAATAGGTATTTGCTCTAATAATTCCCCAATCTTCTTTTTTAAACCACTTTACTTCTGTAATACCTTCTTCTAATTGTGGAATTAATTTTTGTTTTGATATTGCCTCCATTGCATACCAATGTGAAACTTTTAAAACGGGTTTCCCTTTAATTTCATAAATATGGTATGTTTTCAATAATTTAATCCCAAGAGACTTAATTTTTACGCCACACTCCTCCTGTACTTCTCTTATCGCTGCATCTTTTTTCTTTTCATTTATCTCAAGTTTACCCTTCGGTAAATCCCAACGTCCGTTTCTTTTTATAAAAAGATATTTATTTTCATCGCTATGAACTAAGCCACCAGCTGCTTCTATAACTCTAATTTTAGTTTTTATAGTTTTAAAACAAATTTTTGCATCCTCACAAATAAGATAAAATCTGGCATTAGGATTATTACTTAAAGCTTTATAAAATGTTAAAAAATCAAAGTCTTGATCGTCAATAAGTTGATGATCTAATGCATCATCAGGCTTAATAGAAGTTATAATTAAGCACTTTTGGTTAATATAAATGTTGTATTTTTGAGCCATGTACAATAATAGTGAGATTGAACAGAAAATTGCTGAATTCTTATTGCAAATAAAAGCAATTAAATTACAACCTGCTAATCCTTTTATTTGGGCTTCTGGCTGGAAGTCGCCAATTTATTGCGATAATCGAATAACACTTTCTCATCCAACAATTAGAACTTATATCCGTCAAAAACTTTCAGAATTGATTCAAGAAGAGTTTGGATCTGCAAGCGTAATTGCTGGTGTGGCAACAGCTGGTATTCCACAAGGTGCCTTAGTAGCACAAGAATTAGGTTTACCTTTTATATATGTGCGCTCTAAGGCAAAAGAACATGGCACACAAAGCTTAATAGAAGGTGAGATAAATCCTGGACAACGTGTTGTTGTTGTAGAAGATTTAATTTCTACTGGTAAAAGTAGTTTACAAGCAGTAAAAGCACTACGGGAAGCTGGTTATGAAGTAGCTGGTTTGGTGGCTATTTTTTCTTATGGATTTGATATAGCAACAGAAAATTTTGCTGAAGCTAAATGTAGATTTGTTTCTCTTTCTAATTATTCAGCGTTAATTAATTACGCAGCAGAGCATAATTTTATTCAGTCAACGGATGTAGAGTTACTAAATGATTGGAGAAAAAACCCTAGCGAATGGGGAACTCAAATAGAACAAAATAATTAATAATGACAGTTTTTGAAAGTAAGGTAACCTTAAATCAACCTATTGAGAAAGTTTACGCTTTTTTGAGCGATTTAAATAATCATGAGCAATTGATGCCTGAAAATATTTATAATTGGAGTAGTACTAAAGATGAAGCTAAATTTACGATACAAAATATGGCTAAATTATCATTAAAAGTTTCTGCAAGAACACAAAATGAACAAATTATTATTTTACCTACTGAAGATGCTCCATTTGCAATTGAGATGAAATGGAATGTTTTGCAAAACGGGTCAGAAACATTAGCTACGCTTATAGTATCAGCAGAATTAAATATGATGATGAAAATGCTTGCTAGCGGGCCTTTACAAAAATTGGTTGATCATCAAACTTCAGCTTTAGCAAAAGCTTCATTTTAATGAATGGAAGATTAAAACTCTTCGCAATATTAGACTGCATTACCTTTTTAATTTTTATATCTCCAAGGTTTAACTATATTTTAACCACTTATAATTTCTCTTTTTCTATTGCCGATAAAATATCCGCAATTTGGCAAATCTTGATTTTATTCTTTTTTTTATTTACTTCATATTCACTTTGGTTTAAAGCCAAATTCGGATTGATTTACTCTTTTATTCTTATTCCTTTCCGTGTGGTATTCCTATATTTTAGTTTCGATTTTTTAAGTT
Source organism: Sphingobacteriales bacterium (assembly GCA_038237895.1). Lineage (GTDB taxonomy): Bacteria > Bacteroidota > Bacteroidia > Sphingobacteriales > Sphingobacteriaceae > Pseudopedobacter. Next base: position 303 of record JBBRYE010000120.1, on the reverse strand, counting down.
ATTTGGCTTATTATTTAGGATTTAAATATTTTGTTTCCACAGCTATATTTCAATATTATTGGTTTTATATTCTGCTTATTTTGGAAGGATTGAGATATTTAGATTCTATTTATGCTTATTATAAAATTTCATTAAAAGAAGAATAATATTAAAATCAAATTTTGATATCTATTTTGAAATTTCACTATACAGGTTTGCGTTAACGATAGAAACGACATCCTTTTTTTGCATTTGCCACAATGCAAATAGCAAAAAAAGATATAGTGTATAGCGTGTTAAAACGCCCAAATATTTTATATAACC
>JBBRYE010000119.1:0-11476 GCA_038237895.1 Sphingobacteriales bacterium | reverse complement strand
GTAAGAGGAAAAGTTGATTGTTCCTTTTTCATTATCGTTAAATTTAATAGGTACGCCTATATAACAATTCACGTTATTATTAACATGACTTAAATTCTCCTTGAAATCGGAATTTTTAATATCATTTACTGCTAATAATGCATCCTTTTTTAAGGTCTCGTCGCAAAAAGTGTTCTTAACATCAATGGATTCATTTTTATCAAATATTTGATTAGTTAGGCTATAATATTCTTTAAATGTGTATCTATCGTTTTTAACAATACAAATCACACCCAATTCTAAGTCTAGTAAGGTACAGGCAGCTTTTAAGATATCAGTTAAAGAATTTTGCTGTTCTACACTATCATTAATTAAAAGAGAACTGAGTTTATAAATTTCGTTTAAACGACTGTTATATTCTTGTATAGTGTGATTCATAAAAAAAGCAATTGCTTGTGGTGCGCTATTTTTAAATATGATGCAATATATTAAATATTATCTATCATTTTAATTGAACTAATCAATCGTACGTAACAAAAATGATGTCGTTTTTTTAATAAGGATGTTTATTTAATTATTTTAAATTTGTTTTGATGGATAAAATTTTAATTGCTAATAGAGGAGAAATTGCACTTCGAATAATGCGTAGTGCAAAAGAAATGGGCATTAAAACTGTAGCAGTTTTTTCTGAAGCAGATAGAAATGCTTTACATGTTCGCTATGCAGATGAAGCAATTTTTATTGGTCCTGCGGCTTCGAATCAATCTTATTTAGTTATTGATAAAATTATTGATGCCTGCAAAATAACAGGCGCTAAAGGCATCCATCCTGGCTACGGTTTTTTATCAGAAAATGCAGAATTTGCCAGAAAGGTAAAAGATGCAGATTTGATACTAATCGGTCCATCACCCGAAGCGATGGAAATAATGGGGAATAAATTATCCGCAAAGGCAGCTGCTTTAAAATATAAAATCCCTATGGTTCCTGGTACAGAAGAAGCAATTTCTGATGTTGAAGATGCAAAAAAAAGAGCGATAGAGGTAGGCTTCCCGATTTTGATAAAGGCTGCTGCCGGCGGTGGAGGAAAAGGGATGAGAATAGTAGAAAAATCTGAAGATTTTGTAGAACAAATGGATTTAGCAGTTTCAGAAGCCATTTCTGCTTTTGGTGATGGAGCCGTTTTTATTGAAAGATATGTAACCTCTCCCCGTCATATAGAAATTCAAATATTAGGAGATACACATGGTAATATCGTTCATCTTTTTGAAAGAGAGTGTTCAGTTCAACGTCGCCATCAAAAGGTTATTGAAGAAGCGCCATCATCGGTTTTAACCGAAGAAATTAGAGTTAAAATGGGTAAATGTGCGGTAGATGTTGCTCGGTCTGTAAATTATACAGGAGCAGGAACAGTAGAATTTATTTTAGATGAAAATTTAGATTTTTTCTTTTTAGAGATGAATACTCGTTTACAAGTAGAACATCCTGTTAGCGAATTGATTACCGGAATAGATTTGGTAAAAGAACAGATTAAAATTGCAAGGGGAGAAGCCATCAGCTTTAAGCAAGAAGATTTAAAAATTAGTGGTCATGCTATGGAACTTAGGGTTTATGCAGAAGATCCAAAAAATAATTTTTTACCTGATATAGGCACATTGCAAACTTACATTACCCCAAAAGGAAACGGTGTAAGGGTTGATGATGGTTTTGAACAAGGAATGGAAATCCCTATTTATTATGATCCCATGATTGCGAAATTAATTACCTATGGTAAAGATAGGGAAGAAGCGATAGAAAGAATGGTAAGGGCGATTGATGAATATGAAATTACAGGAATTGAAACTACCTTGCCCTTTGGTAAATTTGTGATGCAACATCAGGCTTTTACTTCTGGTAATTTTGATACGCATTTTGTAGGCAAATATTTTGAACCCCACATGTTGGATAGTCAGGATGAAGATGAAGCGATGATTGCCGCCATAATAGCTACCAAATTATTATCAGAAAAAGAAAACAAAACTGTTACTAATAAAGTTGCTCAAACATCTTCTGCTTGGCAAAAGAACAGGAAAATTTATTCATAAAACTATACAATTTTGTTTACAGGTATTATAGAAACTTTGGGCACAGTTACCCAATTGGTAAAGGAACAAAGCAATTTACACATCACCATTAAATCGGCTATTTCTAAAGATTTAAAGGTTGATCAATCTGTGGCGCATAATGGGGTTTGTTTAACGGTTGTGGCTTTCGCCGATGATGAGCATACGGTTACTGCAATTGATGAAACCCTACAAAAATCTAACATTGGATTTTTTAAAGTTGGCGATTTAGTAAATCTGGAGCGTTGTATGCAAATGAATGGACGTTTAGACGGTCATATTGTTCAAGGTCATGTAGATCAAACCGCTGTTTGTAAAAACGTGGAAGAAAATGATGGAAGTTGGGTTTTTACATTTGAATATGATGCTATAAAAGGAAACGTAACTGTAGAAAAAGGCTCTGTTTGCGTTAATGGAATTAGTTTAACAGTGGTTAATTCGGGTGTAAATACTTTTTCTGTCGCCATTATTCCATATACTTATGAGCATACTAATCTTCAAAATATCAATATCGGCGATACGGTAAATCTAGAATTTGATATTATTGGGAAATATGTAGCCAAAATGATGGGAAAGTAAATTCCTATTAATAATTCTCCATCCTATAATGATGAGCGAAACACTTTGTTCTGTCATCTAGAACGAAACACTCCGTTCTGTCATGCTGAGCGAAACACTACGTTCTGTCATGCTGAGCGGAGTCGAAGCATCCATTTTCAAATTATTTTCTAAGGTCAAATCAAATTTTAATTCTAAAAACGGTCATGCCGTCCTTCGACTCCGCTCAGGATGACATTCCTTGCTGCATAACTATCAGTTCTGTCATGCTGAGCGAAACACTCCGTTCTGTCATGCTGAGCGGAGTCGAAGCATCAATTTTCAAATTATTCTCTAAATCAAATCTTAATTCTAAATCAAGTAACTCCGTCCTTCGACTCCGCTCAGGATGACATTCCTTGCTGCATAACTATCTGTTCTGTCATGTAGAGCGAAACACTCCGTTCTGTCATGCTGAGCGGAGTCGAAGCATCAATTTCAAACAATCATCTATGGTACATCAAAATAATTATTAATTCTAATGTTAATTTAATATTAATTTTATGTAAATTTAAAATTAATAAACCTTAATTAGTATTGATAATCAGAAACTTAAAAAAGCTTTTTTTTATGATGATTAGCTTAATCTGCTTTTCTAATCATACTATTTATGCCCAAAATATTGCATTTCAATTTTACGATGAGACATTCAATATTAAGATAGAAAGTGCTTTAAACATACCTTTTAACGATTCTTTAACCCAAGAATCTGTAAAAGAATTTTACAATGCTGCCAATAAACAAAACTTTCTGCCAATTATAAATACGTTAATTAATTATAAAAATAAACAGAAATTAAACGATTGGTTCTATTATCAATTGGTCAGAAAAACCGTTCAGCAGATTAGCCCTAAAGAAGTTAATTATGAAAGATACACCCTTTATAAATGGTTTTTTTTATTGAAATCTGGTTATGATACTAGATTAGCAGTAGGTAAAAATCAGTTATTATTTTATGTTTGGAGCGATGATGATATTAGTGATATTCCGTTTTATAAAGACGGTAAAAAACAATTGGTTTGTTTAAATTTTCATGATTATCCAAATGCCGATTATCAAAAGGATAAACTATATCCTGTAGATATTCCGCTACCAGAAAACAGTGTGATGTTTTCTTATAAAGTAACTCAAATTCCAGATTTTAAACCCGAAGATTACCAGGATAAAACGCTTCAGTTTGATTATAAACAGAGGAACTATCATTTTAATATAAAGTTGAATAATGAGGTTCAAATTTTGTTTAAGAATTATCCTTTGGTAGATTTTGAATCTTATTTTAATATCCCTTTAAGCAGGGAAACCTATCAGTCCATCATTCCTTATCTAAAAAGAAACCTAAAAGGTTTGAGCCAAAGAAAAGGTGTTGATTATTTGATGCGTTTTACCAGAAATGCTTTTTTGTATGAAAGTGATCAGGAAAACTTTGGCAAAGAAAAACGTTTATCTCCAGAGCAAACTTTGTTCAATAATTATAGTGATTGTGATGATCGGGTTGCCTTGTTTTTCTATTTGGTAAAAGAGATTTATAATTTACCCATGATTGCTTTGTTGTACCCAACGCATATTACTATGGCTGTTAATTTTGATAAAGCAATAGGCAACCCCATTTTTTATAAGGGACAAAACTATTATGTTTGTGAGCCTACACCACAAAAAAAGGATTTGAAAATAGGGCAGCAAAATCCTTTGTTATCAAAAGTTGAATATCAGGTTGTGTATCAATATTTACCTTCCATAATTAAAAATTGAATCAATTTGCTTTAGAATAATTAAATTCAACTATATACCTTTCAGTATTATTGTTATTTTTATAATTTTCATCAATTTTAGTAACCAAAGTGGTGTTATTAAGTACTTCAACTTCTAAAAAATTTACAGAATCTTTTAAATTTTTTAAAGAGAGAATATTATTTTCAAAGGTATATTTTCCAGTATCATCTATTTTATTATCTATTCTTTTAACGTAAGAACCATCACTAAAAGTAATAGAAGTTGGTTCCGTATTATTAAATAGACTGTCTTCAGTAATTTGTCCATTAATATAAGAGGTATATTTTGTTGATACTAAGCTCCAAGTACCTTCTATTTTAGAAAAATTTGGTGCAATATTTTCATCTTTTTTACAAGATGATATGGAAAAAAATAATCCAATAAACATTGTTAAAACAAATAATTTAATGGTTTTTGAGTTTGTATTATTATTCATTACTATATAAACGAATTTTTTAGCATTTCGATTTTTAGTAACTAAGATTCTTAATAATAGCGTTGAAAAAATTTGATGATCATTTTTGCAGACTTCTTCAAAAACTTAAAAAAAGACAAATAATTTGCTTAAAAATTTACTTTTAGAAGCCTCCAATTAGGCTTAATTTATTAACTTCGCATACAAATTTTTTAAGGGTAAAGCCCTTTATTTTTGAATAAACTAAATTATGGCAGAAGACACAGATTCAGGCGAAGCACAGTTTGATAAAATCATAAAAATAAATATCGAGGAAGAAATGAAATCCGCTTACATTGATTATTCAATGTCGGTTATTGTTTCCAGGGCTTTGCCCGATGTAAGAGATGGATTAAAGCCCGTACACCGCAGGGTTTTGTACGGCATGTTAGATTTAGGTTTGGCAAGTAATAAGCCTTATAAAAAATCTGCCCGTATTGTTGGGGAGGTTTTAGGTAAATATCACCCTCATGGTGATAGCTCAGTTTATGATACCATGGTGCGTATGGCACAACCCTGGAGCTTACGTTATCCATTAGTAGACGGTCAAGGTAACTTTGGGTCAATTGATGGTGATTCGCCGGCTGCAATGCGTTATACAGAGGCTCGTTTCAAAAAAATGGCCGAAGAGATGTTGGCTGACATCAATAAAGATACGATTGATTATCGTTTAAACTTTGATGATTCCTTACAAGAGCCAACTGTTTTACCTTGTAAATTCCCCAATTTATTGGTTAATGGAGGTAGTGGTATTGCAGTAGGTATGGCTACTAATATGGCTCCGCATAATTTAACAGAGTGTATTGATGGTATTATGGCTTATATCGATAATAACGATATTGAAATACCAGAATTAATGCAATATGTTAAGGCACCAGATTTCCCAACAGGAGGTATCATTTACGGTTACGAAGGGGTAAAAGACGCTTTCGAAACTGGTCGCGGACGTATCATGATGCGAGCCGTTGCCGAGATTGAAACATTACCAAACGATAGAGAGCGAATTATTGTGAGCGAAATACCTTATCAGGTAAATAAAGCCATGATGATTGAGCGTACTGCCGATTTGGTTAACGAGAAAAAAATTGAAGGTATTTCTGAAATCAGGGATGAATCTGATAGAGATGGAATGCGTGTTGTTTATGAGATTAAGCGTGATGCCAATGCTGCTATCGTTCTAAATAACCTTTACAAACACACTGCTTTACAAACTTCTTTTAGTGTTAATAATATCGCTTTAGTGCATGGTCGCCCAATGATGTTAAATCTTAAGGATTTGATTCGTCATTTTGTAGAGCACCGCCATGAAGTTGTGGTTAGAAGAACCAAATTTGAACTCGCTGAAGCAGAAAAGAGAGCTCATATTTTAGAAGGTTTATTAATTGCTTTAGATCATATTGAAGAAGTAATTAAACTGATTAGGGCTTCCCAAACTCCAGAAGAAGCAAGATTAGGTTTAATTTCTGAGTTTGGATTATCTGATATCCAGGCGAGGGCAATTTTAGATATGACGCTTCGTCGTTTAACTGGTCTTGAAAGAGATAAGATTAAAGACGAATATGCAGAATTGATGAAAACCATCGAATACTTAAACTCTATCTTAAACGATGAGGGTTTAAGAATGCAAATCATCAAAGATGAATTGCTAGAGATGAAAGAAAAATATGGTGACGAACGTAGAACGCAAATAGTTCACTCGGCAGCAGAAATGATGACTGAAGATTTCATCGAAGATGAAGACGTTGTAATTACCATTTCTAGAGAAGGCTATATGAAAAGAACTGCCTTAACAGAATATCGAACTCAAGGTAGAGGAGGTAAAGGTAGTTTAGGCTCTAATTCTAGAGATGAAGATTTTATTGAACGTATTTTTATTGCATCAAACCATAATTATTTATTGTTTTTTACCGACAAAGGAAAGTGTTATTGGCTAAGGGTTTTTGAAATTCCTGAGGGGACAAGAACAAGTAAAGGAAGGGCGCTTCAAAATATCATAAATATAGATAAAGAAGAAAAGGTTAGGGCTTATGTAAAAGTTGTTAATTTAAAAGACCAAGAATATTTGGCAAACAACTACATAATTATGTGTACCAAAAAAGGTACCATCAAAAAAACAACTTTACAGGCTTACAGTCGTCCACGTAGTAATGGTATTAATGCCATTAATATTAACGATGGTGATGAATTATTAGAAGCAAACTTAACTTCTGGTACATCAGAAATTGTAATGGCTTTGCGCAGCGGAAGAGCAATCAGATTTAACGAATCTAAAGTTAGACCAATGGGTAGAACTGCTACCGGCGTAAGAGGAATTACCCTATCATCACCCGATGATGAGGTTGTTGGTATGATAAGTGTTGAGTCGAATGAAAGTACTATTTTGGTAGTCTCAGAAAACGGTTACGGAAAGCGTACAGATGTAGATGATTATAGAGTAACCAACAGAGGTGGTAAAGGAGTAAAAACCATCAATGTTACTGAAAAAACCGGTAAATTGGTTTCTATAAAAGATGTAACCGATAAAGACGATTTAATGATCATTAATCGTTCTGGTATTGTAATAAGAATTGCGATGAGCAGTTTAAGAGTAATGGGAAGAGCAACCCAAGGTGTTAGATTGATAACCTTGAAAGGAAAAGATTCTATCGCATCAGTTGCCAAAGTAGAACATGATGACGAAGAAGTTTTGGATGAAAGCGTTATCGTAACCGATGGAGAAGTTTTAGATGTGGAAGAATTTCCTGAAGATTTAGATGAGGATATTGAGGCAGAAGATAATGCTTCAGAAGACAAAGAAGAAGATAATAACGAAGAAGAAAACTAAATTAGAAACAACAATTTTAAAGAATGAAAAAGACCATTTTAAGTTTAATGATGCTTTCTTACTTTTTTGTTGCTTTTGCGCAAAAAAGTGAAATTGCTAGTGCCAAACAAAATTATGCCCTATATGAGGTAGGATTGCAAACTAAATCTCCAATGAAAAAACAATTGGAGTTTTTAAACTTGGCTAAAGAATCAACAGAAAAGGCAATAATAAATGCTAAAACAAAAGATGATGCAGAATTATGGGCTTATCGTTCAATTATTTTTTCATCTATCTCCGTTACAGATACGGTTAATAAAGCCAATTCAGAATCTGCTTTTAAAACCGCTCAAGAAGCATTAATTAAAGCTAAAGAATTAGATACAAAAAAGGAAAATGTAAAGTATATTGAGAGTTCTGAGCAAAATTTGGCTATAATGATGCAAAACAAAGGAGTTGCAGCTTTTAACAAAAAAGATTACAAGGAAGCTTATAGTTCTTTTAAATTTATTGCAGACGTTAAGCCACAAGATTCTCTTTTCAATATGTATACCGCAATTGCTGCAAATAGTGCGCAAATGTACGATGAGGCTGCTAAATATTATAGAAAGACAATTGAGGTAAATCCTAAAAACCCTGCTTTGTATGATGAGTTAGCTAAAGTTTATTTAGCTAAAACGGATACTACAAATGCCTTAAAAGTAATAGAAGAAGGTAGAGTAAAACATCCAGAATTTATGACTTTGATTTATGACGAGTTAAATATTTATCTAAATCGTGGACAAGCTTCAAAGCAAATCTCTAAAATAGAAAATGCAATTGCTAAAGACCCAAAAAACAAAACGTTATATTTTGTTGCTGGTGTTGCTTACTCTGCTAATAAACAATTAGATAAAGCAGAAGAAGCTTATAATAAAGCTTTAGAAATTGACCCTAGCTATGCAGATGCGATTTATAACCTAGCTGTTATTTATATTAATAAAGGAAACGAATACATTACTCAGGCTAATAAACTACCTAACAACAAAACATCTGATGCTAAATATAGTGAGTTAAAGAAAAAATTTGAAACTGAATTAGGTAAATCTCTTCCATTGCTAGAAAAAGCGAAAGAACTTAACCCAAAAGATATAAACACTTTAAATACTTTAAGAGAGGTTTATATTAAGCTGAATAAATTAGATAAAGCTGCAGAAATAAAAAAGACTTTAGATCAAATGTAATTTCAATCAAGTAAATAAAAAAAAGTCCCAAATTTCTTTGGGACTTTTTTTATCCTAATTTTTCTATGTTGGCTGATTTAAAAGTGTTAAATCGTGGTTTATGTATTTTAACAGTTCTTTTGGATAAATCAAGACTGGCGTTTAATTCAAAACCAATTAATAAAATTAAAGAATTAAGATATAGCCAAATCATAACAACTAATAAAGTTCCAATAGAACCGTAAAGTTTATTATATGCACCAAAATTATTAATGTAATAGGTAAATCCTAAAGAGGTTAAAACCGCTAAAATTGTGGCAAACCAAGAACCAGCACTAAAAAACTTCCACTTTTTAGAATTTGCGGGTCCGTATCTATATAACAAAGAAGTAGTAACAAAATATACAACTATAATTATCAGCCACCGGCTAATCATAATTAAATAGATCCAAAAAGCACCATCTTTTAAATGTAATTCATTTCTTACAAAAGTGATTATAAACTCACCAATTACCATTACAGCTACACCAATTATCAATGAAAAGGCTGTTAATAAAGTAAGGTTTAAGGCAACCACTCTTTGTTTAAACCAAGTACGTGTTTCTACAATTAGTGATGATTTATTAAATGCCTGCATTAATGTATTGATACCGTTGGTTGCAAAAAATAGAGCAAGTATAAATCCTAATGATAATAATTTAGAATTTTGATTTTTTACAATATCTTCTAAAGTAGATTCGAAAGCTAAATAGGCATTTTCTGGTAATAATATAGAGATAAGTGCCATTAACTGATTTTGAAAGTTATCTATCGGGATGTAAGGGATTAAAGTAAACAGAAAGATGATAGAAGGGAATAAAGCCATCATAAAATTATAGGCTAAAGAAGAAGCTTTGTTTACCAAAGAATCTTTTTGTATTTCCTGAAAGAAAAAAGATGCAACGGTATAAAGGGGAAGTGGACTAAAACCAGGCAATACTATCACCTTTGTCCACTCAATAAAGGTTTGGTAAAATTTAAATCTTAAAAGAAATTGATGAAACCAAAGCATTAATCTAAGTTAGGAAAATAAGTTTCAATCTTTTCCATAAAGTTTTTTGGTGCCAAACAAGGTTTGTTCTTCTCTATATTTACAAAAACTAAAGTAGTTTCACCAATGTGGATGAGATCATTGTTTTCGTTAAATAATTCATAAACGAAAATAATCCTTACGCTTGGTTTTTGATGAATTGTTACCTTAATTTTTAGTACCTCATCATATAAAGCTGGCTTAATGTATTTCGATTTCATCTCTAAAACAGGCATCATCACACCATCTTGTTCCATACCTCTATAAGTCAATCCCAAACTGCGAAGCATTTCTGTACGGGCAACTTCAAAATAAGAAGCATAATTACCATAATATACATAACCCATTTGGTCTGTATCGGCATATCTCACTCTCAAGCTGGTTTCAAACTCAAACATTATTTTTTGATATTTCTTTCATTTAAAGCTTGTTGAAACCTTTTGGCATTGGCCTGATGATCTTTAATATTATCAGCAAAATTATGATAACCAGAAAAATCTTCTTTAGCACACATGTAAATGTAGTTGTGATTTTCATGATTTAAAACAGCATCTATAGCTGCAATAGAAGGCATCATGATAGGGCCTGGCGGTAATCCTTTGTATAAATAAGTGTTATAAGGAGAATCTTTTCTTAATTGTTTATTTAAAACTCGCCTTATGCTAAAATCATTGTTTGCAAAAATAACCGTGGGGTCTGCTTCTAATTTTATCCCTCTTTTTAAACGATTTAAATATAAACCAGCAATGGTAGGCATTTCTTTATCCATTAAAGCTTCCGCATCTACAATTGAAGCTAAAACCGTAACCTCTTGAGGCGAAAGATCGATTTCTTTAGCTTTGTTTTTTCTCTTATCTGTCCAAAATTTTTCATATTCCTTGTTCATTCTTTCAAAGAAATCTTTGGCAGAAATATTCCAATACATCTCATAAGAGTTTGGGATAAATAGGGTATAAATATTATCTTTTGTAAAGCCATAGCTTTTAATGAAATCTACAGAATCAATTAAATTGATTAAGGATGTAGAATCAAATTCTAGTTTTTTTGCTGCAGTGGCGGCGAAGTTTTCTTTTAATCTGATGTTTCTAAAACCTACTTGTACAGGTTCCTGATTTCCAGCAATAAGCATATTTAAAATCTGCCTATTATTCATTCCTTTTTTAAGGGGATACTTGCCTGATTTTATTTTTGAGCTATATTCACGGCCTTGTGCTAAATCTATAAATGTTTTTTTATCCTTTAATAATTGGTGCTTATCAATAGAATCTAAAACTTGCTGGTAACTTGCATTGGTAGGTATATATAAATAGGTTTTGCTATTAATATTTGTATTTGCTTTTATGTATTTCTTATAAATACCTGGCAAAATTAAAACGCAAGCTACAATTATTAATACTATTAAAATCAAGGCAACTGAGCCTCCTTTTTTTTGATGATTATCCATTAAATTTAATAAATGTTTAAAACAATCTTGATTGTAAAATTATACAATTAAGAAGAAAT
>JBBRYE010000118.1:0-11754 GCA_038237895.1 Sphingobacteriales bacterium | reverse complement strand
CAAACTTATAATACCAATTAAAAAGAAAATGATTAAAAATGATTTTTTCATTAATTTGAAACGTTTTAAAAATGACAAGATGTGGAATAATATTGGCAAAATCTTTGAAATAAAAAATCCTCATGATTTAAAATTATGAGGATGTATATATTTTAATTAAAATTTATCTCTCATCAGGCAGCAATGAGCCAACAAAAGCCTTTCCTTTATCCGTTATAACAGCGGTTAATTGATCTTTTTCTTCCCAATTAATGATAACATAACCCATCTTTTCTAACTCTTCATATTCCAATTGCATACCACCAAGTATTGATGAATGCTGTTGATGAAATATATTTTTCATAATTGATATTAACTCTGATCTTTCCATTTAAGTAATTTTAGATTGATAACAATTATTATTAATCAAAATTTAAGCCGAAATCATTTTAATTTTTGTTTCTGATATACTTTTGTTCTATTAACTTTGAAAGCAACAAAACTTAAGAAAATGCAAGAATTAGATCAATCTATCCAAAATAAAATAAACAGCTGGCTAAATGGGAATTATGACAATGCCACTAAAGCCGAGATACAAAAACTAGTTAATGATAAAAATTATACAGAATTAACAGATGCTTTTTATAAGGATTTAGAGTTTGGTACAGGTGGTTTAAGAGGAATTATGGGCGCAGGTTCTAATCGTATTAACAAATATACAATTGGTGCAGCAACTCAAGGTTTAGCAAATTTTCTAAAAAAGAAATATCCAAATGAGAAAATAAAAGTTGCCATTGCGCATGATAGCAGAAACAATTCTGATGTTTTGGGTAAAGTTACTGCCGATGTTTTTTCTGCAAATGATATTCATGTTTATTTTTTTAAAGAATTACGTCCTACTCCAGAACTTTCATTTGCGGTACGTGAATTGGGTTGTAAAAGTGGTGTAATGTTAACGGCTTCTCATAATCCAAAAGAATATAATGGATATAAAGCTTACGGCGCTGATGGAGGTCAATTTGTTGCTCCAGATGATAAGAATGTTATGGATGAAGTAAGCAAAATTACTGCTAACGATGATATTAAATTTAAAGGGAAACCAGAAAACATTTCATATTTGGGAGAAGAGATTGATAATGATTATTTAAAGAAAATTACTTCACTTTCGGTTTCTCCTGATGCTATAAAACGCCAAAAAGATTTAAAAATAGTTTATTCCCCAATTCATGGGACAGGGATTACTTTAGTACCAAAGGCATTAGAAATGTTTGGTTTTGAAAACGTGATTTTAGTTGATGAGCAAACTACGCCAGATGGTAATTTCCCAACTGTTGTTTATCCAAATCCAGAAGAAAAAGAAGCTTTAACGCTTGCGCTGAAAAAAGCAAAAGAAACTGATGCGGATTTAGTTTTAGCAACAGACCCTGATGCCGACCGTGTAGGAATAGCAGTTAAAAACCATAAGGGTGAGTTTGAATTGTTAAACGGAAACCAAACTGGTTCTTTACTGATTAATTATATGCTAGAAGCATGGGAAAAAGAAGGTAAACTTACTGGTAAAGAATATGTTATAAAGACCATTGTTACTACTTATTTAATTGATAAAATAGCAAAAAGTAAAAATGTAAACTGTTATAATACCTTAACTGGCTTCAAATTTATTGGCCAAGTGATGGAAGAAAAGCTAGGAAAAGAAACTTTTATTGCAGGCGGAGAAGAAAGCTACGGATATTTAGTCGGCGAGTTTGTGAGAGATAAAGACGCTGTTGTTTCTGCAGCCTTTATTGCAGAAATGACTGCTTTTTATAAAGACAAAGGAAGTAGTCTTTACGATGCCATGATTGATATGTATGTAAAATATGGTTTCTATAAAGAGAAATTAGTATCTATCACTAAAAAAGGAAAAGCCGGTGCCGAAGAAATTGTGGCAATGATGGAAAGGTTTAGAAAAAATCCTCCATTAAGTTTAGGCGGCTCTAAAGTAGTTTCTTTAAAAGATTACACGCTTCAAAAAGAAACAGATTTAAAAACCAAATCTACTACAACTTTAGACTTTCCTAAATCTGATGTTCTTCAATTTATTACTGAAGATGGTTGTATAATTTCTGCTCGCCCAAGTGGGACAGAACCAAAAATCAAATTTTATTGCAGCGTTAATGCTCCTTTAAAAACAAAAGAAGATTTTGATAAAGTGAATGCAGAATTAGAAACCAAGGTTGATGAAATTATGAAGGATTTGGATGTTTAGCATTTTCTTAATAAAACCTTAAAGCTTTTGGTATATCCCAAAAGCTTTTTGCGTTTTAAAACTAGAACAAACGTTTAACATTAAGAATTACTTACAATTTAAAACAAATTTATGATGCAATTAATTAAAATAAAAAATAGTATTATCATCATTTTAGGAGTTTCCATTATTAGTTTTACAAGTTGCAAAGATCAAAAAGCAGAACAGAAAAAATTACAAACCGAAGTAATGGCTGTACATGATTCTTTAATGATGAATATGGGTAAATTAACCGATAACAGAATGATGCTTACCAAACTATCATCAAATTTAGATAGTTTAAAAAAAGCAAATAACGCATTAGATACCAATCAGATAAAAATAGAAATCACCAATCAAAAATTAGCGCTTACCAATGCTGATGATGCTATGATGAAATGGATGAATGGTTTTAATCCTGATTATACTGGCAAATCTTCCGAAGAAATTGTTCAATATTTAGGGAGTCAAAAAATAAAAATAGATTCTGTTAAAACATTATTTGACCAATCTCTTTCTAATAGTAACGGTTTAATTTCAAAATTAAAATAATCATGAAAATTTCCTCATTATATATTTTGTTGGTTGGTTCGATATTCTTTTTAGCATGTAATTCGGCACCAAAACAGTTACCCATTTTAGGTAGTAGAGAACCGATAGAGAAAACTGTTGATGGTAAAAAAGTTGTAGATACCCTTTACCAAACAATTCCAGCTTTTAGCTTAATAAATCAGGATAATACCATCATTAATAACGATTCTTTAAAAAATAGCATTTACGTTGCCGATTTCTTTTTCACCTCCTGCCCTTCCATTTGCCCTATCATGAGCAAAAATTTATTAACCGTTTACGAGAAATTTAAAGGGAATAAAGAAGTAAGATTTCTTTCGCATACTATAGATCCAAAACATGATACGATTCCTGTTTTGAAAAAATACGCCGATAAATTAGGAGTTAAAGGAACCCAATGGAGTTTTTTATTAGGAAGTAAAGATTCTGTTTATTTGTTAGCTAAAGATGGTTATATGTCTTACTCCAAACAAAATGATAGTATCCCAGGCGGATATGAGCATTCCGGTTATTTTTTATTAGTGGATAAAGATAAAAGAATCAGAGGTGCCTACGACGGAACAGATAAAAATCAAGTTGCCCAAATGAGTAAGGATATGGACATTCTATTATCAGAATATCATAAAAAATAGCATGAGAAAAATCATCATTTTAATTTCGTTTTTAGCTCTTGCTTCTGCTGTGTTTTTTAGCGCTTGTGTAAACGAGGATAGTATTAAATATCAACGTTATTATTCTGATGGTTTACAGATGTATAAAGACCACTGCCAAAGTTGTCACATGGATGATGGCAATGGTTTGGCTAGCTTAATACCTCCATTAAGCGATACTACTTATTTAAAAACTAATCGCAAAATGTTAGCCTGTTATATTGTTTATGGGCTTTCTGATACTATTAAAATCAACGGAAAACTGTATGAAGGTAAAATGCCTGCAGAAAAACATCTGGCATCTATAGATTTAGCTAAAATACTAACCTACATTACCAACTCTTTCGGAAACAAGCAGGGTATATTTGATGTAAAAGAAATAGAAAAAAATCTGATTGATTGCAGTAGAGACACCACTCAGGTTGTTTCAGCAAAATAGAAAGTGTTTTTTTTTTATGATAATTTAGAGTAACAGAATTTTAAACTAATTCTTTTATGTATTTGTGAAATAGTAATAAAGCTTCCTTCTTATTTTCTGTTAAGTGATAATCAATTTTATGCATAAGGTAATCTACCAAATCAAAATCTTTACGCATCTCCATATTTTCGAAAATTTTTAATCTGCTGTCTAGTCCTAATTTTAAAGCGGAGTTTAATTTCTCTATAAATGAATTTTCTAATTTTTTATTACTTACCCAAGCGGCAAAAACAAATTCTAAACCAGTAAAATTTTTCCATTCTGCTGCTAAATCATAAACAAAAGAATGTTGATCAATTTTTCCAAAAGTACGATCTCCAATTTGTACAAAAGCAGTTTTTGGATGTAAAGATCTTCCATACTCTTTAGCCTTAACAACCAATTCTGGCTGTACTTTCCAATAATTTTTTAACAAAACTAAAGCTAAATTATTTGAAGATCTAGATTGAGGATCTAATTGTAGATACTCAACATCTGCTATTGGGCAATTACTAAAAATAAAAACAGAGTTAACAGCCCCGTTTGCCCCAATACAATAATCAGAGATGATGTAATGTTCTGGTAAATCTAAAATTGCAGCTACAGGAATTAAACCAATATCAACTTTGTTTTCAATCAGTTTTTGTGCACATAAACTAGGCACATCCAAACTTAAATCAATTTCATTTTTAATTGGATGATGTTGTAAACCGTAGATAAAAGGAATGGTATTAGTGAAGCTTACCGCCGATATTTTAATCATAGATTTTTGAGGTGCGCTAAACTATTAAATGTTTGGATATGAAAGTCTTGACCATCATAATCTAAAACATAAAGAGAAGTATTTTGATGCGGATAATTATCCATTTTATTTAATGATTGATTCATTAATTGACAAAGTAAAAGTCTCATTGCCCTTCCATGCATACAAATCAAAACAATTTTCTCATCCTTATGACTCATGATTTCTTTCATCGCCGCGGCCTGACGATTAAAAACTTCATTAGGGCTCTCACCTCCTTCGGTTTTTTCATCATAATTACCTTGTGCCCAATTTGAAATCAGTTTTTTAAAATCTTCACGTAATTCAGGTGTGCTTTTTTGTCCTTCGTACTTTCCCCAGGCTAATTCATCTAAACCAGCTAAACGTTCAAAAGGTAATCCCTTTTCAATAAATTTAGCAACGGTTTGTCCGGTACGCACCAATTTAGATGTATAAAGTTTATCAAAAGGAACGTCTTTGTACATATTATAAAAAGCTTCTCCTTGCGCAATTCCGGTTTCGTTTAAAGAGGAGTTTACGCCTCTTCCTTGTACAATTCCGTTTTTATTTAAATCAGTTTCGCCATGGCGAATAATGTAAAGAGTCTTAAATATCTTGGTCATTAAATTAATTTAAAACGGGTAAAGCATAATATTTTGGTTTTACCTCATCTTCAAAAACTACATTCTCATAATCGGTAACTACATTATAAAGTGTGTCTCTCTCAATTGGTTTTCTACCCACTTCTTTAATCAATTTCACTAAATCTTTAGTGCTCATTGCTGGGTGCTGTTCCTCGGCACCAGCCATAGCATATATTTTTGTAGTATCATCTAAAGTCCCATCAATATCATCAACACCAAAATTTAAAGAAAGTTGTGCAGTACTTCTGCTAATCATTGCCCAATAGGCTTTTATGTGATCAAAATTATCTAAGTATATTCTGGAAATGGCGTAATTACGCAAATCTTCTACCACAGTAGATTCTGGTACATTAGACATTTGATTATCCTGATTTCTAAATTTTAATGGGATAAAAGTTTGGAAACCTCCAGTTTTATCTTGCAAATCACGAAGCCTTTCCATATGATCAACCCGATGCCAAAACTGTTCTATATGTCCATAAAGCATGGTAGCGTTTGAGCGCATTCCTAATTTATGCCATTCTTCATGTATTTGCAACCACTGATCTGCATTGCATTTATCTTTTGCTATTTGTTCTCTAATTTCGGGATGAAAAATTTCCGCTCCACCACCAGGCATTGATTCTAAACCAGCTTCCTTCATCAACTTCATTCCGGTTGCATAATCTACTTTAGCTTTTTTAAAGATATAGTGATATTCTACTGGAGTTAAAGCTTTTACATGTAAATCAGGACGATGTTTTTTAATGGCAGAAAACAGTTTTTGATAAAAAGCCATATCATATTGAGGCAAAACACCTCCAACAATATGCGCTTCTGTAACAGGCTCATTATCATATTTTTTTACGATGTTGAGCATATCTTCCATTGTGTATTCCCAACCCTCAGATCGCTCCTTAATCAAAACAGAATAAGAGCAAAATTTACAATCGTAAACACAAAGATTAGTAGGTTCTATGTGGAAATTTCTATTAAAATAAGTGTCATTTCCATGTCGCTTTTCGCGGATATAATTTGCTAAAACACCAACAAAAGGTAAATCGCATTTTTCAAAAAGATAAACCCCTTCATCAAAAGAAATCCTTTGATTGTCCTTAACTTTTTGAGCAATTTTTCGATGATTTTCAGGTAGATGTGAATCTTGAAGAATTGTTTGTAATTGATGTTCTGAATTCATATTCTTGAATTTTGCGCAAATTAATAAAAATGCGGTTTTATTACGTGATATGAATGTAAAACAAGATTGCTTTTATTAAGTTTGAACCGTTAAAGATAATTTTTTTAAAAATGAACATAGAGACTAAAGCTATACATGCTGGTAACAAGCCAGATTTAGGCACAAAAGCAGCAATACAACCCATTGTTTTGTCCTCCACTTTTGAAAGAGGTGAAAATGGTGATTATCCGGGCGGTTATGTTTATTCTCGATCTGATAACCCAAACCGTAAATCTTTAGAAAATGTAGTTGCCGCATTAGAAAACGGTGCGGATGCTTGTGCTTTTGCCACTGGAAATGCAGCTGGAATGTCCGTTTTTCAAGCTTTAGAGCCTGGTAGTCATATTATTTGTCCGGATGATATGTACCATGGATTAAGAAATCAATTAAAGCTGATGTTTAAAGGCATCCTAACTTTTGATTTTATCGATTTAACTGATATTGAACTTATCTTTAACACCATAAAAAGAGAAACCAAACTAATTTGGGCAGAAACGCCCTCAAATCCTTTATTAAAACTTTGCGATATTGAATTAATTGCCAACATCGCTCAACAACATGACTTGATTTTTGCTATCGATAACACTTTTGCATCCCCAATTTGCCAACAACCATTAAGTTTGGGAGCAAATATTGTAATGCACTCTACCACTAAATATTTAAATGGACATTCTGATGTTACAGGAGGTATTTTGGTTACTAAAGAGAAAAATGATTTTTGGGATAAAATTAAGATTGTACAAGGTTATGGTGGCGCAGTTCCCTCCCCTTTTGATTGTTATTTAGTGACTAGAGGAATAAAAACTTTGCCTTATCGTATGCGTGGTCATGTTGCAAATGCGATGGCATTAGCCAATTTTTTAGAAGCGCATGAAGCCGTAGAAGCTGTTTTTTATCCGGGATTAGAATCTCATCCACAACATGAATTAGCTAAAAAACAAATGCTTTCTTATGGTGGAATGTTATCTTTTTTGGTAAAAGCTAGCGAAGAAAAAGCAAAAGAAATAGTTAATAATCTTAAAATTTTTACTCAAGCAACTAGTTTGGGTGGAGTAGAAAGTTTAATAGAACATCGTTATTCTGTGGAAGGCCCAGATACAAAAACACCTAAAAACTTATTGAGGGTTTCTGTTGGTTTAGAGCATATTGATGATTTGATTGGGGATTTGAATAGGGTTTTATAAAAAAACATTTCAGACATTGTAATAATTTGAAATACGGAAACTATCTTAGAAAAATTTTAAGTTATGAAAAAAAATATTTTATTAATTGTTATTTTTTCAATTTTAATTGCTTCTTCAGTTAAAGCTCAAAGACGAAAAACAGTCTTTGTTGAATTTTTAGGAAATGGTTTAACTATCTCAGGTAATTTTGAGTTAAGACTCAAAGAAAATAGTAATTCTGGTTCGGGATTAAGGGCTGGTATTGGAGGAAGAACGGTTTCAGGAATAGACAACAATGGTAATTTTGTAAATGTTGGTATTGTGACTTTTCCTTTGGGGTATAATTATCTTATTGGAGAAAAAAGGAGCTCGTTTGAATTTGGCGCAGGTATAACACCTGTATTAATTACTGGCAATGGTATTATAAATAATAAATATTTTAGTGGTAAAAGCCTAACACTTACTGGCGTTTTAAATGCTGGATATAGATATCAACCGCTAAATAATGGTTTCTTTGGTAAATTCACTTGGACACCAGTAGCTACAAACACAGGATTTTATGCTGCCTTTTTTGGTTTAGGATTAGGATATAGTTTTAGATAATTATTAAACAAAACATGTTTTTGAATATACATCAGAATAAAAACAAAATATAATTTGGAAATCTTATCAATTCCACCTTATATTCGCAACATCATTTGGTTGAGATACCAAAAATCAATTCCTTCATTAAAAACAGGTCTTGATTTATACAGAAGTGGCGAGAGATTAGGCTCTAAAACCCACTGGCAACCCTTAGCATAAAAGAGAAGGTGCCAATTCCTAGCCCCAATAATGGGGAACTATAAATTTTAAAGACATGAAAACAAACAAATCAAAAACTAACATTTTAGCGATCTCAAAAGAGATAAACCTGGTATTAACATCATTTAGTTCTGCTATTTGTATGTGTTGCTGCATAAGCTAAGCTGTAAATTAATTGTATTGCTTTTATAAGGCACCCTTTCAATTAATAAAAATCTAAATTAATTATTCAAAAAACTTAAACATCTTAAAAATGTCAACACAAAATTTAAAATTTGAGACTTTACAATTACATGCTGGTCAAGAACTTGACCCAATAACAGGAAGTAGAGCTGTACCCATTTACCAAACTACTTCTTATACTTTTAACAATTCTGATCATGGTGCAAATCTTTTTGCTCTAAAAGAATTTGGAAACATCTACACCAGGATTATGAATCCAACTTCGGATATTTTTGAGAAAAGAATAGCTGCTTTAGAAGGTGGAGTTGCTGCTTTGGCAGTTGCATCTGGAATGGCTGCACAATTTATTGCGTTAACAAACATTTTAGAAGCTGGAGATAATTTTGTAACCAGTCGTTTTTTATACGGGGGTACTTATAACCAATTTAAAGTTCAATTTAAAAGATTAGGTATTGAGGCAAGGTTTGTAGAAACAGAAGAACCAGAAAGTTTTGAAGCTTTAATTGATGATAAAACTAAAGCACTTTATCTAGAGACTATTGGAAATCCGGCTTTCAATATTCCTGATTTTGAAAAAATATCGGCAATAGCCAAAAAACATGATTTACCTTTAATTGTGGATAATACTTTTGGAGCTGGTGGTTATTTGTTTAGACCTTTAGAACATGGAGCAAACATCGTAGTAGAATCTGCTACAAAATGGATTGGAGGGCATGGAACTAGCATTGGTGGTGTAATTGTTGATGGTGGAAGTTACAATTGGGGTAACGGAAAATTTAAACAATTCTCTGAACCATCTGAAGGTTACCATGGAATGGTTTTCTCTGATGTTTTTGGAGTTAATGGTCCGTTTGGCAACATCCAATTTATAATTAGAGCAAGAGTTGAAGGATTACGTGATTTTGGACCGGCTATTTCTCCTTTTAACTCATTTTTATTATTGCAAGGTTTAGAAACACTTTCTTTAAGGGTACAACGCCATGTAGAAAACGCTTTAGAATTTGCAAAATGGTTAGAGGAACATCCACAAGTAAAATCTGTAAACTATCCTGGTTTGGCTTCATCTCCTTATCATGAATTGGCTAAAAAATATTTAAAACGAGGTTTTGGAGGGATGTTATCTTTTGAATTAAAAGGTGATAAAGAGGATACCAAAAAATTTGTAGATAGCTTAAAAATGACTAGTCATGTAGCTAATGTTGGAGATTCCAAAACTTTGATTATCCAGCCATCGGCTACTACTCACCAACAATTGAGCGATGCTGATCAGATAAAATCTGGCGTTAAACCAACATTATTACGTGTTTCTGTAGGTATTGAGCATATAGATGATATTAAAGCAGATTTTGAACAAGCTTTTGAGGCGATAAAATAGAGGCTAAAAGTAAAGGGCAGAAAGCTTAAAAGCAATGCCATAGAACATGATGTCAAATGATAGCAAGATTATTTTTTGGAGCCTGAATTAATAAATTTGCAGAGACATTTTATATGGCGTTAACGATTGAAGCGACATCCTTTTTGGCTTTTTCGGCCAAAAAGATATAGCGAAAAGCGTGTTAAAACGCACAAATAATTAAAATTAAATATCTCGACTTTACGTCATGTCGAGGTTACGAGACATCACACAAATAGGTTAACAATTAGCTCCAAAGGAGTCACTTTGTGAAATGGCAAACTTTCTAGTAAGATGTTTCACTTCGTTCAACATGACGGAGTTCTTAAAATAAATAAAATGAGTAAAAAATTAAATATAGGTTTGTTTGGGTTTGGAGTTGTTGGACAAGGTTTATACGATATTTCTTTAAGTAGAAACTTGAATTTTGAATTTAAGAAAATTGCAATTAAAGACCCAAGTAAAAAAAGGAGTTTACCAGAAAATCTTTTCACAACAGATAAATGGGAGATTTTAAAAGATCCTGAAATAAATACCATTATCGAGTTGATTAATGATGCAGATGCCGCATACGAGATTGTTTCTTATGCATTGCAGAATGGTAAAAATGTGGTTTCTGCAAATAAAAAGATGATTGCCGAGCATTTAGATGAATTAGTAGCTTTTCAAAAAGAATATGGCACTTCCTTATTGTATGAAGGGGCAGTTTGTGGCAGTATTCCAATCATCAGAAATTTAGAGGAATATTACGATAATGAATTGCTTTATGCTGTTAGTGGGATTTTTAATGGTTCTTCTAACTTTATTTTATCTAAAGTTTTTAATGAAAATCAATCTTATGATGCTGCTTTAAAAGAAGCACAGGATTTAGGTTTTGCAGAATCTGACCCAACATTAGATGTTGGTGGTTATGATGCAAAGTATAAGGTAGCAATTGCAGCCGCTCATGCTTACGGTTTATTTGTTGATCCAAAAGAGATTATGAATATTGGCATTCAAAATCTTCAATTGAGCGATTTACAATATGCGAGAGAAAAAGGACAGAAAATTAAATTAGTGCCCGTTGCAAAAAAACAAAATGATAGCGAGGTAAGTATTTATGTACTGCCTAAATTGGTCAAAAAAGAGGATTTTCTTTTCAATGTGGAGAATGAATATAATGGAGTAAGCGTTCAAGCTGCATTTGCAGATCAGCAATTTTTCTTTGGAAAAGGTGCAGGCGGACACCCAACTGGTGCAGCTGTTTTTTCTGATGTTTCTGCTTTGCGATATGAATATCGTTATGAGTACAAGAAAACTTTGATTGAGAAAAAAGTAGAGTTTAACAATGAGGAAATTCTACAAGTTTATTTGCGCTTTAACGAAGAAGGTTTAGTCAAAAAACTACCTTTTATAGATATCATTGAAAGTTTTTCTTCCAAAGATTATCATTATGTAATTGGAGATATTAAAATAGCCGATATTGCATCAGCAAAAGATTTAATTTTAAATGATGGTGCTTTTATAGCGGATACTGGAAATTATAAAGCCTAAAGATTTTTTTGATTAATTTTTGTTTTAAGAAGCTAATGAATTTATTTATTAGCTTTTTTAGTTTTACATTAACTTCAATTAGCAGTTAATACATAAAAAACATATTTATTTGTGAATAGATTAACAAATACAT
>JBBRYE010000117.1:0-11846 GCA_038237895.1 Sphingobacteriales bacterium | reverse complement strand
GATTTGCGATATGGACTAGTTCGCTAATGGCAAACGATGTAGAAGACAAAAAGACAAAACCCAATATTATCTATTTTTTAGTAGACGATTTAGGTTACGCAGATGTTGGTTTCAATGGTTGTAAAGATTTTAAAACACCAAATATCGACAAGCTTGCAACTACAGGAGCAATTTTAGAATCATTTTATGTACAACCTGTTTGTTCACCTAGTCGTTCATGTTTGCTTAGCGGTCGATATGGAACACATACAGGAGTTTACAATGTTGTAAATGAAAATAAATCTCCCGAATATCCCTTGCCTTTAAACGAACAAACATTACCACAAACATTGCAAAAAGCTGGATACTATACAGCTATTTTTGGAAAGTGGCATTTAGGAGCATCAATGCCACAATATAAGCCTACCCAGCGTGGATTTAATTATCAATATGGATTAATGAGTGGTGGTATCGATTATTTTGAACATTTGGGTAGCAAGGCTGATAGTCATGGTGGTCCCGATTGGTATCGTAACGATTTACCAATAACCGAAGAAGGATATTCTACGGATCTTATTGCGAAGGAAGTATGTAAAGTTATTCTCGAAAGCAAAAAAGGGAAACCGTTATTTTTATATGTTCCGTTTAATGCGGTGCATGTTGCAATTAAAGCTACTCAAGAGAAAATGAGTTTGTATCCTGATTTAAACGAAAAACGAAAAGTTTTGGCAGCTGCTATGTCTAGTGTTGACGATGCTGTTGGAAAAATAATTTCGGCAATGATGAGCAAAGGCTTAAATGATAATACTTTAATTATTTTTTCGAGTGATAATGGTGGACAAAGTTGGGATAATTCCAAATTTGCTCGTAACACCCCATTAAGAGGTGGTAAATCAGACATTTACGAAGGTGGAATTCGTGTATGTGCGTTTGCAAATTTTCCGACAAAAATACCATCCGGAATTAAAATTGCTCAACCAATACACATCGTTGATTGGTATCCAACTTTAACTAAATTGGCTGGTTCGTCAGTGAAACAAGAGTTGCCTCTTGATGGACTTGATATTTGGGATGTTCTTACCAAAGGTGCTGTATCACCACATGATGCAATTCTGCTGATGGGTTCTCGTAACAATCAACAAGCTATTAGAATGGGCGATTGGAAACTATTGATAAATGCTTCAGAATTTAAAAGTGTCAAAAAAAGTCAACCTACTGAACTCTATAATTTAAAAGTTGATATTAGTGAAACCAATAATCTTGCAGACAGCGAACCCGAAATAGTAAAAACAATGCTTGCTCGTCTCGATCAATTTATGAAAGGTGCCGTTAGAAATGGCAATAAAAATTAAACAAAGTAAATCGTTAATATAAACTCAAAATAATAATTTGATTTAAGGTTAAATTAAGTCAGTTCTTTGTTCTAAATTTTTTTCTGATCAAAGCTATACAGTGCAAAAAGCAGTTACTACTATTTTGAGAGCTTTGTAATATGATTATTCGACTAGAATTTTCACTGACCCACAAAAACCTATTATTAAAGTGGGCTTTAATGAACCTTTTTTAGATACTTTTTCCGCACTTATTGAAGCAGTAGAAATACCTGATCATAATCATCAAACATTATCGGCATTTTTATTAATTTAGTTGCTTGGTATTGTACATGCATCGGTATTGATGCTGCAAAAAAACAGAACCAATAAAGAAGAAACCATTTATCGTATTGCTAATAATATTAAACAAAACTGGCAGCAAAACATCAATTTTGAATTGCTAGCAAAACAACATAACGTGAGCTATATATGGTTTAGAAAGGCTTTTAAAGAAGTTGTAGGAAGCTCACCAAACCAATATTTATTGGCTATTAAATTAAAAAAACCGAATTGCTGATTAAGGAAAACAATGCTTCTTTAGCACAAATTGCAGATCAATGCGGCTTTACTTCAGCATTTTATTTCTCTAGAATTTTTAAAAATAAATTGGGTTACAATCCTTCAGATGTTAGAAATCTTAAAATAAATAGCTAAAAATCATTTACAATTTAATCTTTCATTCATTATTCAATGATATTCCTAATAAAGCATTTGCTTCGGCATCGTTTTTAAACTGTTCTTTTTTTGGATTTTTAAATAAATCTTGTATCGTGAGAAAATAAATCATAATTGCCTTGTTAAAATAAAACTATAAGGTAAAATAGGAACATAAGTACTAAAGTTAGGGCAGCCCCCGCCATTTACAATATGTTCCCGTGATCTAAAAAAGTTCAACTTCATTTTAGAGGGGTCAGAATTTAAAACCTCAACATAAACCTGTCCATTATCTTTGCAATAGTTATCATTTATATTTCTAAATTCCATTATATAATTTGTATTCTGAAAATAATAGCCGGAAAATGAAGTCGCTTCATTATTGGTTATGTTTAAGGTATTATATAACACTTGTCCGCTATTTGCATCTTTAACCAAAAGTCTGCCTGCTAATTGGTCTAATTTAAAACCATCTACACTTTCAGGTAGGTGTAAAAATTGGTTTAAATGTAGTTCTATTAATTTACCGTTTGCTGTTCCTTTCCAAATACCCACAAATGTTGGTAACCTATTATTAATATCCTTTATATAAGTTACATCTTCTGGTATTCCATCTGGTGAACCTAAATAGCTTGCGCCTTGTTCTAATGATATAATTACCTGTGCATGGCTGCTAATACCCATTATAAATAAGAAAAGTAAGATTTTTATTGTTTTCATATACTGTCTTGTTTGGTAATTGCCTTTCAGGTAAGAATTTTGATTTAATAAGATATGTGATTAGTTATAAAAACGTAAGTTCATCTGATAAACATTAAAACGCTAGCTTAGGATTTAAATGTGCAAAAGATATATAAGCCGTTTGAACCTTACTAAATTCCAAAAAGCAATTTTCAATATTTTATTTAAACAGTTTTAAAACTAATTATATCTTAATCTTCCTTTCATTATTCATCGCTCTTCCTAATAAAGCATTTGCTTCGGCATCGTTTTTAAACTGTTCTTTTTTTGGATTTTTAAATAAATCTTGTATCGTGAGAAAATAAATCATAATTGCCTTGTTAACATAAAACTGTAAGGTAAAATAGGAACATAAGTACTAAAGTTAGGGCAGCCCCCGCCATTTACAATATGTTCCCGTGATCTAAAAAAGTTCAACTTCATTTTAGAGGGGTCAGAATTTAAAACCTCTAAATAAACCTGTCCAAGATCTTTACAATAGTTTTCATTTATATTCCTAAAATTCATCATATAATTTGTATTCTGGAAATAATAACCAGAAAATGAAGTTGCTTCATTATCTGCTATGTTTAAGGTATTATATAACACTTGCCCGGTATTTGCATCTTTAACCAAAAGTCTGCCTGCTAATTGGTCTAACTTAAAACCATTTGCACTCTTAGGTAGGTGTAAGAACTGATTTAAGTGTAGTTCTATTAATTTACCGTTTGATGTTCCTTTCCATATACCTACAAATGTTGGTAACCTATTATTAATATCCTTTACATAAGTTACATCTTCTGGTATTCCATCGGGTGATTTTTTATAGTTTGCGGCTTGTTCCAATGATATAATAACCTGTGCATGAGCACTTATGCCTATTATAAATAAAAGAAGTAAGATTTTTATTGTTTTCATATACTGTCTTGGATGGTAATTGCCTTTCAGGTAAGAATTCTGATTTAATAAGATATGTAAGTAGTTATAAAAACGTTAATTCAGCCATTAAACATTAAACAGTTAGTTTTTAGGATTTAATGTGCAAAAGTTAATTTAGCCTTTTGACGCTTATTAAATACCAAAAAGCAGTTCTCAATATTTTATTTAAAACACTATAAATCCGTTACAATTTTATCTTCCATTCATTATTCATTGGTCTGCCAAGCAGCGCATTTGCTTCTGCGTCGTTTTTAAATTGTTCTGTTTTTGGATTCCATTTCAAAGGGCGATTTAATTGGTAAGCGATATTGCCGATATTACATACTGAAGCTGTACGGTGACCAATTTCTACATCACAAACTGGCTTATTGCGTGTTCGCATGGCGTTTAAAAAGTTTTTATAGTGATTATCACTATGGAAAACTTTTCTGTCCGCATCGGCAATTACTATATCTTTTACCAAAGGGTCTGAAGTTTCTAATTTTTTACGTTCAACACGTAATTCTCCTTTAGTTCCTTTAAATAGAACAGCATTATTCCACTCCCATTTTTCATGCGTCATGATAACGCCGTTATCATATTTATAAGTTAAAAAAGGATGTTCTTTACCGTCTGGAGCAATGACTTCTACCGGACCGCTATTATCCATATCTAATGCCCATTGCGCAATATCAAACATGTGTGCGCCCCAATCGGTCACCATACCGCCTCCAAACTCTTTATACAAGCGCCAATTTGGGTACACATCTTTAGTGATTGGAGGTGCTAAAACATCATTAAAGACTACAGGCTCATTTGGACCTAACCAGCTTTTCCAATCTAAACCATAAGGAATGGGTTGTTCTGGTAAATTATAGGCAATTGGAGGAGCACCAATATTAACTTTTATACTTTTTACATCACCAATATAACCGTTTCTTATCAGTTCTATGGCTTGTTGAAATTCTGGTGATGAACGCTGCATATTACCGGTCTGAAAAACACGATTGTACTTACGAGTAGCATTAACCATTGCTCTGCCTTCTTTTACGGTAAGTGATAGGGGTTTTTCACAGTAAATATCTTTTCCTGCTTCGGCAGCTCTTACCGCCATTGCTGCATGCCAATGATCTGGCGATGCAATCACTACAGCATCTATATCTTTTCTATCTATTAATTGCCTAAAATCATTATAAATCTGAATATCTGAAAATGTACCAAGCTGTGAATTAGTAGTATAAATACCTTTAATTTTATCAATTAATAGTTGGGCTTTCGCTTGATAAACCTCCGCAATGGCGTTGATTTTAACTTCTTGAGTGTTTAAGAAAAAGTTGCTTAAAAGTCGAGCTTGTTTACCACAGCCAATAAAACCTAAAGAGATTAAATCACTTGGTGGTATGTAAAAAGAACCATCAGGTTTTTTACCTCCTAAAACATATCTAGGAACAATTATAAACCCAGCTAATGCAGTAGCAGTGGTTTTAATAAAATTTCTACGGGTGTTTAGGCTTTCTTCTTTCATTTTTAAAAGTCTTTTTTGTTAATCTTCTTGAAGAATTAAATGATTTAAATTTATTTAATATCCATTAGCATTTGAATTTCACCTAAATCATTAAGATTTCTTAATTTAATTATCTATTGCCCATTTTAAGGCACCTGTTATATGATTTAAAAATATGGTTTCATTATAAGCTTCTGGTGAATGCCCCCAAGCGGTGTAAAATGCTTTACCTCCATCAAAATTGTGGTACCAAGCTATTGGGTGACTTGTGCCCATATTGCCTCCAGTATAGCTTTTTTCATCAACAGTAATCAATACTTTCACTAAATCTTTTTTAAATGATTTAAGATTATAAATCTCTTCCATTCTAGAAACAGTATCTGGCATAAATGCTACTGAAGGATGATTTTTTGAAACTACGTGATAAGTAGCTATTTGAGGTTTTGGATGATTTGCGAAGATACCACCTACCAAATTATTATACCATGGCCATTCTTTTTCTGTATCACTAGCAGAATGAATACCTACAAAGCTGCCACCATTTTGTATGTATTGTACAAATGCAGCTTTTTGATCTTCAGTAAAAACATTTCCAGTAGTGTTTAAAAAAACTACTACTTCGTAGTTCTTCAATTTATCTGGAGTAAAGTCAGTAGAAAGTTCTGTTGTATCAACCAGCCAATTATTTTTTAAACCAATATTAATAAGCGCTAATTTTCCTTGAGCTATAGATTTATGCCTTGCACCTTTAGTAGCAGAAAAAACTAATATTTTTTTCCTTAGATTAATTTTTTGAGTAGTAGAACAACTCATCATAATTGCCATTAAAATAACGCTGAATAAAGCCTTTTTCATAATTGCTTTTTGTTAATTAAAATAATTTCTGGAGTTCTTTTGGAAATTCTTTTATGTTTTGGAGTTGTATATCGCTGTAATAAATCTCTGCTCCTTCACTCTGTAATTGAATCTTTCCCTTTGTTAAAGGTGCTTTAGAACCATCGGGATTTCTCATTTTACTGTTTTGCAAAACCATCACTACTTTTCCGTTAACCAAGTGAATACTTTTATCGCCTATGGTATAAATTTCTATCGTATTCCATTGCCCGTATGGGTTTTCAAAATCGGAAATGCGTTTACAACTGCCTCTTTTTAAAGCTAGATCAAACGTGGTTAAAACGCCATCAGGTTTGTAATGATAGGGCATGCTTGTAGTATCTGCCTTTACGTCAATACTGGAACCACCAATTACATAATAATCGCCACAATCACCTTCCTGTATCTGGCATTCCTGAGATTGAGACCAGGGTGCTGTTTTACTTGGCAAACCTATACTGTGGTATAATAAACCGGCATCTCTCTTTTTATCTTGTCGAGGAGCATATTTAATTTTACCCCATTTAAATTTTAGGCTTAAATGAAAATTCTCATACTCAGCAGTTGTTCTAATATGACCAAAAACTTCACCGGTAACTTTTATGGCTTGTTTTCCATCTTCTGTAACTACTGTAAAAACGTTTAATGGATCTTTATCAAAGCCTATAGGGTTCTGGTATTCACCCACTTCATTTTTAGGTAAATTAACATTAACTGATGAATGAGGAATGGCTAAATAGGTTTGCCAACCTGCTAAATTTTTGCCGTTAAACAGGTTAAGTGTTTTAGAATTTTGTGCAGTTGCGGTTGTAGCTATCGCCAAAAAAAATGAAACAAATTTTATAATTTTCATATCCTATTAAAGTTAAACCAATCTAATCTGGCTAATTCCTTATCTTCTCCCTTAAAAACAAAATATAAATCTACCTCAGCATCAGTATTTTTTAATTTGCAAGATACCTTTTGATATTTTTTAAAAGAACCTGTTTTAGGTATGATACAAGTACCTAACAATTCGCCTTTTATGCCCCCTTTCCTAATTTCTATTTTACCATTTGTGTTTTCTGATGATAGATAAAAGTTAATAATTGCATTCGCTTTTAAATTTTTAAAATGCGGAAAGTTTAAAAATGAATTATTTGTTAGGTTTTGAATTTCAAAGCCGCCGTTAGGGCATTCTTTTTTTAAAGCATTAGCCGATTTTTTAAAATACCATTCACTTTCAATCTTATCCCATTGGGCACTGTAACTCCCCACTCCATTACTATAATATTTTCCAGTTTGTATAAAATTAGGGTCGCTCACCATATCACCATTATCTTTGTAATGTAAATAAGTCATCATCACTTGTCGATATACCCTATTTCCAAAAGGCTCGCAAGTAAATTCCCAGGTATGATAAGTTTGTCCGTTAAATTGATTATAACTAGCATGACCTCTATTTTCACCTACCTTTCTACGATTGCTGTAAGGCCCTAAAATATTGGTAGAGGTTTCGTACTCCACATCTCTACTCAAGTAATAAATACCATTATATTTATGAAAATACTGATGGTCTTGAGCTATAAAAACTGAGTCTACCCCTACTCCGTCTGCTTTCTTTTTTTGTAAAATAGTACCAAAACCATTTGGCATAGAAGTTATCAAATCATGAGGAGACTCGGCCAATGAAATCATATCTGGATTTAATTTGGCTAATTGGAAATGTAAAAGATTATTCCCTAGCCTGCCGTCTCTGCCAAAAATTAAATAACTACTACCGTCGTCATCTTTAAAAAAAGTAGGGTCATATTCTTTATTGATAGACATTTCTTTGGGAAGCATGGCTTTATTTAAAACATCTACAAATGGGCCACTTGGCTTATCGGCTACCACTACACCAGATGCTTCACCGTGTTCTGAGAAATAAACGTATACTTTGTTGTTTTTAAAAGCAATATCTCCTGCCCAGCAATAATCGTATCCGGCTCCTAAGTAAGTATCTTTAGGATCGATGATACATTCTTGTTTCCACATTAATAAATCTGATGAGGAATATATGGCCCAGTAAGGCATGATAAAATTCTTTTCGTTTGGGCCTTTATCTTTACCCACCAACATATACACTTTGCCTTCATGAACGGTTAAAGCGGGGTCGGCAAATCCTTTTAATATTGGGTTTTGTGCATAACTGTTTATGCACCACAGGAAAACTACTGTAAAAAATACTTGAAATTTTTTCATTTGTACGCTATTTATTAAAATTGAAACCATCTAAATGTAATAGATCCTTTTCTGCACCTTTAAAAACAAAGTATAAATCAGTTTCGCCTGATTTATTTTTTAGTTTACACGATGCTGTTTTGTAAGTTGTAAAAGAACCTGTTTTTGGGATAACACATGTGCCTAATAAATTACCGTTAATACTGCCTTCGCGAATTTCTATTTTACCCCCTTTAAATTTTGATGAAAGGTTAAAATTGATTGTTGCATTTGCTGATAAATCTTTTACGGCAGGATAATTAAGGAAATCGTCATTTTTTAGGTTTTGAATTTCAAAGCCTCCGTTTGGAGATTCTTTCTTTAAAGCATTTGCTGATTTTTTAAAAAACCATTCAGCTTGTATGGTATCCCATTTTGCACTGTAACTACCTACTCCATTTTCATAATATTTACCTCCAACAGCAAAATTCATATCATCAACCATATCGCCATTATCCTTATAATTTAAGTAGGTAATATTTATTTGGCGGAAATACGGAGTTTTTGAAAGATTTACTGGTGTATTATAGGCATGATATTCCTGTCCGTTAAAATTAAAAAAAGCAGTATGGTTGTACGATAAACCAGCATTTTTAACTTCACTAAATGGGCCATATACGTTTTTAGATGTTACATATTTAGCCCCACAACTTAAATAGTATATGCCATTTCTTTTGTGAAAGTAATTATGATCTGGCGTAAGATTAGCCATCCCCAATCCATATTCAGAAGCTGTAATTAAACTTCTGGGTGCTTCTGCCAAAGACACCATATCTGGGTTTAGTTTTACAATTTGATAATGTTTTATCCCATTTTTATTATTTCCATCTAAACCAAAAATTAAATAGCTTAACCCATCATCATCTGTAAAAATGGTAGGATCGTAAGATTCATTGCCGGGCACTAAACCCTTTGGTAAAACGGGTTTCTTCAGCACATCTACATAAGGACCGTTAGGCTTATCGGCTACTAAAACACCTGTTGCATTTGTATAACCTGAAAAGTAGAAATAATATTTCCCTTTAGAAAAAGTAATATCTGTTGCAAAACATCCTGTAAAATTATTACCTAAATAAGTTTTATTGGGCCAAATTTCAGTTTCCATTTTCCAGTTTAATAAATCGGTAGTAGAAAAAAGAGCCCAATGGTTCATATAAAAACCACCCTCCTTAACTATACTATCCTTGCCAACTGATAAATAAAGCTTACCATTCCAAACTTTTAATGCTGGATCTGCCCATCCTTTTAATACCTGGTTTTGAGAATAAGATTTAAAAGCAATTCCCATAAAAAACATAAATAAATAAATAATCCTATTTTTTTTCATGTTTTATTTTGAAAATTTATATGAATCTAAGTGAACTAAATCGTCTTTGCCACCTTTAAAAACAAAATATAAGTCAGTTTCGCCAGCTTTATTTTTTAGTTTACACGATGCTGTTTTGTAAGTTGAGAAAGAGTCTGTTTTTGGAATAACACATGTGCCTAATAAATTTCCTTTGGTGCTACCTTCACGAATTTCTATCTTACCACCGCCTATTTTAGATGAAAGGTTAAAATTGATGGTTGCATTTGCTGATAAATCTTTTACAGCTGGATAATTAAGGAAATCGTTATTGGATAGATTTTGAATTTCAAAGCCGCCGTTTGGAGATTCTTTCTTTAAGGCATTTGCTGATTTTTTAAAAAACCATTCGGCTTCTATTTTATCCCATTTTGCACTGTAACTGCCTACTCCGTTTTCATAATATTTGCCTGCTTGTAAAAAATCAAGATCATCTACCATATCTCCATTATCTTTATAATGCAAATAGGTAAGCATTACTTGGCGATACATTCTGTTATTGTAAGGCACACAAGTATATTCCCAAGCGTGGTAAGTTTGTCCGTTAAATTCAGAATAGCTACTATGACCATGCTCTGTACCAGTTTTTCTTGGATTTGTAAACGGGCCAGTTAAGTTTTTAGACGACATGTAATCATTCCCGCAACTTAAATAGTAATTACCGTTATAATAGTGAAAGTAACTGTGATCTTTGGCTCTATTTTCGCCTCCAAAACCATATTTCTGATCGGTAAGTAAATCTTTTGGTGCTGCTGCCAAAGAAACCATATCATTACTTAAACTTGCTATTTGATAGTGAAGGAGGTTACCGTTTAATTTTCCGTCTCTACCATAAATTATGTACTTTTTCCCGTCTTTATCTGTAAACGCAGTGGGGTCATACTCATAATTTATAGACATTTCTTTCGGAAGTAAGGGTTTTTTCAAAACATCTATATAAGGCCCGCCTGGATTATTGGCTTCTAAAACCCCAGTAGCTTCTCCATAAAGGGAAAAATAAAAATAATATTTTCCATTGTGTGAAGTAATGTCTGCGGCCCAACATCCCATATAGCCTTCCCCAAGAAAAGTGTCTTTAGGGTTGATATCACTTTCTACTTTCCAGTTACGCAAATCTGTTGAAGATATGATACGCCAAGATGGCATTTGAAATTTTGTAACATTAGGCCCTAAATCTTTCCCTATGGCCATATACATTTTTCCATTAAAAACCTGCATTGCAGGGTCGGCGTAACCTTTGGCTATTGGATTTTGAGCGTTAGAAAAAAGACAATAAGATGTAAAGAGAAATAATAAAAAAATCTTTTTCATTTAATTAAAATATAGGTGTAAAAATTTATAAAGGAAGCTGGTCCTGGTTTATAGTTTCGAATTTAAAATATAATTAGGCTAAAGCCATCCTGTACTATATGGTTAGTAACAATAAATAATCTCTCTGAAAATTTACAGAACAGAGCAGGTTGCCGAATAAAAACCAAGTAAGTAATTTTAATTTAATGGTACGAGCTACAAGCTCGCACTAGCTTGATATAAAAAACACTAGCTGATTTAAATTGAAAGCTTACAATAACCAATAAACCTAAAAATGAAACTACTTTTTACCCTTTTAATTTTTGTTTGCTCTATAATGGCTCACAGCCAAGAATCGAAATCAATTAAAACTTTTTATTTAAAAAAAACAAATGATAGCTTTCCTATTAATGAAAAAAGAGTAAGCTCAAGAGATAGCGCAGATTACATCCGAACTATTTCTACAGAGAAAAGCAATGAAGATCTCTATAGTGTTAAAGAATACTTTTTAGATAAATCTTTAAAAAAAACAGGTAATTCATTAACTATTCAGTTAATGCCTAAGTATCATGGAAAAGTACTTAGTTACTATAAAAACGGCAACCTATATGCCGAAGAAAATTATATCAACGGTACCTTAAATGGGATATCTAATTACTATTATGCCAATAAACAATTAAAGAAAAAAATAAATAGCCAATTAGTAACACCCTATTTTGATAAAACCAGTAATGTTGAGCAAAAGGTTAACCTAGAATCTGTAACACCTAAATACTTTGAAAAGGTGGTGGAAATAAATGATTCTTTAGGTAATCATTTTCTTGATATTTACGGAAACGGTAAGTTTAAAATGTTTGCAGATAATGATGAAATTATTGAGGGAGAATATACAAACGGGTTGAAAGATAAAAGTTGGAAAACTATAAATCTTAAAAATAAGAGTACTTAT
>JBBRYE010000116.1:0-12278 GCA_038237895.1 Sphingobacteriales bacterium | reverse complement strand
AATAAAATCAATCGGGATTCTATTTTTAAAATCTTACTCCAAAGGTTAATGAAACATTGTTTCTGTTTGTATTTAAATTAGTTTTTGGCTGTTTATTAGATGTTAAAACATAATTGCTATAAGTAGAGAAATCACTACTATTTACATAAGCCATATCTAAATAATAAGTCCCAAATCTATAACCAAAACCACCAGAATAAGAGTTAATTGTATAATCAGAATTATTTAAAGTTTTATAAGGATTTCCTACACTTTGAAATCCAGCCCTTATCAAAAACTTATCAGTTAATTTAAATTCAGTTCCAACGTTGTAATTAATTACATTTTTATATTGAGATTTAATATCCTTTTTGGTACTGATATCTGTTTGTGAATCTGAAGAATTAAAGTTGATTGTAGAAAAGTCTTCATATCCAATATCGGCAGATATAAAACCTTTGCTGCCAAAAAAGTATGCTAACCCACCGTTTATTTTTAAAGGTGTCCTTAAATTATATTCAAAAGGATATGAATCTGTTCCGTCTATAGGATCTAAATTATTATATAAAGTTTCAGAATAATTATCAGTTACAGAATACCAAGTAGGCGATTCAATAGCAACACCTAGTCTAAATTCTTTAGATGGACGCACAATTGCTCCTAATTTTAAATTAATACCAGAGCCATTTGTGTCAAAATTTCTTGTATAATCAACATTATAATCAAAATTATTTGTAGTACCTGGCTGTCTATATATTCCTATTTCGTTGGTTTTTTCTATTGAACTATATCTAAAGGATGATAATCCTATAGAACCTCCTAAGAAAAACTGATTACTAATATTTGCACCTAAAGAAAAATCTACACTAGAACTTCCACCGGTTCTATTAACCACCTGTAATTGATCAGATGTTTTAGAAGTGATAGGGTCGTAAATAGTGCTGTTAGTACCTCTATCATTAATTAGAAAAGAATCATAAGCGGCCCCATTTACTTTGGATGATAAATTTGCTTGAGATTTTTTTTCTGAAGTTGCGGTTTCCGCAAAAAGGTCACCTAATCCGTTTTGGTTTGTTGTTAAACCATAATTAAAATCATTCCTAAAACTTCCTTTTTTTTGATAACCGATCCCAAAAGACAAACTAATTAACCCTTTATCTAAATCTTTGCTTTTATAGGTTTTGGTATTAAACACTACTCCAACATTATTTAAATCTAAATTGCTACTAGTTGCGCTCGTGTTGGATAAAGAAATTTCATTATTTCTTAATCTTAAAGTTGGAGTGAAACTAAATTCAGATTTGGTGAACATCCCAATGCCTGCGGGATTTCCATATAAAGAACTTAAATCTCCTCCAATTGCCGTTTTAGAACCTCCAAGTGCTTCAAACCTTGCAGTATTACTACTTTGCAGTTGAGAAAATCTTAGAGCATCTCCTAAATATTGGGCGTAAGTTGATTGAGCAACTATTACTATAATAACTGCTAAAATTATTTTTTTAAATTTCATTTAAATTAATTTAACTATCCCCCTCTTGTTGGTCTTGGTGAAGAATTTCCACTTGATGAAGAAGAACCAGATGAAGACCTAGTATTATCAGTAGATGTAGAGGGTGGAGGTGATGATGGTCTTTCTTCTACCCTTGATGGTCTACTACTAGGTTCAGATGTTCTAGAATTATCTGTAGATCTAGATGGAGTTGATGTTGGTCTGGTAGGTCTACTAGTTGGTTGTGGATTAGATCTATTATCTCTAGAGTCAGAAGAAGAACCATCTCTTGTTGGTCTTGAACTTGGTGTATAAGTTCCATTTCCTCTACTATCTACAGCCCTACCTCCATTATTTGGATAGGTAGAATCTGGCCTTGGTTGTCTAGCCGGAGGAATTGGTATAGTTCTTCCTGATGCTCTATCGCTATTATCGTAACTTCCTCGTGGACGAGGAGTTAAATTTTTATTATTGATGTTATTTCCATAGTATCCATTACCATAGTATCCATTACCATAATATCCATTACTACCATAATTTCCGTAAGAACCATAATAACCAGGTTGATAATAGGAATAAATACCCCAATAAGGAGAATTACCGTAATAAGAACCGTAATAGTTCCAATTATTAGTGTTAAAATTATTCCAACCATAGTTATTAAAACCTGAACCTAACCCTATACTCCAACCATTATTAAATCCATAATTATTAAATCCAAAATTGTTATAACCATAAACTGGCGAATAACCATAAAGATTTTGTTGGTAGTAACGGTCTCTCCAACTATAGTTGTTTAAGTCATAGTTTAATCTAGAATTATAACCATAATCATCGTAGTAATAATCATCATTACGGCCATAACCGTTTCTATCATTATAATTACCATTTTTATAATCTTTCTGAGGCGCAGTTGCGTAATCTAATTTATTTGCAGTAACATCAGAAAAGTAAACATCATCATTATTTTGTGATGTAAATTTACTTGTAGAACAAGCACTTAGCAAAGTACCCAAGGCTAATGATGCGAAAATAAGTTGTTTGTAGTTACTTCTCATGGCTAATAGGTTTTATAGGCTTAAGCTTTAATCTTTTTAATTTATAACTTTGAGCCAATTATATTGTTTTAAAAATACAAAAATTATTCCAAATAAACATGAGCAAGGGCTTAATTAGCAGATCAGAAGATTATTCTCAATGGTATAACGAATTAGTTACCAAAGCCGACTTAGCAGAGCATTCATCTGTAAGAGGTTGTATGGTAATTAAACCCTATGGTTATTCTATTTGGGAGAAAATGCAAGCAGTACTGGATCAAAAATTTAAAGATACCGGTCACAGTAATGCATATTTTCCACTTTTTATTCCAAAATCTTTCTTTACAAAAGAAGCATCTCATGTTGAAGGCTTCGCTACAGAATGTGCTGTTGTAACTCATTATCGACTTAAAAACGATGGAAATGGAAATATTATTGTAGATGAGGATGCAAAATTAGAAGAAGAATTAATAGTTCGCCCAACTTCAGAAACTATCATTTGGAACACTTATAAAGGATGGATTCAATCTTATCGTGATTTACCAATTCTTGTAAATCAATGGGCAAACGTTGTACGTTGGGAAATGCGCACAAGGTTGTTTTTAAGAACTACAGAATTTCTTTGGCAAGAAGGACATACAGCACATGCCACGGCAGAAGAAGCGCAAGCAGAGACAGCGCAAATGTTAGACGTTTATGCCGATTTTGCAGAAAATTGGATGGCAATGCCAGTAGTAAAAGGTAAGAAAACCGCTAACGAACGTTTTGCAGGAGCTTTGGATACATTATGTATTGAAGCTTTAATGCAAGATGGGAAAGCCCTCCAAGCAGGAACATCTCATTTTTTAGGACAAAATTTCGCTAAAGCTTTTGATGTGAAATTTGCTAACAAAGAAGGAAAATTAGAATATGTTTGGGCAACATCTTGGGGTGTTTCTACCCGTTTAATGGGCGCTTTAATTATGGCTCATTCTGATGATCAGGGTTTAGTTTTGCCACCTAAATTAGCACCAATACAGGTTGTTATCGTACCCATTTATAAAGGCGATGAAGAATTAGCCAAAATTTCTGAGCAAGTAGAAATCATTACAAAAGCATTAAAGGTTAAAGGTATTTCTTTTAAATATGACAATAGAGATACACAGCGTCCCGGTTTTAAATTTGCAGAATATGAATTAAAGGGAGTGCCTATAAGATTAGCATTTGGTGGTAGAGATTTAGAAAACAACACCATAGAGATGGCTAGAAGAGATACTCGTACCAAAGAAACAATTTCTAGAGACGGGATTGAAGATGTAATAGAAAAATTATTAGAAGAAATTCAAGAAAATATTTATAAAAAAGCATTTGATTTTAGGAAAGAAAAAACCACTAAAGTTAATTCTTATGATGAATTTAAAAAGGTTTTAGAAGAGAAAGGAGGCTTCATTTCAGCCCATTGGGATGGCACTCCGGAGACAGAATCCAAAATTAAAGAAGAAACAAAAGCTACCATTCGTTGTATTCCATTAAATAATGATCAGGAAGAAGGCGTTTGTATGGTTACAGGGAAATCATCGTCGCAAAGAGTACTTTTTGCATTGGCTTATTAATATATTAAACGAGGATGTTTTAGCAGTCTATTCGTTATAGTTTATTTGTGAAATTGAAACAAAAAAGCTGTCGCTAATATTTTTAATGTAAACATATCAAATTTTAAGAATCGTATTAATTTTAAAACTATCAATATGAAATTCGCAACAAAAGCAATTCATGCCGGACAAGAGCCAGATCCAACAACAGGAGCTGTGATGACACCAATTTATCAAACTTCAACTTACTGGCAAAAAACACCAGGAGATAATAAAGGTTATGAATATTCTAGAGGAACAAACCCGACAAGAAAAGCTTTAGAAGATTGTTTGGCGGCTTTAGAAAATTGCAAATATGGTTTGGCATTTTCTAGCGGAATGGGAGCCACGGATGCTGTAATGAAAACTTTAATGCCTGGTGATGAAGTGATTACTGGTAACGATTTATATGGTGGATCTTACAGGATTTTTACCAAAGTTTTTGCAAATTATGGAATTAAATTTCATTTTATTGATCTAACAAAAGCAGAAAATGTTGCTTCTTTTATAAATGAAAACACCAAAATGATTTGGATTGAAACACCAACAAATCCAATGATGCAAATTATTGATATTGAAGCTGTTTCTAAAATAGCCAAACCAAAAAATATAACCTTAGTAGTTGATAATACATTTGCTTCGCCATATTTACAAAACCCAACAGATCAGGGAGCTGATGTTGTGATGCATTCTGTTACAAAATATATTGGAGGTCATTCTGATGTTGTGATGGGAGCATTATTAACCAATAACGAGGAACTTTATAAAAAACTTTGGTTCATATATAATGCTTGTGGTGCAACTCCAGGTCCGCAAGATTCTTTTTTGGTTTTACGTGGTATTAAAACACTTCATTTAAGGATGAAAACCCATTGTGAAAATGGAGAGAAAATAGCTCATTATTTAAGAACTCATCCTAAAATAGAAAAAATTTACTGGCCAGGTTTTGAAGATCATCCAAATCATGAGGTCGCTAAAAAACAAATGCGTGGTTTTGGAGGGATGATTTCTATTGTTTTAAAAAATGCTGACTTAGCCGAAACTTTTAGAATTTCTGGGTCTTTTAAAGTTTGGACATTGGCAGAATCTTTAGGAGGTGTAGAGTCGTTAATCAATCACCCCGCTACCATGACGCATGGCTCAATCCCCAAAGAAGAAAGAGAAAAAGTGGGGGTTGTAGATAATCTATTAAGTTTAAGTGTGGGTGTAGAAGATGCAGATGATTTAATAGAAGATTTAAAAAACGCTTTAGGTTAACTATCTTTTCTCAATATTTCCGGTAAAACTTATAGCATCTCTATTGTTGCTATTGACGTTTAAAATTGCCATTCCACTTTCAGAAATACTTAGAAAAAGCTTATTAGCTTTTTCTGTATTTTTTGGGATGATAGTGATTTGATAGCTTCCTTTTTCTTTATTTGCTTTATCATAAGAAAAATCTGTACTTATAAATTGTATTCCATTATTTGTTGATCCATAAGGAGCTTGCCGAGCTACTCCAAAATAAGGTAAGTAACAATTTAAAGTATCACTGCTAATCTTTAAAAAATAGGAACCATCTAATTGGGTCAATCTTTGTGATACTAATCCCCCTCTTAAAGGATTAGCTTGTTGTGCAACAAATTTAAAATCATTGTTTTTTATTAAGCTATCTATTAAAGTTATCCTTTCTTGTTTTTCTTTTTGAGTGGCACAAGAAGATAAAATTGTAGATGATATAAATAATAAAATAAGATAATTAAAAGAGAATAAATTCTTCATAATAAAAGCTTTAAGTTATTTAACGCTAAAAACTATTTTAAAGTTTTAATTCAAATAAATCTTAAATTTAAAAGACCAATGAAATTTAATTTTCATCGGTCTTTTAAATTTAGCTTTTTTCTTTTTTACTATTACTCACCACCGCCAATCTTATCCATAACTTCCATACTTACACCTGTTGAAGAATATCCTCCATCATGGAAAAGATTTTGCATAGTAACCATTCTTGTTAAGTCAGAAAATAAAGTAATACAATAATCGGCACAAGATGCCGCATCTGCATTTCCTAAAGGCGAAATTTTATCAGCAAAATCATAAAAATTATCAAATCCTTTAATTCCAGAGCCTGCAGTGGTACGAGTTGGAGACTGAGATACCGTATTGATACGAACTTTTTTATCAACTCCGTAATGATACCCAAAACTACGAGCAATTGATTCTAACATTGCTTTTATATCAGCCATATCAGTATAAAAAGGATAAGTACGTTGTGCTGCCATATAAGTTAAAGCAACTACACTTCCACCTTCGTTAATTGCATCTAATTTTTTTGCAACTGCCAACATCTTATGCAAAGACATTGCAGAAACGTCTATCCCTTTTGCAAAATAATCATAATTAGATTCTGTGTAGGGGATTTTTTTTCTAATGTTAACACTCATACCTATAGAATGTAAAACAAAATCAATTTTACCACCTAAAATCTCTTGAGCATCCGTAAAAAGTTTAGTTAAATCTTCAATATTTGTTGCATCAGCTGGGATAATTTGAGAATTTGTTTTCTCTGCCAAAGCATTTATTTCTCCCATTCTCATGGCAATAGGAGCGTTAGTTAACACAAAAGTTGCACCCTCTTCATGTGCTTTTTCTGCAACTTTCCATGCTATTGAATTTGCATCTAGTGCGCCCGTAATAATTCCTCTTTTTCCTTTTAGTAAGTTGTATGCCATTGTATTTAAGTTTCTTATATTTTAAAATTATTTTAAAGCAATTTCTAGTGGTTTTATAAAAGTTTAGAATAATTCAGAATGTGAACCAGTTCTTATTAAATTTATTTCCTTCTCCTCTATAACCTCAAACCAAATTATTAGTAAATCAGGCTTAATATGAGCTTCCCAATTATCCTTATAATTACCGCTTAGTTTGTGAGTCTTGTATTTTTTGTCTATGCCTAAAGCACCTTCAATTGTCAACTTTTTTAGAAATTCTGAAATTAACAAAAAGCTAATATTGCTTTGTTTCTTTATTCTCTTTAAATCTTTTTTAAATTGGGTAGTAGGAATTAATCTATACATTAAATTGAATCCATAAACTCATCAATATCTGCAATCGGCTCTCCAAGACCTTTTCCTTTTCTTGCGTCTTCTATGGTTTTTCGTGTAAGTTTATTGGGTAAAGTGTCTGCTTCACTAACAATTTTCACGTTCATTTTTCTTAATATCTTTTTTAAGAAATTAATTTCATTATCTTCTATCTGTATGATCAATGTCGTCATAACTTCTTTGTTAGTTGACTGCAAATATAATTAAATGACTTATTTAATTGTATAATAATTCCCTCGCATTTTGCAAAGCAGATTCTTTTGGGTTTTCTCCACTTAACATTTTAGCAATTTCTAAAACTCTTTCTTCATCGTTTAAACGCTTAATTTGTGTGTAAGTGAAATTATCTTTTGTTGCTTTATAAACAAAGTAATGAGCATTTCCTTTACTTGCCATTTGGGGTAAATGGGTAATTGTAATTACTTGCATATCTTTTGCTAATTCTTCCATTATAATCCCCACTCGGTTAGCAACTTCACCAGAAACTCCTGTATCAATTTCATCAAAAATTATTGTTGGTAAAGCTGTTTTTTTAGCAACTAAAGATTTAATACTCAACATTAAACGAGAGAGTTCACCACCAGAAGCAACTCTATTTAACTCATTTAATTGATGTCCTTTATTAGCATTAAATAAAAACCTAATTTCATCATTCCCATCTTTATCCAAAACTAAAGCGGTCTTTTGTTCTATTTTTAATTGAGAATTATTCATCCCAACTTCTGCCAGAGTTTCTAAAATGTGCTTCTCTATTTGTGGGATAACTTTTGCTCTATTTTTACTGAGTTTTTCAGCTTTTTGCCGAAGTTCTTTTTCCGATTTAGCTAATTCTTTATCTAACTTTTCTAAATCTTCATCTGCAAAGAGAATCTTATTCAACTTATCGGAAAGCTCATTTTTAAAAGCAATAAGTTCTTCATTATTATTTAAACGATGCTTTTTCTGTAAAGAATAAAATACACTTAAGCGTTCGTTAACTTCATCTAATCTAGATTCATTATAAGATGTAGCTTGTTCTAAAGTCTCTAACTCATCATTAATGTCTTTGATTTCAATAATCGCACTTTTTAATCTATCGGCGAAAGCCAAAATATTTGGTTGGTATTTCTCTAAACTTTGGATCTGATTTAGCGCTTCTTTTAATTTTGGTAAAGCAGATTCTTCGCTATTATCAATTAAAAAATTAGCTGACAATAAGTTTTTCTTAATTTCTTCTGAATGAGAAAGACTGTTTAACTCAATTTCTAAATTTTCTTGTTCGCCTTCATTAATAGCTGCAATTTCTAATTCATCAAATAAAAACTGATAGTAATCTTGGTCTAATTTAGCTTTATCAATATCTTCTTTTAAAGTTTTTAGCTTACGCTGATTTTTCTTATAATTCTGAAATTCGGCTTTATAATCAATTAGTAAATCTTGATGCTCAGCAACAACATCAATTACCAAAAGCTGAAAATCTGCATTATTAATTTCTAAAGTTGCATGTTGAGAATGCACATCAATTAATTGCTGACCAAGATTTTTTAAAATGCTTAAAGTAACGGGAGTATCATTTATAAAAGCTCTGGATTTACCATCTAAAGCAATTTCTCGTCGTAAAACGGTTTCGTTTTCGTAATCTAAATCATTATCTATAAAGAAATTTTTTAATTGATATTGTCCAACATTAAAAAATCCCTCTACAATACATTTCTTCTGTTGGTTAAAAAAATATTTACCTTCTGCTCTTTGCCCTAAAATTAAACCTAAAGCACCTAAAACGATTGATTTTCCTGCCCCTGTTTCGCCCGTAATTACATTTAAATCATTGCCGAAACTAATATCAAGGTTATCAATTAAGGCATAATTTTTTATAAGTAATCTACTTAGCATATTTTATTAAAATTATTTAGAGTTTTATTTTGCTGTTTTTAATTCTTCGTATTTTGAAGAGTTTGCTGGATCAACCTCAACCATGGTGTTATAGACTTTTGTTCTTTCTAATGGATCAGATTTCTTAAATATATCGATGATTTCATCTGATTTAGCAGAGAAAAATATATTGTTTAATATTGAACCTTGTTTTTGTTTATCCAACTCGGTTAATTTTTCTATAGAAGTAGCGATGTTTTTTCTTCCTTTATTTAAATCATCACTCATCAAATCTAATCCTTGTCTATGATAAGTATAAAGAACTTCCCTTAAGGGCAAAAAAGTTTTATTTTGAA
This sequence comes from Sphingobacteriales bacterium, assembly GCA_038237895.1. Taxonomy (GTDB): domain Bacteria; phylum Bacteroidota; class Bacteroidia; order Sphingobacteriales; family Sphingobacteriaceae; genus Pseudopedobacter. The sequence goes on along the minus strand of JBBRYE010000116.1, from coordinate 2,873 downwards.
GATTTTCAGCAATCCAATATCTGTTTCTCAGATTTTCAAAAGCTTTCCAGCCTCCAAATGGTGCGTTTTGAGCATTATTAAGAACAGTTTGCGCTTTTGTAAAATAATCTGTTCCGCCAAGTTTAGAAAAACTATCGGCATCTAAACCAACAATTATATATGCGTAAAAAGCCAATATCGAGCTTAAATTATTTTGAAAATTTTGGTCAGAAAAATCTAAAGGTTGGCCTTCTGTATAAGTGAATTCAAAATTTTTATCAGTTACGCTTAAAAGAGTGGTATTATAAGAAGTACCATAAACAGGGCGACTACTTATAATCTGCGCTTCACCTTTATAATTACTAGATCCGTCCCATTCTTTCAAATTAAAAACAATATTACAGTCAATCCTTTCCTGAGATTTAAGCTCATTTACGCTCCATTTTCTGTTATTTAAAAATTCTGAAATTGCCTGCTGTAATGCTTCTATAGGTTTATTATTTGTGTTTTGTATTTGTGGAGATAAAATTTGTACCCTAGCATTTAAATCTTGGGCTTCTGCATTAGCCACAAAGCAAATGCAAAAAAGTATTAAAAGCTTTTTAAACATATAATTGAGATTATCTTGTTGCAAATATCTTTGGCAATTTCGTTTTTAGATTTTAAATCAAACGTTGTTTTTTGCAAATCTTTATCTAAGATTGTAATTTTATTGGTATCATGTTTAAAGCCTGCGCCTTCATCATTTAAAGAATTAAGAATAATAAAATCGAGATTTTTCTTGTTTAATTTTTCTGCTGCATTTTGTTCCTCATTTTGGGTTTCTAATGCAAAACCTATCAAAATTTGATTTTTCTTTTTTTCTCCTAAAGTTTTTAAAATATCCTGTGTTTTTGTTAAAGCTAATTCAAAAGTATTCGATTGTTTTTTTATTTTTTGTAATGAAACATCAATAGGGGTATAATCTGCAACTGCGGCACTCATGATACAAATATCAACATCATCGTAATGTTTTAGACAAGCATCTAACATTTCTTTAGCAGATGTAACTTCAATTTTTTTTATCAATTTATTAATTGATAAACTAGTGGGGCCGCTCACCAAAATAACATCAGCTCCATTGTTTAAAAGCTCTTCTGCTAAAGCATAACCCATTTTCCCTGAGGAATGATTTCCTATAAATCTTACCGGATCTATTGCTTCATAAGTTGGTCCTGCCGTTATTAATACTCTCTTCCCCTTTAAAGGTAAATTTTCTTTTAATTGATCATTTATAAATGTGATAATTTCTTCTGGCTCTGCTAATCTTCCTTCTCCATTTAAACCACTAGCTAATTCGCCAGAATTTGGTTTGATAATTATGTTCCCGTAAGACTTTAAACTTTCTATATTTTTAAGGGTGGTTGGATGTTTCCACATATCTAAATCCATAGCTGGCGCAATATATACCAGGCATTTTGCAGATAAATAAATAGCAGTAAGCAAGTTATCACATAACCCTATGGCAAATTTAGATATAGTATTTGCAGTTGCAGGTGCAACCAAAATCAAATCTGCCCAAAGTGCTAATTCTACATGGTTATTCCATTCGCCTGTTTCGGGATTAGAATAAGCGCTTAAAACTTGATTTTTAGAAAGGGTAGAAAGTGTAAGAGGTGTGATAAAAGAGGTAGTATCTTTTGTCATAACTACCTTAACGTTTGCACCAGCTTTTACAAATAACCTAACAATTTCTGCCGATTTATAACTCGCAATGCTACCGCAAACGCCAAGAAGAATATTTTTTTCTTTAAGCATATCAACCATGCTCAAATATAGAACAATTACTTTTGTTCTTTAGCCGGATTTCTATGATAAACCTTTCCGTGGGTAAATTCATCTATTGCAACTAAAGAAGCTTTGGGCATTCTTTCATAATGCTTAGAGATTTCAATCTGTTCTCTATTTTCAAAAATCTCCTCTAAATTATCATTAGAGCTAGCAAATTCTGCTAATTTACCATGCAACTCTTCTTTCATGTTTGCTGCAATTTGGTTTGCTCTCTTACTTATGATTACTAAAGACTCATAAATGTTATCAGTAGTTATATCTAACTCTCTTAAATCTCTTGTAACTGTTGTACCAGAAACTGTTGGTTTTGCGATATCGTTATTGTTGCTCATCTTTTTTCTCAGTTTTAACTCCCGAATATAATTCTAATATTTTTTTTGTTTCTTCTATTCCTTTTAATGCATCGCCTTTAATATCTGTAGCCTCTTTTAAATAAGTGCTTTTCGGATATTTTTCTGCAAAGCGCTCATATTCGTCAATTGCTTCTTGATAACGTTCTTCTTGTTTAGTCTCCAAGCTATTTTTAGCATAAAGATATTGAGATTTAATAGTTAAAAACTCCATTTCTTCTGCATATTTAGTATCGGGGAAATCTCTTGTAGAATTTTTAAAAGCAATTACAGCAGATTGATAATCACCAATATCTATAAATAGTTTGGCGTTTTCATAAGACTTTTGCTCTAGTTTATCTCTTAAATCTAAAATTAATTTACTCGCTTCTGCAACTCTATCACTTTTAGGATAAAGGTTAATAAAAAGTTGCAAAGATTCTATCGCTTTATAAGTATTATCTTGATCTAAAGAATAATTTGGAGAATCTAAATAATAACAATAAGCTGCTAAAAACCTACATTCTTCAGCTTTTGGGCTACTTGGATAAGTATCTGCAAAAGTTTTAAAATGATAACGAGCAGATAAGAAATCCTTTAATTTATAATTTGTATAAGCGTAATAGTAATATAAATCTTCAGATTCTGCCCTTCCACGGTAGCGTTGTACCAAATCATCAAATAATATCAAAGCCTTAGCATAATCTTTATTATTATACAATTTTATAGCTTCTT
>JBBRYE010000115.1:0-12381 GCA_038237895.1 Sphingobacteriales bacterium | reverse complement strand
CTATTGTGAGATAGGGATTATTTATTTGAGTTGATTTTATTAATAGGTTTATATTTACGTTATAAAGGTGCGTTAGGGATGGAAGTGGTATCCTTTTTTGTTGTTTGAGCCTTCTACTCCGCTCAGGCTGACATCAAAAAAGATTTAAAGGACAGCCCGCCCGAACGCCAAAATAAACATTAATCTTTAAAACATTATTAGTTTCTCTCGTTAAACAAACTTTTAAACATAGAACAAACAGATTGTACCGAAGGCACTCTTTGGAGCCCACAGACTCCAAAACACGTAAATCCAACACCTCTGTCTTTTCAATAACAATTAAACACAAATCCAACACTTCTATCTTCGCAATGAGGCAAAAAAAATCGGTCTGTGTGTTTCACAGACCGAATAATTATTTATTCTCAATTGAGGTTTGATATTCTTGTCTCAGCTCTTGTAGACAAGCTAAACAAATACAGTCTTCGTAACCTTCCTCAGCAATGTATTGCAATTCATTTAGGTTCAATTGAATTTGTGAACATTGGCATTGCGTAAAATTATTGGCTTTGCACTCAACTTTTTTGCCGCATCTTCCGCATGGTATGCACTCATGTTTTGTATATTCCATTCATAAATTTAAGATCCACAAGAAAGACAACCGTCTTCCATGCTGCAACTTTCTCCTGTAATTACTACTTCGGCATCTACAGTTTGTACAACTGGATCAATTTCTTTAATAGCTTGACTTTGTACACTAAACTTAACTGCTTGTGCAGCAGCTTGTGTACGTAAATAATACATACCTGTTTTTAAACCCTTTTTCCAGGCGTAAAAATGCATTGATGTTAGTTTTGATGCTGTTGGCTGACTAATAAATAAGTTTAATGACTGAGACTGACAGATGTAAGCTCCTCTATCGGCAGCCATATCTATAATGGTACGCATCTTAATTTCCCAAACTGTTTTGTATAAGTCTTTCAATTTTTGTGGGATGCTATCTATATTTTGTACAGATCCGTTTGCTAAGATAATTGCTTCTTTCATCTTATTATTCCACAGCCCTAAATCAACTAAATCTTTCAATAAATGCTTATTTACCACTGCAAATTCACCACTTAATACCCTACGACTATAAATGTTAGAAGTGTATGGTTCAAAGCATTCGTTATTACCTAAAATTTGAGAAGTAGAAGCTGTTGGCATTGGGGCTAACAATAATGAGTTTCTAACACCTGTTTTTACAACTTGCTTTCTCAGTTTTTCCCAATCCCATCTTTTTGTTGCTGGCTTAACATCCCAAAGATCAAACTGAAATTTACCTTGAGATAAAGGAGAACCTTTAAAACTTTCGTAGGCACCTTCTTTTATTGCTAAATCTGCTGAAGCTTGCATGGCAGAAAAATACATGGTCTCAAAAATCTCGATATTTAATTGCTTAGCTTCTTCACTTTCAAAAGGAAGTTTCAATATCATGAAAGCATCTGCCAATCCTTGTACGCCTAATCCAATTGGCCGATGACGGGTATTAGAATTTTGAGCTTCAATTACAGGATAATAGTTATGATCTATAATTCTGTTTAAATTGATGGTTGCCTGGTAAGTAACTTCATACAATTTATTATGATCAAACTCTCCATTGATAATATATCTAGGCAAAGACAAAGAAGCTAAATTACATACTGCAACTTCATCTGGAGAGGTATATTCTATAATTTCTGTACATAAATTAGAACTTTTTATAGTACCTAAATTTTGTTGATTTGATTTCCCGTTAGCTGCATCTTTATATAAAATATACGGAGTACCGGTTTCTATTTGAGCATCTAAAATTGCAAACCAAAGTTCTTGAGCTTTAATAGTTTTTCTAGCTTTTCCTTCTTTTTCATAACGCTCATAAAGATTTACAAATTCTTCTCCATGGCAATCTGCTAAACCTGGTGCTTCATGAGGACAGAATAAACTCCATTGACCATCTTCTTCTACTCTTTTCATGAATAAATCTGAAATCCACATCGCGTAAAATAAATCACGAGCTCGGTTTTCTTCTTTACCATGATTTTTCTTTAGATCTAAGAAGTCGAAAATATCTGCATGCCATGGTTCTAAGTAAATAGCGAAAGCACCTTTACGTTTACCACCACCCTGATCTACATATCTTGCAGTATCGTTAAATACTCTTAACATGGGTACAATGCCATTACTTGTACCGTTGGTACCTCCAATATAAGAACCTGTTGCCCTCACATTATGAATGCTTAAACCAATACCACCAGCGCTTTGAGATATTTTAGCGGTTTGTGTTAAGGTGCTATATATACCTTCAATACTATCGTCTTTCATGGTTAGCAAGAAACAGCTAGACATTTGAGGCTTTGGTGTTGCGGCATTAAACAATGTTGGTGTTGCGTGGATAAACCAACGCTCACTCATTAAATCATAAGTTTTTATAGCACTTTCTAAATCATTCTTATGAATACCAACTGCAACACGCATAAACAAATGTTGCGGACGCTCGGCAATTTTACCATTGATTTTTAAAAGATAAGAACGTTCTAATGTTTTAAATCCGAAGTAATCAAAGCTAAAATCGCGATCATAAATAATGGTACTATCTAATAAATCTGCATTATCAGAAATAATTTGCATTACATCATCTGCAATTAAAGCAGCAGGTTTTCCAGTTTTATCATCTCTATAAGTATGCAGTTTGTGCATAGTTTCAGAAAATGATTTCTGGGTATTTTTATGTAAGTTAGAAACTGCAATCCTAGAGGCTAATAGAGCATAATCAGGATGGCGAGTGGTTAATGAAGCCGCCGTTTCAGCTGCCAAATTATCTAATTCTGAAGTTGTTACTCCATCATACAAGCCATCAATTACCTTTTTTGCAACTTCTGCAGGATCAACAAAATCTTGGTTTAAGCTATAGCTTAATTTTTCAATCCTCGACGTAATTTTATCGAATTTTACAGATTCTGTTCTGCCGTCTCTTTTTATTACAAACATGTTTTTTTTTGATTTAGTATCAAGTATGTAGTATTTAGTGTCAAGTAGCAATCTTGATATTAAATACTTAAATTTTATTTCTATTTAAAAATCTTCGCTTAATGAAAACGCCTGACTTTCTTTATCACCAATAACTCCACTTTTTTGGTAATCTCCAACCCTTTTTTCAAAGAAATTGGTTTTGCCTTGAAGTGAAATCATTTCCATAAAATCAAATGGATTTGTTGCGTGATAAATTGGAGGATAACCAAGTTCTGTAACCCATCTATCAGCTACATATTCTATATATTGTTGCATTAAACGGGCATTCATACCAATTAAATCTACTGGTAAGGCATCCGTTACAAACTCCTTTTCTATAGCTACTGCTTCTTCGATTATGCTATAAACCTGCTCTTTACTCAATTGATTTTGCAACATACCATAAAGTAAACACGCAAATTCACAATGTAAGCCTTCGTCTCTTGATATCAATTCGTTACTAAAAGTTAGTCCAGGCATTAAACCTCTTTTCTTTAACCAAAAGATAGAGCAAAAACTTCCACTAAAGAAAATACCTTCAACCGCAGCAAATGCAACCAGTCTTTCTGCAAAACTTCCATTCTCAATCCATCTAAGTGCCCATTTTGCTTTTTTCTGAACACAAGGAACAGTATCAATAGCATGTAATAGTCTGTCTTTTTCTTTAGAATTTTTGATGTAAGTATCAATCAAGAGTGCATACGTTTCAGAATGGATGTTTTCCATCATGATCTGGAAACCATAAAAACACCTTGCTTCTGGTACTTGTACTTCACTCATAAAGTTAACAGCTAAATTTTCGTTAACTATGCCATCGCTAGCAGCAAAAAAAGCTAAAATATGACTAATAAAATGTCTTTCTCCATCTGTCAAATTTTCCCAGTCTTTTTGGTCAGATGATAAATCAATTTCTTCTGCAGTCCAAAAACTAGCTTCGTGGCGTTTGTACATTTCCCATATTGCGGGATAATTAATTGGTAAAATAACAAACCGATCTTTGTTTTCTTTAAGCAATAATTCTTCCTCTTGCATATTAATATATATTATGTTTTGTTAATGTTTTAGATGAAAAATAATGTTTAAACCAAAAATCCCATCAAAAATTAAAGTTTGTTTTATAGAGCGTATAATTTTCTCTCTTTTCTTAGCTATCTTAAATAAAAAGCTTCGGTTTTTTTTAATAAAATTTTAAAAACCTGATTTTATTTTAAAGTCTTTATTTGAAATATTATAAAACATCTAATCAGCTATAATTGATAGATTTATGATTATTTGTTTATAAACTTTTTAAAGAAATTTTTGAGCTAAGCGTTCTTAAAAAGAACGAATGTAAATGTATGTTTTGATGTACGAAATACACAGTCAAAGTTTTACACAATTCGTGATTTTTCTTAACAAATCCTTTAAAATTTAGTCAAAAAGAAATGTTTTGATGTGAGTAAATTTGGATAAAAGAATTTATAATCGAGGTATTTTGAAATCTTATAATTACTTACTGAATAATTTTATTTAACCAAAAAAGTTGATGATAAAAATAGATTTCATTAAGATGTAATGAGTATGATAAGATGTAATTAAAAATAACGTGTTATTTAAATATTGTTATAATCAGGAAAATTAAAATCCTATACTGGTTAGCATTAGTGAAAAATTAAGTCTGTATAATTCCCACATTAAATCGCTTTTTTATAGGTGATTGATTTGCAGCCTCAATTCCTATAGAGATTGCTATTCTAGTTTCAATTGGATCAATTACACCGTCAACCCATAATCTAGAAGCGGCATAATAGGGTGTTGTTTGCTCATCATATTTATCTGTGATAATTTTAATCTGTTTTTCTTCTTCTTCTTTGGTAATTTCCTGCCCTGCATTTTTCATACTTGCTGATTGAATTTGCCATAAAGTTTTACCAGCAGAAGCACCACTCATTACAGCGATTTTTGCAGATGGCCAAGCAAAAATTAAACGAGGGTCATAAGCTTTCCCGCACATAGCATAATTACCTGCACCGTAAGAATTTCCTAAAACGATAGTAAATTTTGGCACTACTGAATTAGAAACCGCATTTACCATTTTTGCTCCATCTTTAATAATTCCTCCGTGTTCTGATCTTGAACCCACCATAAAACCAGTTACATCCTGTAAAAAAACCAGTGGAATTTTCTTTTGATTACAATTCATGATAAAACGAGTTGCCTTATCCGCGGAATCTGAATAGATAACACCCCCGATTTGCATTTCTCCTTTACCAGATTTCACAACTTTACGTTGATTGGCAACTATACCAACCGCCCATCCATCAATCCTAGCCAAACCACAAACAATACTTTGACCGTAACCTGTTTTATATTCATCCAAAGAATCATCATCAATTAAACATTCTAATAATTGATGCATATCGTAGGGTTTTTCTCTCGTATCAGGTAAAATCCCATAAACATCTTCTAATTTTCTTTTTGGTAAAACCGATTTAATCCTATTAAAACCTGCGTTTTCTGGCGCACCAATTTTAGAGATTATACTTTTTATGGCTATTAAACATTTCTCATCATTTTCATGCTTATAATCAGTTACACCAGAAATTTCACAATGCGTTGATGCACCACCCAATGTTTCGTTATCAACGCTTTCGCCGATGGCTGATTTTACTAAATAAGAACCTGCTAAAAACACTGATCCTGTTCCGTCAACTATCATTGCTTCATCACTCATGATAGGTAAATATGCCCCACCAGCAACACAAGAACCCATAATTGCAGAAATCTGAATAATACCTTCAGAACTCATAATTGCATTATTTCTGAAAATACGTCCAAAATGTTCTTTATCAGGAAATATCTCATCTTGCATAGGTAAAAAAACACCTGCAGAATCAACCAAATAAATAATTGGTAATCTATTTTCCATTGCAATTTCTTGCGCCCTTAAGTTCTTTTTAGCAGTCATAGGAAACCATGCTCCTGCTTTTACAGTTGCATCATTTGCAACTATCATACATTGTTTACCGCTGATATAACCAATCCCAGCAATTACACCTGCAGAAGGACAACCACCCACATCTTCATACATTCCTTCAGCAGCGAAAGCGCCTATTTCTAAAAATGGTTTATTATCGTCTAATAAGAATTTAACACGCTCCCTTGCCAGCATTTTACCCTTAGCTTTTTGCTTTGCTGCAGATTTTTCCCCTCCACCTAAGTAAACTTTTTTTAGTTTTTGCTTTAATTGATAAACCAATTGTTTGTTTACGTCTTCGTTTTTATTAAATTCTAAATCCATAGATAGGTTATTTTGGCCAGTTTCAATTATAACGATTTTATTTATTTTTTGTGGGATTGATAACAAATAAATAATCAGTAAATAAATGGATAAAACAATAACCTGTTGGTAAACAGGAATATGTTAACAATTAAATAATATTAATTTTATAAAAGTGAAGCTGAAAATCACTTATTTTTATAGACCCTAAAATCGGTCAGGATAATTTAAATTTAAAATTATGACCTGGAAAAAATTCAGTGGCGAAATTCTTGATTCGCCTATATTGCAAGAAGTTGAGCAAACTATTGAAAGAGAATATGAATTGGGAAATAAACTTAAAGTTTGTATTGGAACCGATTCTCAAGTAAAAGGAAAGATTACTGATTTTGCAACTGTAATTGTTTTTTTGAGAGAAAAAAAAGGTGCTTTTATGTACATCCATCAAGAAAGAAGCGCTTTGAAAATGAGCATTAAAGAAAGAATGCTTTCAGAAGTTCAAAAATCCATTGATTGTGCTTATTCACTTTGCAACCTTTTAGATTTATATGATGTTGATTTAGAAGTTCATGCAGATATCAATACAAACCCGAGTTTTAAATCTAATGCTGCTTTACATGAAGCCATGGGTTATATTTTGAGTATGGGCTTTGTATTTAAAGCTAAACCAGAAGCATTTGCCAGCTCTTATTGTGCCAATAAAATGGTTCAATAAAAGCTATAAAAATTAATTAAATAAAGATTCTTAAATATTATTATACTGATTATCAAAAAATTAAAAAATAATTTATTATTAAAATATTAATTCATACATTTGTATAAATTAATAACAATACATAATGAACAATGGAACAGTAAAGTTCTTTAATTCTACCAAAGGTTTTGGTTTTATTAAAGAAGACGGAACAAACAAAGAATACTTTGTACACGTTTCGGGTCTGGTTGACGAAATCAGAGAAAATGATGAAGTTACTTTTGACCTACAAGACGGAAAAAAAGGATTAAATGCAGTGAATGTTAAACTTGCTTAATTGCAGGTCTCTTAATATAGATCACATTTAAAATCATCAAAGCCATTATCCAAAAGATAATGGCTTTTTTGCTTTATAAGATTTTAAGAAATAGTAATTTATTTATTGGAATCGATAATTTCCGATTTGTTTACAATAGAAGTATGGTTAATCTTTACTTCTTTTGGATTTATTTGTTTCTCTTTTACTTGAGCATTCGTTCTATTGCATTGACCCAATGCAAAATAAATCAATACAAAAATTACGATAGTAGATAAACATCCACCACCTAATTTTTTGGCACCGTAACCGGCAATTAGAGTTTTAAAAAAGCTGTTCATGTTTTTGGGTTTAAAAAAATCCCATGTTTATCATGGGATTTTTAATGTTAATAACCTTGGTTATTGTAATTAGCTGACGAGCTAGGTTGATTGATATTTTCTATGGCATCTTTGCCCATTTTTTTGGCTTTATCAATCCAATCAGGAGCATTTTCTTTAATGCTGTCTAATTTAGATTTACCAAAAGCATCTTTTTTAGTGATGTAATTATAACCATAAGCTGCTGCTGCACCTAGTGCAATTAAATTAAATAGTTTCATATTGATAGTTTTTTTTTAAAATGTAATCAATGATAATGCCATTCTAGTAAAAAAAATCTAAAATATAATTATAGAAATAATAGCATATTAAAAAAATAAGAATATGAAAAGTGCTATAAAAAAAAGCCTCAAAATTAAAATTTTGAGGCTTTAGAATTGTTAATGTAATTTATATTAATGTTGGTGTCCACCTTCGCCGTGAACATGACCGTGTTCTAATTCTTCTTCGGTTGCAGGTCTTACATCCTGAATGGTTCCATTAAAATGCAATTCATGACCAGCCATTGGATGATTTAGGTCTACTAAAACTGCATCTTCTACGATAGAAACAACTCTTCCTTGAAACTGGCCTCCATTATTATCTTGTAATGGTAAAATAGAACCAATTTCTGGTAAAGGCTCTTCGCCAAACATATCTTTAGGGAGTGGCGCAACCGCTTTATCATCGTACTCTCCATATCCATCTGCTGCGGTAAGCGAAAAAGAATAATCATCACCCACAGATAAACCTGTTAAATGTTCTTCAAATTTAGGCAACATCATACCTGCACCATATAAAAACACTAATGGCTGCTCGGTTGTTGCACTTTCTACATGTTTTTTTTCTCCATTTTCGGTTACATACAAATCGTATGTTAAACTTACTACGTTGTTATTATCAATTTTCATTTTCTTGATTTTTTCGAAACGATACGCTCGTTTCTATTCTAAAATTTGTTTAATTGCTTCATTCACATCATTTACTGGGAGCTGACAACTTTTGTCTTTACAAACATAAATTTTTGTTTCACCAGTAAACTTATCTTTCAGCAAAGGTAAATTTCCTTGTTTACCTCCCAAAATTATCTTGTTAGGAATATAAAATTTTTCTATTTCTTTACGCTTAAGTGAAGCTTCGTCTCCTGTAATGGCGATTTCAAAGCCACCTTTTACCTCTTCTAATAACAAAGATGCCCAATTAGAATATCCAGAGGCATAAGATTTAATATTTGGAGCAACAGTGGCTAACATTTTTTGATATGTTTTAATATAATGAGAATTATCAAAAAGCAAACCTAGTTTTTTTAAATTCCATGCCATAACAGAGTTAGAAGCTGGTATTACGTTATCCATTATTTCGTATTTTCTAGCTATTAAAGCTTCATCCTTATTAGAAGTGTAAAATAACATTCCAGATTCTTCATCTGTAAAATGATCTAATACATAATTGGTTAAGGCTTTTGCCGAGGTTAAATAATCTTCATTGAAGGTGGCTTCATATAAGCAAATGAGTGCATCAATTAACAAAGCATAATCATCTAAAAATCCGTTTATATTTGCTTTACCATTTTTATAATTTCTATAAATGCCACCATCTTCTTTCATCATATTCTTTTGGATGAAATTGATATTTAAAATAGCTAAGTTTAAGAATTTTTCATCGGCAAAAGCCTGATAAGCATTTACTAAACCTTTAACCATCAATGCATTCCAAGAAGTAAGTATTTTATCATCTAAGCCCGGATGGATTCTTTTATTTCTTACTGATAATAATTTTTCTCGTGAGCCCTTCAAGATTTCGTTTAGTTTTTGTTCAGTAATATCAAAAGCCAGGGCGAAATCTTCTTTCTCTTTTCTTACCCAAAGATTGTTAATGTGTTCTTCTTCCCAGTTTCCCTCATCAGTAACCTGATAAAATAAATTAAAAATTTCAGCATCATTGTGTAATATTTCTTCTATTTCATTTTTATCCCAAGTATAAAATTTACCTTCTACACCTTCACTATCAGCATCTAACGCAGAATAAAATCCTCCCTCGGGTGAAGTCATTTCTCTTTTTAGCCAATCAAAAGTTTCATAAACTACTTCTTTATACCTTGTCTCTTCGCACCATTTATAAGCATCAGCGTAAAGCGACATTAATTGACCGTTATCGTAAAGCATTTTTTCAAAGTGAGGAATATGCCATTTGCCATCAACAGAATATCTTGCAAAACCACCACCTAAATGATCATATATACCACCAGCTGCCATTTTATCTAATGTTAACCTCACAATAACATGGGCGGCTTCGTCTTTTAAAAGATGCGCTGCTCTCATTAAAAAATCCCAATTATTGGGCATCGGGAACTTTGGAGCTCGGTTATGTCCACCCTCGGTAAAATCAAAAAGCATTTTCCAAGGCTCTAAAATCTCTTCTAAATCTTTTTCACTATAAGCCTCTACCCTATTCACAAAGATCAACTTTTCAGATTGTTGAATGCCTTCTGTCAGCTTTAATGCATAATTTTCTGCATCTTCTGGTTTGGTTTCATAAAAGTGAGCAAGATTGGTTAACAAATTCATCCAATCTGTTCTAGGGAAATAAGTTCCTCCGTAAATTGGACGTTGATCTGGTAAGCAAAAACAATTTAATGGCCAACCTCCTCTGCCCGTCATCAATTGAGCGCCCGTCATGTATATTTGGTCTATATCTGGTCGTTCTTCTCTATCAATTTTTATACAAACAAAAAATTGATTCATCAGCTTTGCTACTTCCTCATCTTCAAAACTTTCATGCTCCATAACATGGCACCAATGACAAGCAGAGTAACCAATGCTTACCAGTATGAGTTTGTTCTCACTTTTTGCTTTATCTAATGCCTCTTTACCCCAGGGAAACCAGTTTACAGGATTATTAGCGTGTTGAAGTAAATATGGAGAAGTGGAATTTTTGAGTTGATTTGACATAATAGTTTAACGATAGAATTGATGGAGTGTTTTAAAAATGGTCTGAATCTTGATTTTCAGGGTTATAGGATTTTCTTGATTTTTATTGAATAAAAATTTTATGTCGTTTAGATTGGTAAAACCTAAATTATTTAAAAGCTAATGCTTTTACAGGTGTTATTTTAGTGACCAACATGGATGGGATAAGCAGAACTAATAGGCAAATCCCTAATGTTCCGGCATTTATTAAAACTATATCCAAAACATCAAATTGAACAGGAATAAATTTCATGTAATAAGAAGCCTCATCAAGTTTAAAAAGATGGGTTTGTTGTTGTAAAAAGCCTAATCCTAAGCCAAATATGTTGCCTAAAAACATACCTATCCCTACCATATATAAAGCATTGTACAAAAATATTTTTCTTACCCCCCAATTAGTTTCTCCAAGTGCTTTTAATAAACCAATCATATTTGTACGTTCTAAAATCATGATTAATAGTGCAGAAATCATATTGATAACTGCAACTATCAACATCAAAATTAAAATGACTTGGGCATTGACATCTAATAAGGAAAGCCAATCGAAAATTACTGGGTAAGTTTCTTTTACTGAAACGGTTTTTATTTGTGGAGGCAGATAATTACTAAGTTCAACTGCAAAATAGTCTAATCTATTAAAATCATTTATCCTTATTTCGTAACCGCCAACTTCATCATTTTTCCAATCGTTAAGTTTTCTAATTAAAGAAATATCACCAATTACATAAGTTTTATCAACTTCTTCTACACCTGTATTATAAATCCCAACAATTTCAAACTTCCTTTTTCTTAAAGCTTCTTGGATAAAATACATCAAAAAATCATCTCCAACTTTAAGGTTTAAACGTTTAGCTAATTTTTCTGAAATGATGATTTGTTTTGAAGCTTTATTACTATCAGAAAAGTTAATGGTTTTGCCAGAAGTTAATATATTTTTAAAATATGACCAATCATAATTAGCGTCTACTCCTTTTAAAACAACACCTTCAACTTCGTTATTCGCTTTTATGATACCGGGTTTAGTGGCAAAAGGAACAATATGTTCTACTCTTTTTTCCTTTTTTGCATCCGCAAGATATTTAGGCCGCAAAATAAATGGAGAATTTTCATAAGATGAGTTTAAATCATATTTTATGAATTGGATATCACCATTAAATCCTCTCACTTTTTCTCTTATTTCTGCTTTAAAGCCTTTAACAATAGCCAAGGATAAAATCATAACACCCAACCCAAGCATAATTCCTACAATTGCAATTCGTACAATCAGTTTAGAGAAAGTACGTTCTGCTTTAAGTGAAATTCTGTTAGCTATAAATAATCCTAAATTCAAAAGCTTTTTGTTAATTTGATAATCGCAAATATGCAATCAATTCTATATAATCACTCTTTTAAAAATGAAATATATAAAGTTTAATTTAATCTTTCTTACAACAATACCATTGTTAATGGCTTGCAATGGTTGTAATGTAGCAAAAATTGATTCACAAAAAAACAATCTTAAAATTACCTCTCTCCCAAATATTAAAACTAAAATTTTGACTGGTGCAGACCAAACTGAAAAATATTTATCTATTTTAAGAGGTAAAAGAGTGGGTTTGGTAATTAATCAGACTGCAGAAATAAATGGAGTGAATTTAGCTGATACTATAAAGAACTTAAATATAAATATAAAAGCCATTTTTGGTCCTGAGCATGGTTTTAGAGGAAATGCAGATGCCGGAGAAAAAGTAGGGAATTACATAGACGAAAAAACTGGTTTCCCAGTGATTTCTCTT
>JBBRYE010000114.1:0-12508 GCA_038237895.1 Sphingobacteriales bacterium | reverse complement strand
TTTGTTTCGCTAAAAAGGAAGATACTTTACAAAAGGCAATAGAAAATTTAATGAAAATCTAATCTATCTTTTAAAACAACCATCAAAATATTAAAAGAATGAATCCATTAAAAATCACTTTAGTACAAGCTTATTTATTTTGGGAAAATATTGATAAAAACCTGCAAAATTTAGGCTTAAAACTAGGCAGTATTAGAGAGAAAACCGATTTAATTATTTTACCAGAAATGTTTAATACAGGTTTTACGATGAATGCTGAAGCTTTGGCCGAAGAAATGAACGGTAAAACCATGAAATGGATGCAAGAAAAGGCATTTAGATACAATGCCGTTGTAGTTGGATCATTAATTATAAAAGAAAATGAAAAATATTTCAATCGTTTAATTTGGATGAAACCCGACGGAACTTTTGAGAAATATGATAAAAAGCATCTTTTTGGTATGGCAAAAGAAGACGAAGTTTTTACAGCGGGCAATGAAAGATTAATGGTAGAATTAAATGGTTGGAAAATTATGCCTGTAATTTGCTATGATTTGCGTTTTCCGGTTTGGTTAAGAAATACAAAAGATTATTATGACCTTTTATTGGTTATTGCAAATTGGCCAGAAAAGCGGAGTCATCATTGGCAAACTTTAATACCAGCCAGAGCAATTGAAAATCAGTCTTATATAATTGCTTTAAATAGAGTTGGCCATGATGGAAACGAAATTTATTATAGTGGCGATACCACTTGTTTAAGTCCGCAAGGAAAGGTTATCTATTATAAAAAAGATGATGAAGATCTTTATACTTTTACCATTCAACATGATGAAGTTGAAAAAACCAGAGCGGAAATGCCTTTCTTAAAAGATGCAGATAGATTTAAAATTATTTAATAAAATAACTATAAAACACATTGTTAAAATTTGTTAAAATTTTATTCCTAAACCCTCCTAAAACAAAATAAAAGCTCAAAATCATCTGCTCATCCATCATTATCAAATTTTATTTAAACACTTTTGAAAAACTAAGATTACATTTGTTTTACCCCTTATAATCATCAATAATAATTAACCGATTATAGCGTATCATAATCTATCAAAATATATATGTTTAGAGAAATACCCAATAAGTTTTTAAGATATTTCACCATTTTTGTTTACTTAATTATCGTCTTTATTTGTGCCGTAGAAATAAATTTTTTGGGATTATTCGGTTACTCGCCAACAAAGAAAGACATTAAATTACCCACCTTAAACGTATCCTCAGAAGTTTACACAGCAGATAGCGTTTTAATTGGTAAATATTATACAGAAAATCGTACTCCCGTTAATTTTAATGAAATAGATAGCAATGTTATTAATGCTTTGGTTGCTACCGAGGATGTTAGATTTTACAAACATAGCGGAGTAGATATTTATTCTATAGTATCAGGTATTATTTCTACCGCAAGCGGCGATAAAAGAGGAGGAAGTACCATTACTCAGCAATTAGCAAAAAATTTATACAATACCAGATTAAAAAAATCTCAAGGTTTATTAAGAAAAGTTCCCTTGGTAAGAACCCTAGTTTCTAAGTTTAAAGAATGGCTAACTGCATTTAAAATAGAATCTAATTATAAGAAAAACGATATTATTACAATGTACTTAAACACAGTACCTTTTGGCAATAATTCTTATGGGATAAATACAGCAGCAAAACATTATTTTAATAAATCAGTCTCAAATATTAATGTTGATGAAGCCTCAATGTTAGTAGGAATGTTAAAAGCTACATCTACTTATAACCCGATAAAAAATCCGGAAAGTGCCGTTAAAAGAAGAAATATTGTGCTTGCGCAGATGAATAAATATAAATTTCTGTCAGATAATCAATATCAAACCGCAGTTAAAAAACCTTTAAAATTAGATTTAGGAAAAGATACAGGTAAAAACGAAGGCGATTCTTACCTCAGATCTGCTGTTGCAAAATGGTTAGAAAAGTGGTGTAAAGACAATGATTATAATCTTTATGAGGATGGCCTAAAAATATACACAACAATTGATTCTAAACTTCAGAAATACGCAGAAGAAGCAGTTCACGATCAAATGAGAATACTTCAAAAGCGATTTGACAATGTTTGGGGAGATGAAGAACCTTGGCGGGATTCCGAAGATAATATCATTCCAAATTTTGTTGAAAACAGTTTAGAACGTTTGCCATGGTTTTATGATTTTAGAAGGAAATATATTAACAATCCAGATTCTATTGACCTCATTTTAAATAAGAAAAAATCAATGACTGTCTTTTCTTGGGATGGTGATAAAGAAGTTCAGTTTTCTACAATAGACTCCATAAAATATTATGCTAAAATATTAAATACAGGCATGATGACATTAGACCCATTCTCTGGAAAAATAAAAGTTTGGGTGGGTGGAGATGACCATAGTTATTTTAAATACGATCATGTAATACAATCTAAAAGGCAAGCTGGTTCTACATTTAAACCTTTTGCCTATTTGGCTGCACTAGAAAGCGGCATGAGTCCTTGTGATAAGTTCACAGATAAACCTGTTAGCATCAGTTACAAAGTAGGAAACAAAACAGAAGTTTGGGAACCTAAAAACTCTGATTGGAATTTTAGCTATAGAGAGATGTCTTTAAGATGGGCGATGGCAAAATCTGTAAACTCTATTACAGCACAAGTAACAGAAAAGGTAGGATGGGATAAAGTTGTAGAATTTGCTCATAAATGTGGTATCGAAAGTAAGTTACAATCCGTACCATCTGTAAGTTTAGGCCCTAATGATGTTTCTGTTTATGAAATGGTAAGAGCATACGGTACTTTTTTAAATAAAGGGAATAAAGTTGATCCTATTTTGGTGGAACGGATAACAGACCAAGATAATAATGTGATAGAAGATTTTAAAGCTAAACAAACGCCTGTGTTAAGTAAAGAAATTGCATGGTTAATGCTTTACATGTTTAGAGGCGGTATGGAAGAACCAGGTGGTACTTCTCAAGCTTTATGGGAATGGGATTTATGGAATAAGAATAATCAAATTGGGGGTAAAACGGGTACATCTTCGGATTATGTAGATGGCTGGTATATGGGGATTACAAAAGATTTAGTGACTGGGGTTTGGGTTGGTGCTGATGATAGAAGTGTTCACTTCAAAACTTCGCAAACCGGAGAGGGATCTAAAACCGCATTACCTATTTTTGCTAAATTTATGGAAAAAGTTTATAAAGATCCTTCAACAGGAATTACAGAAAGTCCTTTTCCTAAACCTGAGGTAGAAATAACTCGTACTTATAATTGTGTATCTCCCCGCATTGTTGTAGATACTTTTTCTGTTGATAGTGTTTTTACAGATTCTTTAAATACCGAAGCACCAGAATTAGAGCCTAAAGAAAACCAAAACGAAGAAAACAAGGTTATAAAAGAACCCGGAAATCTAAAAAAAGAGCAAAATAAACCATTAAATACAATGCCTAATAAAGAAGATGGCAAACAAACACAACCATTAAAAGAACAATTAACAAAACAAGAAGAAAGAAAATTAAAACGAGACGAAAAAAAAATACAAAACATAAACAACTGATTATCCTTTTAATGTAAACGTTTTTTTGGTATAAATTTTAATGCTTACTTTTCTCGTTTATTAAATGGTACCACAAAATTTAAAATATGAAAGATATTATCCGCTTTTTTAATGCAAAAAAATCTCTCGGATTTTTAACAGCATTAATCATTTTATGTTCATTGGGCGCTCAAGCTCAGTATTTCGGACAAAATAAGGTAAGGTATAAAAACTTAAAGTTTAAAGTTTATGAAACCCCTCACTTTAACTTATATTACTATACAGAAAACGATAGTTTAATTAAAAATTTTGCTAAAGAAAGTGAAGCATGGTATGCATTACATCAGCAAATATTTAGAGATACTTTTAAGAAACCTAATCCAATTATATTGTATGGTAATTCTCCAGAATTTCAACAAACTACCGCCATTGGTGGCGAGATTGGAGTAGGAACCGGCGGCGTTACAGAAGGTTTAAAAAATAGGGTGGTAATGCCATTACAAGAAATAAATGCACAAACTCGTCACGTTTTAGGTCATGAGTTGGTTCACGCATTTCAATATCATTCTTTAATAGAAGGAGATTCTACTCAATTAGAGAACCTCGGTAATTTACCTTTGTGGATGGTTGAAGGAATGGCAGAATATCTTTCTTTAGGAAAAGTTGATGCAAATACTGCAATGTGGATGAGAGACGCCGTACTAAATAAGGATATACCAACTTTAGAAGATTTAACTACAAATAGTAAATATTTCCCTTATCGTTACGGACAGGCTTTTTGGTCTTTCATAGGCTCCACCTATGGTGATACTACTATTTTTCCATTTTTTAAATCAACAGCAAAATATGGTTATCAGGTTGCTATTAGAAGAACTTTTGGGTATGATGAAAAAACGCTTTCCGGATTATGGAAAAGCTCAATAGAAAACGCTTATAACCCATATTTAAAAGATACAACCCAAACGCCAATAGGAACAAAAATAGTTGATGAAACTAATGGAGGTAAAATGAATGTTGCTCCAGCAGTAAGTCCTGATGGCAATTATTTAGCTTACTTATCTGAAAGGGATTTGTTTTCGATAGACTTATATTTAGCAGATGCCAAAACTGGTGAAACAATACGAAAACTCACATCGCAGATATCAAATGAACATATAGATAATTTTAACTTTATAGAATCTGCTGGTGCTTGGTCTCCAGATAGTAAACAATTTGCATTTAGTACATTTAGCGAAGGTAGAAATAAGCTTTTTATTGTAAACATTGCAAATGGACGCACTATTTTAGAGAAAAGAATGGGCGATGTTGAACAATTTGGCAATTTAAGTTGGTCGCCAGATGGTGATAATCTTGCTTTTACTGGTTTAAAAAACGGACAAAGTGATATGTTTTCTTATAATATCACCTCCCAAGAAGTTACCCAGTTAACAAATGATAAATACACAGAATATCAACCATCTTATTCTTTAGATGGTACCAAAATAGTTTTCTCTACAGATAAATATAGCGAACAAAGCGATAATGTTGCTGCTACAATCCCTATGGGAATGGCTATTATGGATTTAAAAACTAAATCCATTAAACAAATAAATGTATTTAATGGTGCAAATAATTTTAATCCACTTTTTGCGGAAAATGATTCTAAAATATACTTCCTTTCTAACAGAGACGGTTTTAGAAATCTTTACAAATACACTATCGCAAGTGGTAAAGTAGAACAGTTGACGGATTATTTTACAGGTATTAGCGGCATTACAGAAAACTCCCCGGCATTAAGTATTTCAAATAAAAACGATATAATTTATTCTTATTACAGAGCCCAAAAATATACTTTGTATAATGCTAAAAGTACTGATTTTAAAGGTAAGGTAATAGACCCTGGATATGTAAATTTAGCTGCGGCTACTTTGCCTCCACCAAATTCTGTAGGTGTTAACATCATAAATAAAAACTTAGAAAATTTTCAGGTTTACAATGATTTACCTGCAGATTCTGTAAAATCAATCCCGTTTAAATCTAAGTTTAAGTTGGATTATATTGCAAATACTGGTGCTGGAGTTTCTACAAGCCGTTTTGGTACTGGCCTTGCTGGTGGTGTACAAGCTATTTTTAGTGATATACTAAGTAGAGATCAAATTTTTGCAGCAGCAAATGTTAATGGAGAAATTTATGATTTTGGTGCCCAGGTAGCTTATGTTAATCAACAAAGCAGATGGAACTGGGGAGGAGCGTTATCGCATGTTCCTTATCAATTTGGAACCTATGGAATTAAAAAAGAAAACTTACCAATTTCTGGAGGCGGCACTACACCCACTTACAATCAATATTATGATATTATAAGAGTATTTGAAGAATCTGCTCAAGGTTTTACGTCTTATCCATTTTCTAAAATAACTAGGGCAGAATTTGGAGCCGGTGTTTCTAGTTATTCTTATCGAGTAGATAGATATAGTACATATTATCAAGATTTGGGAGGGGGTTTTGTTGGAAATCCAATTTATCAAGATAGAAATAAGATAAGTTTGGCAGATTATAACAAGAACAATGGTTTTGGATACCAACTTGCTCCATATACTATTTTCCAATTAAACACGGCCTTAGTTGGCGATAATTCTTATCAAGGAGTGGCTTCCCCTTTAAATGGTTTTAGATATAGAATTGGCATCGAACAAAATTTTGGGACTTTTACTTATACAGCACCAACAATAGATTTACGTAAATACGTTAGAACAAAACCCGTAACTTTTGCAGGTAGGTTATATGGCTATGGCCGATTAGGAAACACTAATAATCAGCAGTTATACCCACTATTTATAGGCTATCCATATTTGATTAGAGGTTATGAAGCTAACAGTTTTTATAAAAGCGGAAGTGCAGCTAGCTCATCAAACGGTTTTAATATTGATCAATTAATTGGTGATAGAATTGCAGTTGCAAATTTTGAAATCAGGTTACCATTTACAGGTCCTGAAAAATTATCTGTAGTTACGTCTAAATTTTTATTTTCAGAAGTAAATTTATTTTTTGATGCTGGTTTAGCTTGGAGCAAAGGTGATAATGTTAAATTGAACCAAAAAGGTCCTGATCAAATTGGAACTTCTGGTCCTTCTAATACACCGGTTTTCGCATCAAATGTTAAAGTTCCAGCACTAAGTGCAGGTATTTCTGCAAGGGTTAACGTATTTGGATATTTTGTTTTAGAACCATACTTAGCGTTTCCATTTAACAGGACTGATATAAGCAAACCCGTTTTTGGTTTAGCTTTTGCACCAGGCTGGTAAATTCTTTAACATAGTTTAACAATTAAGAAAACATCTTAAATTTAAAAGACATCGTATGTCATATCAAACAATAAATAACATCATGAAAAAGAACATATTATTTGCTATCATAATTGCAGCTACTTCTTTAACTGCTTGCGGACAAAATAAAGCTAAAGTGGCTTCCGGAACTGAAAATGTAGAAGCAAAAAAAGGAAAATTCCCTATTACAAAAACAGATGCAGAATGGAGAGCTACACTTTCTCCTGCAGCTTACGAAATTATGGTTAAAGAAGGTACTGAGCCTCCTTTTAAAAATGAATTTTATAACAACCATAATAAAGGAATTTATGTAAGCGCAGCAACTGGAGAGCCTCTTTTTAGCTCTGAAGATAAATTTGATTCTGGTACTGGTTGGCCAAGTTTTACAAAACCTCTTAATGATAAAGCAGTTATTTGGGCAAAAGATACTTCTTTCGGCATGACAAGAGATGAAGTTGTAGATGCAAAAACAGGTCTACATTTGGGTCATGTTTTTAACGATGGGCCTGCACCAACAGGATTAAGATATTGTATCAATTCTGCAGCTTTAAAGTTTATTCCATCAAAATAAACTTTTTTAGTTTATGAAGCATAAAAAAAATGGCTTTCAAGAAAATCTTGAAAGCCATTTTTTATTGAATTCAATTTATATTTATTTTACTCTTTCAATATAAGCACCGGTAGCAGTATCAACTTTCACTTTATCGCCTTGGTTTACAAATAAAGGCACTTTAATTTCAATTCCTGTTTCTACAGTAGCATTCTTGAAAGCATTAGTAGAAGTGTCTCCTTTTACTGCAGGTTCTGTATAAACAATCTCTAATTCTACATTATTTGGAGCTTTTGCTATAATTGGCTCATCGCTTTCCATAGCTATCAAAACATTCATTCCTTCTTTTAAAAATCTTGCAGAGTTGCCAAATAATTCTTTAGGTACGTTAAACTGCTCAAAAGAAATATTATCCATCACTACAAAAAAGTCTCCATCGTCATATAAATATTGGTAGTCTTTTGTTTCAACTCTTGCTATATCAACCTCTTCATCGGTACGCATCCGCAATTCTATAATTCTTCCAGATTTAATGCTACGCATTTTACCTGTATAAAAAGCTCCACCTTTTCCAGGTGTACGATGAATTAGTTCATCAATGGTTACCAACTCTCCGTTAAAACGAATAATATTACCTGTTTTTAAATCTCCTGCCTTTGCCATAATTGTATTTATTTCGGACTGCAAAAATAGGGATAAAACAATAGGATACAAATTGGAAGTTGTTTATAGGTCATTTTGATAAAATTTTCTTTAGAGTGTATTATTAATATATTTGAAAATATAAAATCATTTTAAAGAACTGATTTAGCCACCAAAAAAGAATATGCTTTTTAATTCATTCCATTTTCTATTCTTTTTTATTATAGTTACATCATTTTACTTTGCCCTTCCTTACCATAAAAGATGGATATTATTATTAGCAAGTAGCTGCTATTTCTATATGGCATTTGTGCCAATTTATATTTTAATATTAGGCTTTACCATTATCATAGATTATATAGCTGGTATTTATATAGAAAATTCTGAAGGCAAAAAGAGAAAACTTTTTTTGGTGATGAGTTTGATTGCAAATATTGGTGTACTCGCAATATTCAAATATTTCAATTTCTTAAATGATAATTTTTCTTTCTTAATGAAGGGCTTTGGATTACAAGACCCAATACCTTATTTATCCATTTTATTGCCCGTTGGCTTGTCTTTTCACACTTTTCAAGCTATGAGTTATACCATAGAAGTTTATCGTGGAAATCAAAAAGCAGAAAGGCATTTTGGAATTTATTCTCTTTACGTAATGTTTTACCCGCAATTAGTTGCAGGTCCAATTGAGAGGCCACAAAATTTACTACATCAATTTAGAGAAAAGTTTGATTTCGATTACGATAGAGTATCTAGCGGTTTACGATTAATGATTTGGGGGTTATTTAAAAAAGTAGTTATTGCCGATAGGCTAGCTATTTTAGTAGATACAGTTTACAACAATCCACAAAGTCATAAAGATTCTAGTTTAATAATAGCAACTGTATTTTTTGCATTTCAAATATTCTGCGATTTTTCTGGTTATTCCGACATGGCTATTGGTGCCGCAAGGGTTATGGGTTTTAAATTAATGACAAATTTCAAAAGTCCATATCAATCTAAAAGTGTTCAAGAGTTTTGGTCGAGGTGGCATATTTCCCTTTCAACTTGGTTTAAAGATTATTTATACATTCCTCTTGGCGGAAACAGAGTAGCTATCCCAAGGTGGTATTTAAATATTTTTATTGTTTTTTTAGTGAGTGGCTTATGGCATGGGGCAAGTTGGACTTTTGTTATTTGGGGTGCATTACATGGTATTTACATTATTTGCGGAACCATCACTTCAAAATTTCGCAACAGATGGAGTAAAAAATTATACTTGAATAAAGTTACCTTCTTACCAACAGTAATTACATTTATTTTGGTGGGATTTGCCTGGATATTTTTTAGAGCAGATAATTTTCCAATTGCTTTGTATGTTATCACTCATTTATGGAGTGGTGTTCAAGAAATCTTTTTTAATCTTATCCATAGTTTACCTGTGTTTGAATATTTAGGAATTTCCAAGTTCTTTGCCTTAGGTTTGATCATTTTTTTAGAAACAATCAATTATTTAAAAGATAAATATGATCTCGCACTTTGGTTTACCTCAAAACCGATGGCATTTAGATGGGCAACTTATTTTGCAGTTGTGTTAACTATCATGGTTTGTGGGGTTTTTGAAAACAGACAGTTTATTTATTTCCAATTTTAAAGGTTTGAGAAAATTTATCGTAAAATCTGTTGTTTTTTTAGCCATCTTAAGTTTGGTTTTCTTTTCCTTATCCCTAACATTTAAAAGAAAATACAGTCCAAAAACTGATTACCTAGCAGCAATTATTGATAAGCACCATAGGTTAAATGAAATAAATAACAATAGGCTAATTTTAATTGGAGGCTCTGGTTTAACATTTGGAATAAACAGCCAAATGTTGGTGGATAAGCTAAATATTAACGTAATTAATATGGGCTTACACGCTGGTTTGGGTTTAGAGTTTATGTTAAACGAGGTTAAACCATCCATAAAAAAGGGAGATATTATTGTTTTATGTTTAGAATTTCCTCTCTATTTAGATGATTTTGAGCCAGATGTTGATTTAATAAGTTTTACACAACATCTTTATCCTCCTTCAAAAGATTATTACCATTTCAATATTAAGGAAAATTTTTTGGTCAATTATGCTAAATTTAAAAAGCATTTTGAAGAACAAACTTTAAAAATTGATCCCGTTTTCAATAGAGAGAAATTTGATAAATACGGAGATAATTTAGGGCATTTAGGTTTACCCGGTTTAAAAGAATTAAGAGATAAAGAATCTATTGGAAAATTAGAAGTCGATAAAAGTTCAACTCTTATCAATCAATTTGAAACAGCTTGCAATCAAAAAGGTGCAAAATTATTAATTTCTTATGTTGCCTATCCACAATCACAATATCAAAAAAATAAAAAAGCAATAGATGATTTAAATCAACTTTTACATGAAAAAATAAAGTCTGTTACTTTTATAAATAAGCCAGCAGATTACCTTTTTAATGATAACTTATTTTATGATACAATTTACCATTTAAACGGAAGAGGTAGAGAAATAAGAACTGAATTTTTTATAGAAGATTTGAAACCTTTTATAATAAAAAAATAACGGATTTTTAATTAGAAATAAAAATCCGTTATCCAAAATCTATTTGCTCATTTCAGCAAAGTATTTATGAAACAAAGGGATTGTTTCTATTCCTTTATAATAATTAAAAACATCATATTTTTCATTTGGGGAGTGTAAACTATCACTATCCAAACCAAAACCCATAAGTACAGTTTTAATCCCCAATTCTTCCTCAAATAAAGCAACAATAGGAATGCTTCCTCCTCCCCTGGTTGGCACAGGTTGTTTTCCAAATGATTCTTCTATTGCTTTATATGCCGCTTTAAATGCAATAGAATCTGTTGGAGTTACGTAAGGTGTGCCACCATGATGTGCGATAACCGATACTTTAACTGATTTTGGTGCTATACTTTCGAAATGATTTTTGAATAATTCAGAGATTTTTTTCCAATCTTGACCTGGTACAAGTCTCATAGAGATTTTGGCATTTGCTTTAGCAGGAAGTACTGTTTTGGCACCAGGACCTGTATAGCCACCCCAAATTCCGTTAACTTCTAAAGTTGGCCTAATTCCTGTTCTTTCAATAGTAGAATATCCAGCTTCTCCCCAAACCTCATCAATAGAAAGTTCTTTTTTATATTCTTCTAAATCAAATGGGGCATCATTTAAAGCTTTTCTTTCTGATTCAGATAAGTTAATTACACCTTCATAAAACCCAGGGATTGTAATATGATTTTGGTCGTCATGTAAGGAGGCTATCATTTGACAAAGAATTGTTGCAGGATTTGCAACTGCGCCGCCATAAACCCCAGAATGCAAATCTTTACTAGGACCGTTAACCTCAACTTCCATGTAGGCAAGTCCGCGAAGGCCTGTTTCAATACTTGGGTTTTCCATGCTTATCATGGATGTATCTGATATTAAAACAACATCAGCTTTTAATTTTTCTTTATTTTGAGAAACAAATTTACCTAAATTATCAGATCCAACTTCTTCTTCACCTTCTATCATAAATTTGATATTGCAAGGTAAAGTATCGGTTTTCATCATCAGCTCGAAAGCTTTTACATGCATGTAAAATTGACCTTTATCATCACATGCCCCTCTTGCGTAAATTTTACCGTCACGCAAAGTTGGCTCAAAAGGTGGTGTTTTCCAAAGCTCAATAGGGTCTGGTGGTTGTACATCATAATGGCCATATACCAATACTGTAGGTAAAGAAGAATCAAAAATTTTCTCTCCAAATACAATAGGATAACCATTTGTAGGGCAAACTTCCACATTATCTGCCCCAGCATTTCTTAATTTCTCTGCAACAAAATCTGCTGTTTTTAGCATTTCACCCTTATATTTAGGATCAGCGCTAACAGAGGGAAATCTTAACAGTTCAAATAATTCGTCGAGAAAACGCTGGCGGTTTTCTTCTACGTAATTTTTAATAATTTGCATAAAATAGTATTTATACAAATATATCAATTTATACTTTAGCCTTTTGTCAAAGGCTTTTAAAGATAAATTTTAGTCCCAAGTGGCTACTGCTGCACTTTTCTGATTCACTAAATTATCAACGGGAAGTTTTACTTCTTTTACTTCCTCCTTATTTTGCATACTTAAAGTTGCTGCACCAGCAATGCCAGACACTGCTATTAATGCTATTATGATTAACTTTCTCATAATTTAATATTTAATCCCAAGTACCTACATTAGATTTATCAATTGAAACTTCGTCGCCACCATTCATTTTTACTGTTTTATCACTTTTTGATGGAACAACTCCAGCTTCTTTTTTACATGATGTAGCAGCTATTGCTGAAACTACAAATAACATGATCATTAATTTTTTCATAATTTAATATTTAATATTTAATATTTAGTCCCAAGTACCTACATTAGATTTATCAATTGAAACTTCGTCGCCACCATTCATTTTTACTGTTTTATCACTTTTTGATGGAA
>JBBRYE010000113.1:0-12561 GCA_038237895.1 Sphingobacteriales bacterium | reverse complement strand
ACAAAGCAGCAGCTTCATAAAGCACTTGTAAAACTTCGCTCATCCATTGTTTTATGGAGTTTCTGAAATTGTAGGATTGTTTATCCATCCAAAATTTCATATCATTCCCAATGCCGTCAAGCACACCTTCGCTTACACCTGAAGTTTCTTCTGGATGTGTGTATTTATACCATCTATCACGGTCACCACTCCCATTTTCACCCACATACATTTGCCAAGCTCTTGAATTTTTAGCAGCCTCTTCTTTCTTCAATAGCAATATCCTAATTGCCTTATTAGAGTCTGTAACCATATTATTTGTAGAAGTTACAATAGGACTTAATATTCCATTTATGACAGCAATGACAGACGGGAACATCAAAATTGCTATACCTAACGCAAAAGGCCTCAATAAGGGGTAAAAATCTATTGGTTCTGCGGCTGCAATATGTCTCCAAATTCTTGAGGAAATATACCATAGTGCTGCAAAACCCGCTATTCCTCTAGCTACGTCAATCAGTTTACTGCATAATGGCAACATTTCTTGATAAACGTTGTCCAATACCAATTGTAGGCCTTGAGAGTTTCCCGAGATGACTTGTCCGAAAGAAATTTGGGGCAAAACTATTCCTGTAACCATCAAAATGATGGTTATAAATTTAATTTTTTTCATAACTAATTATTTAATGGATAAAGATTTTGAACGTGTTTTAAATCTAAACGATCTTTGTTTCTTTGGGCTAATAGTAGTTGGGTTTGTCTATTAAAACTTTTAAGAAAAGTTAATCGGTCTTCACTTTTTTCAAATATCCTGTCAATTGATTTCAGTCTTTCTTCATCATTCATTTGAAGTTTATTAGTTGTGATTATTAAAGTTAAATCATCCAGATTTTGAATACTTTGCCCAATCAAGTTTTTATAAACATTAGAAATATACTTTAGCTCATTATTTTCAAAAAGATTGCTTTTGCTAAAAATATTAAAAGCCTGTTTATACTCTCTGATTAGATTTTTTTGATTGTCAATGATATCAGGAATCCTTTGATAATTTTTCACCATAGGACTTATGGACATAAGTTTTCCTAAAAAAGCATCATGGATATTGAAATTTCCTTCTGCTAAGTTTTTTACAGAGTTATATCCATTTTTTACAATATCATAACCTCGTTTCATATCAGAGAGCATATTCTTCATCTGCCTCAACTTCTCATAATTGAGTAACAACTGTTGTGCTTCATTTGATTGCGCTTTTACGTTTCCATAAAAAACAAAGGATAACACTAATAAAACAATGTATTTCATGATATTTTCTATTTAAGATTAAAAATTTTCTTTGATGCTTGAAATTGCAACTGTTCTTGTTGCTTCTGATTTATTACCAACCTTACATTATCAACAAAACTTTGAGCAAACTCATATTTTTCTTTAATGGAGTTATGGATTTTTTGAATCTGAATAAGGCGTTCCTCATCTGTCAAGATCAATTTACCCGGAGTTAAAACCAATTTAAAAAAATTGAATTCCTTTTGAGTTTCGGAAATGACTTTGCTTTTTACTTCTTCAATGAATTTCGCTTGATAACTACCCATTTGAAATGGTGTTTTAAGGTTGGTAAGTAAACTAATCGTACCAGTCTTATAGCGGATAATTTCATCAACAATCGGGCTTTTTGCGATTGTAGGATTAATAGACTCTAAAGAAGTAAAGTAACTAGAATGCAAATTATATTCAGTTTTATTAAAATTTTTGATGGTGTTTAAACCGCTATCAACAATCCCATAACCTTCTTTCAAAAAATTACCATAAAATTTTAGTAGGGCAATTTGCTTTATCAAGTATTCTTTCTGGGTTTTCTTTTGATTAAAAAACTCATCAAAATTTTGGGCCTGGCTATGGTATCCAAAACAACAGATAAAAAGAATGATTAAGTTTCTCATTTTAATTCGGTAGGTCGATTCCATAAAGATTTTGTGTTTTATTTATTTCTTTTTGAGTTTTACTACGTTGCAGGCTCAGTAAAATATTTTGAGTATTAAACTTTTTTAAATCCTGAACATTTTCATCGATACGATTAGCAGCTTCATTAATTAGATTTAACCTTTCTGCGTCAGACATTTGGGTCTTAAAAGAGCCAACAATTAATAATATCTGGTCTATATTTTTTGCGCTTTCTTTCAAAATACCCGAATAAACGTCAAGCATATACTTTAATTCCTGTGGATTAAAATTGTCGTCTTTTTGAGCCATTGCCCAAGCTTTCCGATACTCCTCAACCAAGTAAACTTGCTTATGAGTAATCTCTTTTATCCTATGGTAATAAGTTATTGAAGTTTTAACCTTCCATAAATCAAGATAATATTTAGCATACAACGACCTTTGTTTTTCTGACCAAGTTGCAATTTCATTCAGTTTTAATTTTGAAAGCTGGTTCTCCATCACTTTTTGTGCATTTTGTAACCAAATGGTTTCATTCTGCATCCTTTGCATCTTTAGGTCAACCGCTTTTATCACTTTTTTCACTCCAGCCTTTATAACTTCTAAAACTGCAATCTGAGCATTTGCGTCACTAGTGGGCATAGATACCATCAGCACAATCATGCTGGCGGGCATTAAAAACATAAATTTTTTCATAACTAATTTTTTTATTTGGTTTCTTTAATTATTGCCTCAATACCTTTTTGAATACTGCCAAATTTTTTAGAATATTCTTCTACTTTTAGCTTTTCTTTTTGCTCGGTAGTATAAGTCAAATATTCCTCTGGACTTACTTCTGTACGATAAACCTTGCTCTCCTGTCCTCCTAAGCTGATAAATACTTCTTTGTAGTTTTGCTTTGGGTCATTAGCTTTATTTATAGAAAGAACCTGAACTTTTTCCTTATCTGTTAAGCCTAATAGATTTTGGATATCATCAAACTTGTTTTGATATTTGGATTGATCAAGAAGGATTTTACAATCAGAATTGTTGATGATTGTTTCCTTTACAATAGGCGAACTGATAATATCTTCTATTTCTTGAGTTACCACGATGGCTTCCCCGTAAAATTTACGCACTGTTTTGAAAAGATATTTAATGTATTCTGCCATACCTTCTTTAGCGATGGCTTTCCAAGCTTCTTCAATTAAAATCATCTTTCGGATACCTTTCAACTTTCTCATTTTACTGATGAAAGTTTCCATAATGATTAAGGTAACTACCGGAAAAAGAATGGGATGATCTTTAATATTATCTAATTCAAATACGATAAATCTTTGATCTAGCAGTTCTAGATTTTCTTTCGCATTTAATAAAAACCCAAACTCTCCGTCTTTGTAAAATGGTCTTAAAACGTATAAGAGATTGTCTAAATCGAAATACTTATCTTTTACTTTATCCTTCTTTAATTCTTTTGAAAAGTCGTCTTTCAAATGGTCAAAAAAAGTATCAAAACATGGAAATATGGAATTATCAATCCTTAACTTTTCGTAGTAAGATTGTAGGGCATTTGATAATGCAACATACTCTGAACGTTCCAATACTTCATCCTGCTTTTTCCAAAGAGCAAGGATTAAACTCTTTAGACTTTCCTTTTTTTCTGTGTCTAATTCTGCTCCCTCAGTTAAGTAAAATGGATTAAAACTAATAGGTTTGGTTTCTTGATACGTAAAATAGTACCCATTTACCATTTCACACAAACCTTTGTAACTGTGACCAACATCAACCAAAACAACATGAGTTCCTTGATCATAATAACTCCTTACCAAATGGTTAGTGAAAAAGGATTTACCAGAACCCGAAGGGCCAAGAATAAATTTGTTTCGATTGCTACAGATTCCTTTTGTGATTGGCTCGTCAGAAATATCAACGTTAACAGGCCTACCTGTAAGTCTATCTCCCAAACGGATTCCAATTTCACTTTTAGATATTCGATAATTAGTTTCAAAATTTAAAAAGCAAGTTGCTTGTTCTGCAAACGTATCAAAGCAATCGTTTAAAGGAAACTCAGCTTCATTTCCAGGCAATCCTGACCACCAAATTTGCGGAGCACCATCGGTCTCCAATTTTGGCGTAGCATCCATCTGAGCTAAAGCACTTGAAACTTTAGTTTTGATTTTCTTTTTAATATCAAAATCATCTGTCCATGCTAAAACATTGAAATGTGCTTTTACTGGTAATCTTTGTTGGGAGATAGCTTCGTTTAAAAAATCTTCTGTTGCTACCTTACCAATTAGATTTTCTCTTGAATAGGCAGATAAAGATTGCAACCTTAAACGTTTTGCTTCTAATTTTTTTAAGGTTTTAGAGGCATCATCAATAAAAATATACTGATTAAAAACGTGATTACAATCCAATAATAAACCAAGTGGAGTTGCAAATCCGATGCTAAATTTAGTTTTATCCGTACTGTATTTATCATAAGTTGTACGTGATGCACATAATGCTGGTAGGTTCTCCGCATCTGAAAGACTAAACATTTGGCAATGCTGATTGCCTATTTTAATTTCATCCTTTAAATGAATGTCCTTAACCATTTTATCCTTCTCATTAGATAAAAAACAGTATTGTTCTAAAATTCCCGCCCTTTCCTTTGAACCTGATAGTTGAGTCGCCGCTAATTTTTGGATTTTTATAAACCCACTATCAGAAAGAATATGTTCAAACTGATTTACCTTATCATAAAAACCATCTACAATAGTTTTATTCAAACATGAAGATGGCACAGGTGAGTTTGAAAAAAGATTCGAATTACCAGAGTTCACTTTCTTCCCTTCCCTTGCCTTTTGTGTGATAAAAACATAACATTTATGGTACAAAAAGCCTCTGTTTTGAAAATAACGATTACTGGCATTACTTAAAAACCCTGTTTTATCTTCTGTTCTACCATCAAAACTATCTTTTAGAAACCAGTCTTGCTTGTGGAAACAACTGTACTTTGGTAAAACCCGAATTGCTTTAGACCAGCTTTGATGGAAACTTTCATAATCATGATTTGATAGACTAAAAATCTCAGGTAGCTCAACTTCAAATCCAACGGTAACATCTCCCGAAATGGAAATTAATGTGTCATTTTCGATTTTGTAGATTGGGAATACTTTTTCTAAATTAATTGCTTCTGCCATTTTCCAACTCCTTTCCTTTTTTGAGTTTTAAAAACACTTCCCTAGAGCTTGATTTCAGAAATTGTGGAACCTTTCTTTTAGCCGAGAATTTCATTAAGCCGTGTTCTCCAAATTTGTGGCTTAATCTAAAAACTGATAGAAATAGAAAACTCCCAATAATGGCAATGGTAAAAAGGCAGATAATTATATTTATACCTAAAACATACATTGTAGAAAAAAGTAGTAGTAAAATCACCAAACCAATTGATAGGTAGATAATGTATTGCGCTTTTAAACCTTTAAATTCTATGGGTTTATTTATTCCCTTATTTATTTGATAAACTGTTGCCATAACTAAACTCCAAAAAATGATTGTAAAACTGTTGCAACTATTACCAGAAAAACACAGCTTGCAAACCAAGCCGAGGCTACCTTAGAAGTGTCTTCATCACCACTATTCCATTTCTGAAATACTTTAATTGCGCCAACCAATCCTACAATAGAACCAATAGCATACATTAAATTAGTACCTGTTGTAAAATAGCCTCTCACTTTGTTGGTTGCTTCGGTAATTCCTGCATTTCCATCTTGAGCCATGCTCACATAGCTTACCATTAAAAGCGCAAGACAAATTAATACTGCCTTATTATTGCTTATAAACTTTATTAAAAATTTGGTTTTAGTCTTCATGTGAGATTGGAATTAAATGGTTTTCAATTTGTTCTCTTTCAGTTTCATGATGAAATTGAAGTTCTTCAGAACTTACACTTGAATAAGACTCGTCTTGCTTAACAGACCCCATAACGGAATCAGTTTCAGAATTATTAATAAAATCGTTTTGATTTTGAGGTGTTTGATTTTGGGATTTTAATGCCCACAATTCTGCTCTATAAAACAGTAACAAAACACATAAATAGTAAATAGTAACAATACTTAATAATGCAATCAAGTAAGTTTGCCATGAAATTGATGTAAACATATTCCTTCATTTTACACACAACCGTATTGTTGTGATGAAGGCAAATGTGGTGGGAACTAAAATGGAAACTTCACAACCTCAACCTAAGTTGTGAAGTTTTTTTGCTGGATGGAGACTAATAATTTAATTTTGATTGAAAGACAACGTATAAAAATAGTGGAAGCCTGTTTTTAGACCTTGGTAATTAGTGGCTCAAATGAAAAATTTCCAATTAATAAATTGACTTATTAAAACGTACTATATTTGAAAAACTTTAATTTCTTAAAATCATAAGATTATATTTAACATTTCTATATGCAAATTAATAGAGGAAATCGCTAAACAGTTTACCTACTAATGAAACAAACGACTATCAATTTTATTGAATTTATTCAGTCGACGAGGGCTTACATACTACAATTTGGTCAAGGTGCTCATGCGTGTGAAATATATAATATTTACGAAGAAACTGAAGGATTCTCTGATTATCTAGATCAATTAGCCGTCCTTGTCGGCAATGAAGATCTCGAGATCAATTACATAAGTCAATTTAAAAAAGATCTAGAAGAATGTTTGTCTCATATTCCATTTAAAGAAGAAAGAGGATTGAATTTTTTGAAATACAATATTGAAACACATAAAGGTGCGTATATATTGTCATTTGAATTTATTAAAAAAGCTATTTTACAACTCCAGTTCAACGTCGACTTTTTTAGCAGGTTAAAATTTCTTAAAAGTCACATCGTAGTCATAGGAGCGAATGGTAGCGGAAAAACTTCGTTGGCAGATAAGCTGAAATACTACACTAAAAATGCAGTTGTCATATCAGCGCAGAGAATATTAATAATACCCACTTTCGGCGGAATTTCAAATACGATAAATACGAATAAAAAACTCACTTCTTCTCAAGAATCTAAAAAGAACACAAAAATAACCTATAGGACAAACGAAAAAGCGAGCCTTACCCCGATACTTGCCGAATTTGGATCCGAATTCTCAATTTTATTAGACAATCTAATAGCCGAAAGAAACTCTGCTATCCATCAACACTACAATTTACTAAAAAATAACACTGGAGAAGCGTTAGAATTGCCTTTTTCCAGATTAGATAGGGCAATTCAAATTTGGAATTCCTTACTTGTTCACAAAAAATTAGAATGCCTTGATGGAATAAACTTAATTCTCCAAACAAATAACAGTGACAATTATCCAGCCCATCAAATGAGTGATGGAGAGAAAGCCATGTTATATCTTACCTCCCATGTATTACAAGCTCCAAATAATGGATTTATTATTATAGACGAGCCTGAGATACATCTCCATAAAACTGTATTAAAAAAACTGTGGGACTTACTGGAATATGAGAGAGAAGATTGCATCTTTATCTATTTGACGCATGATTTGGATTTCGCAACAAGTAGAACATCTGCTAATAAAATATGGATTAAATCATTTCATTTTCCTGATAAGTGGGAGATGCAACATGTTACAGAAAACGAATTGCCTGAGAGTCTGCTTCTAGAGTTATTGGGTAGTAGAAAAGATATTCTATTTTGTGAAGGAATGAAAGGAAGCATCGATGAACAAATCTTCAATCTTCTATTTCCCCACATAATAATTACACCAGTTGGTGGATGTTCGTCTGTAATAAATTATACAAAGTCTTTCAACGAAATAAATAATTTGGATGTTAGAGCACTTGGACTCATAGATTCTGACCATCATGATAATGAGAGATTGGGAGCTCTCAACCGAAAAAAAATATTTTCCTTCTCAATGGCGGAGACTGAGAATTTATTTTTTGATAGAGAATTTCTAGAGCTATTTGCTGAGCAATACCTTTCCGATGTAAATATTGTAAACTTAATTATAAAAGAAATAATAGATTTATTTAAGCGTGATTTAGATCTACAAATTTCAAACTATATTTCCATTAAGATACAATCTTATTTTCAAGGATCGCATTTTACAAAAGGAAACAATTTCGAAGACTTAAATAATAGCTACGAGAATTTCTTGAAAAACATCAAAATTAAAACATGGTATGAAGAGCGAAGAGCAGAACTTGAAAAGGCTATACTTGAAAAAGATTACGAATTTATTATTGCGAAGTATAATAATAAAGGATTGAAAAAAATAGTTGAAAGAAATTTTGCATTATCGGATTATCGAACAAAAGCTCTAAAATTTTTACAAAAAAACCCTAAAGCATGTGAAGCTCTAAAAAAATATTTCCCTAGCGAACTGGTCAGTAATTGATTAATATAAAAATTCAATTATCCAATATTAAGGTTATTGTATTTATGAATATTTTAAATTAGAGTTATGGCATTTTTTATAAATACTTAATATTCTATCCCATTTTGCCGACCCAACCCTGTAATTAATCTCTCTTTTGCTTATTCAAACCTACTCTCAATCCTACGATCCAAACTAACCTTCAACTTATCTAAAAAAACAGCTCTTTCTTTTTTACGGTTGGTAATATCTCTGAACTTATGATAGTAATGTTTTAAATCGACCTGAAAAATTGTTTGGAAATATTCTATGGCAGTTTTAATCTCTACATTTCCATTGTTTAAAGAACCACATTCTGCAAGGGCATATATTAATTCAATTAGTTCTGTTTGGTTACCCGTCCAAGTGATTGGGCATTTAGATATTACGAAATCACCATTTAACAAATTCTGTTTTTGCTGATATAAGAACTTCTGATATTGTTCAATAGCTATCAATTTAGATAGACGATAATCGTGAGAGGTTGAAAATAAATCATCGCCTTGAAAATCTTCAATATCTCCGTAAATATCACTAGCACCTCTAGTAAAATATAAATAATCTAAGTGTGTTGCTCCTGATCTGTAATAAACGCTAAATGCTTGATGCTTATAGATAAAATTGTCTAATTCTTTAAGTTCTGCTGATATGTAAGATTCCAAAATATTTTCGCATCCTAGAGGCTTTCTGATAAAATACTTATATACAAAAACATAATAGATGTATTTACTATAAAATTGAGGTTTAATAGATTTAAAAAAGACAATTTCACTTTCCGGATTTTCAAAAAAGTAATTTGTAAGAAATCGTTTTAGTATAGTAAGTGCTTTTTTACAGGAAAATAAAGTTTGTTTCAATTGATCACATTCGGATATAGGCTGTGAAGATATTTTATAAAGTTGCTTTTCTAAAGCAAAATATAAGCGTTCTGAAAATTCTTTCATTACTAATGGCTTATTGTAATTTACTCTTATTGAAGGAGATAAAACTCAATGTGACAAAAATGATGGTTTTTTTGTGTTTACTATATACGATAAACGTACTATTTAACTACGTTAAAAGACGTATTTTTGACTTTAGTTAGACTCAAACGGCTATCTCTAATTTCCTTAGCAAGGAAAGTTTATTAGAAACTTTTGTTTTAGAATAGATATTCTGAACGTGGGTAGAAACGGTTCTTTCAGATATAAATAGCAATTCACCAATTTCTTTATATTTATTACCTGCTTTTATAAACTCAATTATTTCGACTTCTCGAGCTGTTAATTGATAAAGTTCATAAATATTTTGATTTAATGTTTGTTGTTCGCTAGTTAATTGAACAAATGCATCATATTCTTTTCTCGCCTTACTAATGTATCTTGTAAAATATAAAATTGATATAACCACAAATCCGCCATTAGTCAAAATTACTTCCACAAGCTGGCTGATATGAAAAAAAGCGATAAATGTCATTGATACCCACGGTAATATCGCAGCATAAAGAGCAATAATTTCAATCTTATTACTTTGATATTTTCTCTCTTTATATTTATTCCAAATCGCTCTTGCAATGGCAAACAATATAACAAATGAATAAAAACATGGTATAACTAAACCATATTCAATAGCAAGTTCTAAATTTTGGTCTATCGAATAAAGAATTACAAAAAAAACTAAATACGGTAATAACAAAAAGAATGGAACTCCATAAATAGCATGGAATCTTATTTTTTCTAATTCAAATCCCTTATAGAAATAATAGGGAACATAAGACGCTACGGCAAAACCACTTCCATAAGCTAAAATATTTTGTAATATTACAGGGATGGGAATATTATTATCTGGGAAAAGGCCGCCTGTTACATTGTAAAATATCAACAAAAAAAGCAGGATTAAAAACCAACCCCTTTGTTTATCCTGAGGTCTTGAAAGATAATACTGGAATTGGTAGATAAACATTATAAACTCTAAAACAGCGAAAATGAATGTTACAATGTGCATTTCAGTCCCAAAAACTTTCATAGGTTTTTATAGTTATGTATTTCTGAGAAAGTATAATTTATAGGTAAAATTCATTTCATGAAAGATTTCAAATCCGAATTTTTTGTACCAAGATAAATTTTGTAATGTTGATGTTTCTAAATAAACTGGGCGGTTTTGAGATGCACTATCCTTGATAACCTCATTTAAAAGCTTGCTACCAATCCCTTGATTTTCAAATTTTGGATTTACCCCAATAAACCATAAATAACTAAACTTAGATTTTGGATGGATTGCGTTAATTGCATTTTCACGCTTTAAAGCTCTACTAATATTAGAAATCGTAATAGTTTTTAATATGAGTTTAATATCCAGTAGAAGAGTTTTGATAGTTGATTTTTTATCGGGATATAAGATAAGAGCACATCCATTTTTATCATCCGAAAGATAAACCTCCCCAAAGCGACTGCACATTTCAAAGGAATAATCCATTAGTGCCTCCAATCTTTTGATGCGTTTGCTATCCTGCTTTACGATAAAATTCGCACTTCGATTAGTATCAAAAGAGCATGTCAAAATATTGACTATCAGGAGTTTTTCTTTGGAACCAGCTTTTATCATAGGAATATGAAATAATTGGTTAAGGTAATTGTAACGAATTTATGACATGATTAGTGCTTTTTAGAAAAAAAAATAGATCTACAAACTTAAATATCCATCTCATCTTCTAATTTATGGGTAATAGTTTTGGATTTAGAATTTGAATTTTTACTAGTTGGCTTTAGTTCACCAGCTAATATTTCTTGAATATCTTGTTTGATTTGCAGGTAATTTTGCTTTATCATTTCATCATTAATATTCCTTAAAATAGGAAGCTCTTTGAATTTACTCTCCTCCTCAGCTAGTTGTTTATGATTATTCTGAATTTCATTATGAAATAGTTTTAAATCTATTTTTTGATTAGGATCATCTGCAACTATCCCAACAAATTCTCCCGAGGATAGTGAGGCAATTCGGGATACTGGAATAGCCATGTCCAATTGTGTTGAATCATTTGTAGATGTATTTTGATTGGTGGTAGTTACGCTCTGCTTTTGTTGTTTGATTTTTCCGAATCGCTCTGATAAGTTTTTTGCTGTTTCTCCACTTACCTGTCCTGAAATTACGTTTCCGATAATATTCATCAAAACATCTGCTTGCTCTTTACCATAATCCTTTTTCAATTGACTAAAATCTTGTACCGCCAGCGTGGTAGAAACTTTATTTGATCTAGCGGTAGCGATTAAGCTATCTATGTTATTTAAAAAGATAGTAGGAAACTCATCAAATATTAAACTGCTTTTGAGTTTGTTTTTTTGGTTTACTAGCTTTATTAAACGTGAAACATACAAACTCAACACTGCACCATAAACTTGTTGCTTTTGCGGATTATTTCCCATACAAACAATCTTAGGTTCGTCAGGATTATTTATATCGAGATTGAAATCATCGCCAGAGAGCACATAATAAATAGATGGCGAAACTAGCCTCGCTAAACTAATTTTGGCACTTGCTACCTGACCTTCTAATTGATCAAACGCTTGATTTTTCCAAGCGGAAATAAAGGGATTTATTAAAGCTTCTATTTCAGTTTCCTGATTTAGTAAGGCAAACAAGTCATTGTAATCAATCTGCATCAACTCGATCACATGTGGCAACGTACAGAAACGACCGCCATCATACTTTTTTAAATACCATATAATTGCTGTTAAGAAATTGATAGGCGATTCCACAAAGAAATCCCCTTGTTTCTTTATCCACTCTTTATTTAGCCCCAACATAATCGTCCTTGCAGATTCAGTTGCGTCTGTAATATCTTTCATCCCGTCAGGATGTAACGGATTACAGCGGTGCGTTTTTTCAAGATCATCGAAATTGATGATATAGAATTTTGTCTTGATTTTTCTAAATGGATTTACCTTTAACAATTGATTATATGCGATTTTGCTTAAGTCGTCAAACTTAAAATCATAGATGAACATACTGAAACCCTTATCAATATGTTGAGTAATAATGTGTCGAATTGCAAAATAAGATTTTCCAGAACCTGGAGTTCCAGTGATTAATATCCCTCTAAATGGATTCGTGATGTTTATCCAACTTTTACGTTTAACACCTCTGTAATGATACTTAGCCGGCAGGTTAATCGAATATTCATTTTCTAGTTTCCTTTCTTCCTGTGGAAAAGACTCATTTTCTTTATTAAAAATGTCTTTTAGTAAATTAGATTTTACGGATAAGGCGATTCGTCCACCATAAAATAGAATT
>JBBRYE010000112.1:0-12687 GCA_038237895.1 Sphingobacteriales bacterium | reverse complement strand
TCCAAAAAACTTTTTGATTGACCCTACTGGAAAAATTATCGCCAAAAATTTAAGAGGCGAAGATCTAATGGATAAATTGAAAGAGGTTTTGGCAGGTAAGAAGTAAGTTTGATTAAACTATAAAAAATGTATTAAACATTTAAATATAAGTGTTAAATATAAAAGCAATTTTCACAATTAAATAAGAGTAAACTCCAATAACTAAGAGCATTTCTTTTAATCAGAAAGGTGAATTTCGCAAACTTACTTAAGATGTAAACCTATTTTTATTGAGCTAATATTTGTTTTAATTCTGTATCTGTTACAGTTAACAGATTTACTTTAGGCAATCTTTTAGTCATCTCTCTCCAGTTATTATTGCCTGAAAACACTTTTTTAAACATCGGCAAAGATTTGCTTAATTGTTTATCATTTGCTAATGTTACTGCTGTCCAATATTGCATTTCCAAGTTATTTGGAAACATTTTCATCGCAGAACCATAAAGCTTCATCGCTTTATTCATATCATTATGTTCAACAGCTAAATCACCTTCATTCATAAACTGATATGCTTCATGAACTTTTAATAATCGTTCTAATTCTGGCAGCGGAGCAGTAGAATCATCAACACGTAAATCTACAGTACGCTCATTCCATGGCTCATTGTGTGAAATTGCTGGTACAACTAAAAGTGCTGCGCTTTGCTTTCCTCGAATATCGCCACCAACTGCCTGAGCTGCATTTAGAGCCAACATTACACGTTCTGCCAATGGTTTTCCTTTTGAACCCTCAAAAGCTTTTGACATCGCTGTTGGCACTTTATCTGTCAGCATCATGTTAGATTGAACTGAATATTGCTCTCCTTTTTTATGGCCTGCATATTGAACACATCCGCTACCTGTATGAACGGCAACGTTTCCTTTACTATCAACAATGGCAACCTGACGGACCTCTTTCCCTGGATCATCGCTTAATAATATATCTAAAGCCTCTTGAGCAGTTTTTCCGGATTTTAATAACGCTAAGCCTCTAATTCCAAATGATTTATTAGTGAAAGATTGCGTAGCTACTGCTCCAACACCTGCCTCTGCCCACGAAACTGAAGTGCCAACTGAAAACCAATGACTTTGAACACCAACAGCCATTTCACCAGTTAATGGATCACGAGCTACGATAGAAAAAGTGTGGGCAAATGGCTCCTCTGCTTTATAAGTTTGCGCTTTTAAAGAGAAAGTTACACCAACAAATAAAATTAATAATAGATTTGATTTGATAAGTTTCATGTTGATACAGTTTAGGATATCTAAAACTAACAATTGCTTTAGAATAAACAAAAACAATATTTAATTAGTAAAAATGATACAGTTACAAAATTTTAAGAAAACAAAAACGCATCCCCAATATGGAAATACGTTTTATGAAATATATAAAATTTTATTGATCCTATCCCTTAATAAATTCGGCGTTAAAAAACTCTCTGTTCATTCTAGCAATATTTGTTACTTTAATTTCTTTAGGACATTGAGCTTCACAAGCGTAAGTATTTGTACAACTTCCAAAACCTTCATCGTCCATTTGTAAAACCATTGCCTCTGCCCTAGCATAACGCTCTGGCTGACCTTGTGGCAACATAGCATACTGAGAAATCTTTGCAGATACAAATAGCATTGCCGAAGCATTTTTACAGGCTGCAACACAAGCCCCACAACCAATACAAGTTGCTGAATTAAAAGCTTCATCAGCAATTATTTTTGGGATTGCAATCTCATTCGCATCAGGCACACCACCAGTTCCAATAGAAACATAACCGCCAGCTTGTTGAATTCTATCAAAAGCAGAACGATTTACAGCTAAATCTTTTACTACTGGAAAAGCTGCTGCTCGCCAAGGTTCAATTACAATGGTATCTCCATCATTAAAAGACCTCATGTGTAACTGACAAGTTGTTGTTGCTCTTTTAGGACCGTGTGGTTCTCCATTAATTACTAATGAACACATCCCGCAAATTCCTTCACGACAATCATGATCAAATTGGATTGGATCTTCGCTCTTCTTCACCAAACCTTCGTTTACCACGTCAAGCATTTCTAAAAAAGACATATCCGGAGAAATCTCTGGAGCTTTATATGTCACAAATTTACCAGAGGTATTGCTGTTCTTTTGACGCCATACTTTCAACGTCAGGTTCATATTTCCACTCATTTTTTTAGTATTGCGTATAAAGATTTAAGTATCAAGTATCAAGAACTTGCAAATCTTGATACTTGATACTTCCTACTTGATACTATTTATAACTACGTTGTGTTAGTTTAACATTTTCAAACTCCAATTGCTCTTTATGCAATTCTTCTGGCATATTATCACCTGTATAAGCCCAAGCTGCTACATAAGCAAAATCATCATCGTTTCTTAAAGCCTCACCTTCTGGAGTTTGATATTCTTCCCTGAAGTGACCACCACAAGACTCGTCTCTATTTAAGGCATCATCAATCATTAATTCTCCCAATTCTAAGAAGTCTGCAACTCTTCCTGCTTTTTCTAAAGATTGGTTCACTTCTTCATTCTCTCCTAAAACGATAACGTTCTTCCAAAAATCAGCTCTTAAATCGCTAATCATGCCTTTAGCCTTTTTCAATCCTTCTGCATCACGAGACATTCCGCAATATTCCCACATGATTTTACCTAAATCACGGTGATATTCATCAACAGTTTTATTTCCTCTTAAAGAAAGTAAAGTTTTGATACGGGCTTCAACCTCAGATTTAACTTTTGCAAATTCAGGGCGGTTAGCATCAATTGGTGCTGGACCAATTTTAGCAAGATAATCTCCTAAAGTGTAAGGAATCACAAAATAACCATCGGCTAAACCTTGCATTAATGCAGATGCACCTAAACGATTTGCTCCGTGATCAGAAAAATTAGCTTCACCTAAAGCATATAAGCCAGGGATAGATGTCATTAAGTTATAATCAACCCATAGGCCTCCCATTGTATAATGTACAGCAGGATAAATTCTCATTGGCAATTTATAAGGATTCTCATCAGTAATCTGACGGTACATATCAAACAAATTACCATATTTAGCTGCTACGGTATCTTCACCTAATCTTTTAATAGAATCTGCAAAATCTAAATAAACCGCTAAACCTGTTTTGCCAACTCCACGTCCTTCATCACAAACTTGCTTTGCATTTCTTGAAGCAACATCTCTAGGAACCAAATTTCCAAAAGATGGATATTTACGTTCTAAGAAATAATCTCTTTCATCTTCTTTTAAATCAATTGCTTTTATTTCGCCTTTTTGTATTTTTTGGGCTAATTCTACAGTTTTTGGTGCCCAAACCCTGCCATCATTTCTTAACGACTCGGACATCAGCGTAAGCTTAGATTGATGGTCGCCAGAAACAGGGATGCAAGTTGGGTGGATTTGAGTATAACATGGATTAGCCATATAAGCGCCACGTTTATGAGCTCTCCAAGCGGCTGTAACGTTACTTCCCATAGCATTGGTAGAAAGATAAAATACATTTCCGTACCCGCCAGTACATAAAAGTACAGCATGACCGGCGTGAGTTTCTATAGTTCCGTCAATTAAATTTCTTGTAATAATACCTTGTGCTTTTCCATCAACGGTAACCACGTCTAACATTTCAGAACGTGTGTACATTTTTACTTTACCGAGATTGATTTGACGGTTTAAAGCTGAATAAGCCCCTAATAATAATTGTTGTCCGGTTTGCCCCCTAGCGTAAAAAGTTCTTGATACTTGCGCACCACCAAAAGAACGATTGTCTAACAAACCGCCATATTCGCGAGCAAAAGGAACACCTTGTGCTACACATTGATCAATAATATTTACAGAAACTTCTGCTAAACGATAAACGTTACCTTCTCTTGATCTATAATCGCCACCTTTAATGGTATCATAAAACAAACGGAAAACAGAGTCGCCATCATTTGGATAATTCTTTGCTGCGTTAATCCCTCCTTGAGCTGCAATTGAATGCGCTCTTCTTGGACTATCTTGAAAACAAAATGCTTTAACATTGTACCCCAATTCTGCCAATGAAGCTGCGGCAGAAGCACCCGCCAATCCGGTTCCAACAACGATTACGTCGTATTTTCGTTTATTAGATGGGTTAACTAGTTTTAGATCGAATTTGTGTTTGTTCCACTTTTCGGCTAATGGGCCGCTAGGAATTTTAGCATCTAACATCATTTTTTTATATTTTAATGTTTAACAAACCCTAAAAGAGATTGTTTTAACATGATTACAAGCTTATTTTACTAAAAAAAAATATAGCGGCATTGCTGCAAAACCTATCGGGATAATTATTGAAAACACCCAAAGCCCAATAAATTTAATTGCAGGACGATATTTATGATGATTCCAGCCTAAGGTTTGAAAAGCACTTTGAAAACCATGAATTAAATGAAAAGATAAAGCCGCCATAGCCAATATATAAAAAGCAACCAACCACCATTGCTGAAAAGCAAATTGAGTTTCTTTGTATAAGTCTTTTGATTTTGTTATTTCTACACCATTATCAATATAACTAACATAATCTGTAAATTCTGATGCTTGTATTTCTTTAGTGATTGTTGCGCCAGTA
The DNA here is from genome assembly GCA_038237895.1 of Sphingobacteriales bacterium. Classification (GTDB taxonomy): domain Bacteria; phylum Bacteroidota; class Bacteroidia; order Sphingobacteriales; family Sphingobacteriaceae; genus Pseudopedobacter. The sequence continues at coordinate 8,095 of JBBRYE010000112.1, read as the reverse complement.
TTTAAGTCTGTACGATACTCTACATAAGGAGTTTCTCCCCAATGGTATTGATACCAAAAGTTGCTCATATGCACTACAATAAATACAAAAAGAACAGTTCCTAAAATACCCATGTTTCTTGATGACCAGATACTACCATCCTTTGGTTTAATGGCATAAGCTTGTGGCCTTGCTTTTCTATTGTATAAAGTGATAATAATTGCCCAAACACTATGTATAATAATAGAACTATACAATAAATAAGAAACTACTTTAATGGGTGTAAAATGGGTCATGAAGTGTGCGTATTGATTAAACGCAAGGCCATCATCATTTTTAAAAAGCTGAAAGTTACCGGTTAAATGAACGATTAAAAACGAACTTAAAAACAATCCGGTTAAACACATTACTAATTTTTTCCCGAGGGTAGAAGAAAATGCGTTAGAAAAATTACTCATTATATGGTATTTAAAGGTTTTTAAAGAATTGCAAAAGTATTTAATATGAAGCGAAAAAAAGGCATTTCACTTAACGAAATCAAATTATTAAGTTATTTAGAAACATTTTAAATAAAAGTTATTTTTTAAATTTTATGGGGACTATTTTTTTACCTGCTACCGCAAAACTTATATTTCCCTCTTTCAATTTTATTATTGATTTACCTGTAAATTTTCCAAAAGCAGGTAAAATGCAATTGCATTCTCCAAAATAAAAACATGGTAAACTAATCCACTGCTTAGCTTTACCCTCAATTTTAACTCCCGGGTGAATATGCCCTGATAAAACATAACGTTCTTGTTTTGCTTTAGGAAGATCATGATATAAATCAAAAATGCCAACACTCATCATGTCTACAACCTCCAATTGTATTTGCCTGTAAAAATGAGTTGGTAAAATATCGTGATTCCCTTTAACTAATATCATGCTTACCTTATGGTGTAATTCTCTCCAAAGTTGAAACCAAGCCAAATCGTTATTAATATCACTATGAAAAAGATCGCCTAGAAAAACTAATTTTTTGGGTTGATAAGCATCTATTAAATCTGTTAAACAAGATAATTCTTCTTGCGCTATTGCTGTTGGTATTGCAATTCCAGATTTACGGAAATGTGTTCCTTTGCTTATATGTGTATCGGAAACTAATAATGTTTGATATTTTGGAAACCATATCGCCTTTGCCGGCAAAAGCCACAATTCTTCACCTCTAAAAATAAATTGAAACCCTTCTTCCTTCATCTGCCGCAAAAATAAAAAGTCCTGATGGAATAGCCATCAGGACTTAGAAAATATATATATTATGAATTATTTAATTGGGAAAGTTACCCTAAAAGTACTTCCATCTGGCGTTACCCCTCTTAAATCTACCATTGCACTATTTTGCTTCAAAGCAGCCATAACTTGATCATTATTATTAACACCTTTTCCATTAATGCTTGTAATGATAGTTCCTTTAGGGATTTCATACATATCAAAAACTTTACCTGCAGCAATACTTGTAACTATTACACCATTAGCAACACCATATTTTTTCTTAGTAGCATCATTTAAAGTGTTAAAAGTAGCGCCTAAACTATTTGCAACTTCAGTAACTTCTTTACCATTATTGGCTAGTTTCATACCAGCATCACCTTTAAGAGTAAGACTAAAATCTTTCATTTTACCATCTCTCAAAACAGTCAAATTCACTTTATCTCCAGGGCGCATGGTACCAATTTTCTCCTGTAAACTCGCTGATGAGGTAATGTTATTATCATTTAACTTTTTAATGATATCGCCTTTTTTGATTCCAGCAAGTGATGCCGCACCACCCTCTACAGTAGAATTAACATAAAGACCTTCAATTTCTTTTGTACCTAATTGTGGCGCATTATCAAAGTTAAGTTCTTGGAATGTTACACCAATATAACCTCTTTTAACTTCGCCGTATTTTAAGAAATCATCCATTACTTTTTTGGCAAGATTTACCGGAATTGCAAATCCATAACCCTCATAAGTGCCAGATTGAGAAGCAATAGCAGAGTTAATTCCTATCAATTCTCCATTAGTATTAACCAATGCTCCACCACTATTACCACGATTGATAACTGCATCTGTTTGAATAAAAGATTCGATAGATGAATTTGTTGGAGGATTGTTTGGATCGAAATTGTTTCTATCAATTTCTGGAGCTAAAATACCAATCTGACGAGCTTTTGCACTTACAATACCTGCAGTAACTGTAGATTCTAAAGTTAAAGGATAACCAACTGCTAAAACCCATTCTCCAACTTTTACATTATCAGAATTACCTAATTTAACAATTGGTAAGTCTTCTGCATTAATCTTAATTAATGCTAAATCGGTGTTTTTATCTCTTCCTATTACTTTTGCAGATAATACTCTTTTATCAGAAAGTATAACCTCAATTTTTTCAGCATCTTCTACCACATGATTATTTGTCATGATGTAACCATCACTTGTTACAATTACACCTGAACCTTTTCCCATTGGGGCAGGAGCATTTTGATTTTGGTTTCGAGAAGAACGTTGCTTTCTACCGAAGAAATCCTCAAACATATCTCCAAAAGGATCGCTTCCTCCATTTTGAGCCATAGATCGGCTGTAGGTTGTTCTAACATGTACAACACCAGGAGAAACAGCTGCTGCGGCTTGTGTAAAATCTACAGCTCCTGTAGAAGAGGTAACTTCAGAAGGATTATTTGCAAAATAAATTTTTTGTCGGTCTGCTAGGCTCATTCCCGACATTGAATTAGGCTCTAAGATTTTATAAGCGCCAATTGCAATTGCGCCACCCACAATTGCAGTCAATAATGTTACGCCTATCCTTTTCACGTTTCTATTCATTTTTCTAATTATTTAATTTTACGATTTATACTTAACAAACTCAAAAATAATACCATTAAGACGTTATTTGCAACTACTTGTTATTTTCTTTTACGTTAAAAAATGTTAAATTTTTAAAAATAAGATTAATAAAAAACTAGCTGGCTCTTTATTAATTTTAAGATAAAGCATTTTTAAAATTAGAAACAAAAAATCTTAATTAAAAGTTTTAAAATTTCAGTGTGCGTGTATTTTTCCGCAAATTTGTTATCCCATCATGATTAAAAAAGAAACCATCGATAAGATATTAGAAACTGCCCAGGTAGAAGAGGTTGTTGGTGATTTTGTGCATTTGAAAAAACGTGGAACCAGCATGATTGGACTTTGTCCTTTTCATGGAGAAAAATCACCTTCTTTTCATGTTTCACCTTCAAAAGGAATTTTCAAATGCTTTGGTTGTGGAAAAGGTGGCGATTCGGTACGGTTTATTATGGAACACGAAAAATATTCGTATCCAGAAGCTTTAAAATACATCGCTAATAAATATAATATTGAGGTTGAAGAAACCGAAGTAACGCCAGAGTTTAAGCAAGAACAAGATAAAAGAGAAAGTTTATACATTGTTTCTAACTATGCGGCAAAGTTTTTTGCCGATAAAATGTGGAATTCTGAAGATGGAAAAACAATCGGCTTAAGCTATTTTAAAGAAAGAGGTTTTAGGGATGATATTATCCAAAAATTTGAATTAGGCTATTCGCCCGATGATTGGAGCGCACTTTTAGAAGCAGCTGTAAAAGATGGTTATCAACAACAATTTTTTGAGGATGTTGGCCTAATTGTTAAAAACGACCAAGGAAAAATTTACGATAGATTTAGAGGAAGAGTAATGTTTCCCATCCATAATTTTACGGGTAGAGTTATTGGTTTCGGTGGCCGAACATTAAAGACCGATAAAGCTGTCCCTAAATATGTAAATTCTCCAGAAAGCGATATTTATCATAAATCAAATGTGCTTTACGGTTTATTCCAAGCTAAAAAAGCAATTAGAGATTTAGATAATTGCTTTTTGGTAGAAGGTTATGCCGATGTACTTTCAGTGCAACAAGCTGGTGTAGAAAACGTGGTTGCTTCATCCGGAACATCATTAACTACAGAACAAATTAGATTAATTGGAAGGTTTACAAAAAGTATTACCATTTTATATGATGGAGATGCTGCAGGTATAAAAGCTTCTTTACGTGGTTTGGATATGATTTTAGAAGAAGGACTTGACGTAAAAGTTGTCCTCTTTCCTGATGGACATGATCCAGATTCTTATGTTCAAAAATTAGGAGCTTCAGCATTTAAAACCCATATTGAAAAAGCTAAAAAAGATTTCATCTTTTTTAAAACAGAAATACTTTTAAAAGAAGCTGGATCAGATCCCATAAAAAGAGCGGGTGTAATTAGAGAAGTGGTAGAAAGTATCGCTAAAATACCCGACGCTATAAAAGCTTCAGTATTTATTAGAGAATGTAGCGGTTTGCTGCAAATGGAAGAACGCATTTTAATCTCTGAATTAAATAAAATGCGTTTGGCAAAGGCCAAAAGAGATAGCCAACAACCTTATCGCACTAGCGAAGAAGAACCGCCAATCCCCGAAGAATATTTAATTGAAAGGCCAATAGAAACCGATGAATATCAAGAAAAAGATATGATTAGGGTTTTGTTAACTTACGGCGATCAGATGGTGAATTGGGATGGATTAACAGATACGTTAATAGGTCCATACATCATTACCAATTTAAGTGATGTTACTTTTTCTAATCCGCTTTATCAAAAAGTGATTCAATATTATCACGATGAATTAGAGAATGGTTATGTTCCTAAAGAGAAGGATTTTATCCAACATCCAGATGCTGCAATGGCTTCTATGGCAATTTCTATGATTTCATCGCCTTATGTTTTAAGTGAAAACTGGTACAGTATGCACAATATCACAGTGCCAAATGAAGTGGAAAGATTAAAAGGAACAGTAATGGGTGCAATTTTTCATTTAAAAAAGAAGAAAGTAACTACCATGATTACTGCCAAACAAAAACTAATTCAAGAAGAAAAAGACGAGGCTAATGTTACCATTTTAATGAAAGAATATCTCGAATTAAAAGAAGTGGAACGTTATATCTCTAATTATTTAGGTTCTGTAATTACCAAATAATGGCAACCCATAATGATGATGGCAAAAAAGGCGAAGCAATTGCCAAAGCATTTTTAGAAGCTAAAGGTTATGAAATTTTAGATGAAAATTGGACTTTTGGCAAAGCCGAGGTTGATATCATCGCTTATTTAAATAGAACTATCATTTTTGTAGAAGTAAAAGCCCGCTCAGGAAATTATTTTGGCAACCCCGAAGATTTTATCAGCGTTAAAAAACAACAATTACTTGCTAAAGCGGCAGAAGAATATGTTCATATCATGAATCATAAGAAAGAAATACGTTTTGATGTTATTGCCATACTTTTTAAAAAAGGATTTGAAAGTTATGAGATTAACCATATTGAGGATGCTTTCTGGAATTACTAGTATATTTTAATTAAAGGGTTTCACAGCGTTTCCGCTATATCTTTTTATTTGTTTCCTCACGCTTTGCACCAATCAAGCAAATAAAAAGGATGTCGCTTCACTCCTAACCCGCGGAATTTAGATTATTCAAACAATCCCTACAAATCATCAGATTTATATCCGATCCTTTTCCTTTTAACAGGATTGTTTTTGTGTTGCAACAGTTCATCCACATAATTAAACACTAATGCTATGCTTTTATCATGATTGCTTAATTGTTTTTTTATCTCACTGATTTCCATTTTGAAATCACTTTGTTCATTTAACATATTTCTTAGTCGAGAAAAAATCCTTACAATCTGAATGTTTACCTGTATGGCTTGTGAACTATTTAATATACTCGATAACATAAGAACTCCGTGTTCTGTAAAAACATTTGGTAAATATGTTCTTCCGCCTCTGCTTTTGTTTGAGGTCACAAATTGTGACCTCAAAGATTCCCATTCTTCTACATTCAGTTGAAACATGAAATCCTCAGGAAATCTATCTAAATTCCTTTTTAAGGCTTGATTTAAAACCTTGGTTTCTACTCCATAAAGTTCTGATAAATCACTATCTAACATCACTTTATGATTTCTTACTAAATATATTTTATTAATTACAGAATCATCAGAGATAATAGAAAATGTTTCTTTCTTAGCCATTTATAAAAGTTGAAATCAAATATATAATAAACATTTAATTGTTTGAGGTCACAATTTGTGACTTCAAGTTAGGGTGTAATCACGTGGAAATCAAATATTCAAACCCTAATATAAATGTTAAAATATCACAAAAGTTGTAAATAGTAAATGCTTTACTTTATTTTAGACATTTTAAGCAAATCCAAATAAAAATGATTTTTAAATTTTCAAAATATACTTTTCTTACAGCAATTACAATCTTTCTATTTTCATGCGACAATAAAAAAAACGATACCTCAAGCAGTTCTTCCTTTAAAAACCCAGAAAGTGGCGCTGTTATAAAATCGGGCGAAAGCCTAAAACTGAATTTGAGTTTTTCTGATGGTTTAGTAGATTCTATCCAATATTTTGTAGATACCTTAAAAATTAAAACTCAAAAGGATACGACAGGTTCGACTTTAGATACCAAAGATTTTGCTTTGGGAAGCAGATTAATTACTGCAAAAATTTTTAGAAAAGGAGTTGAGGAAGACGCTACCACAAATGTGGTAATTGTAAGTGCTGTAAAACCTGATTCTTATCGATATAAAATCATCAATACTTATCCTCATTCTATCACATCTTACACCGAAGGTTTAGAATATCATGATGGCTTTTTATATGAAAGTGCCGGCGATTATGGTCATTCCAGTTTAAGGAAAACCACTTTAAATGGTAAAATTGTGCAACAAGCAGATTTAGATAAGCAGTATTTTGGAGAGGGGATTACCATGGTTGGCAATAAAATTATCCAGTTAACTTATAAAGAAAAAGTTGGTTTTGAATATGATAAAAACACTTTTAAAGTATTAAAAACCTTCCCATATAACCATACAAATGAAGGTTGGGGTTTAACTTTTGATGGAGAAACCATTTACAATACGGATGGTAGTAACCGGATTTTTATGTTGGATAAAAACACTTATTTATCAAAAGGTTTTATAGAAGTTTATGATGAGAAAGGACCCGTTGATTCGTTAAATGAGTTGGAATGGATTAATGGAAAACTGTATGCAAATATTTATCAATCAGAATTAATTGCCATTATTAACCCCAAATCTGGTGCTATTGAAGGTTATATCAACATGATGGGTTTACCACACGGAGCTGTTGCAGATGCAGATAATGATGTTTTCAACGGGATTGCCTATGATAAATCTGGAAATCGGATTTTTGTTACTGGTAAAAAATGGGATAAACTTTTCCAGATAGAAACGATTAAAAATTAAAATCAATCGTTCGTTTTTCCTTTTGTGAGATAATAGCTCGATAGTTTTAAAGCGATGATAAAGTGATTAAAAATATTAGGAAAAAAGCCATAATACTTTTTAAAAATCTGATAGCGTTCCACCAAACTTTGTTTATGTTTTTGCTTAGACATGCCCCCCATTAAGTATTTAGCCACATACATTTTCGTGTTTACAATAGTTTTAGCCTTGCTAATCGCATCTAAAATCCAATCAATATCGGCACTTAATTGATATTGAGAATCATAAATTTTGGTGATTGATTTTTTGATATAAATAGCTTGATGACTCACGCTCATCCCATATTTAAAACTATTTAAGTTTAATTTTTCTGACGATTGATGTCGGCGTTTTCCATGACTATTCAAATCTTCATCAATCATTTCTGTTTCGCCATAGTAAATATCGGCGAAAGCCTGATTTTTAAAAACTTTGGAAACAGTTTCAAGATCATAAATTTCATCACCAGAATTCATGAACAAAACATAATCGCCTTTGGCTAATTTTAAACCTTTATTCATGGCATCGTAAATTCCTTTATCCGGCTCAGAAATTATTTCAGCGATGTTTTTTTTGTATTTTTCTATGATTTCTAAAGTGCCGTCGGTTGATTTTCCATCGATAATTAAATATTCAATATTGGGATAAGTTTGGTTGATAACCGATTTTATGGTACGCTCGATGTGTGTATCATTATTGTAAACGACGGTGATAACTGTCAATAATGGCTTTTTCATTTCATTAAAGAATTATAAACTGCCAAATATTTTGCTGCAACTATAT
>JBBRYE010000111.1:0-12705 GCA_038237895.1 Sphingobacteriales bacterium | reverse complement strand
TGAAACAAATCCTGAATATCAAAAGATTTTTCTCCAAATAAATTTCCTAAACCTTGCTGTTCTATAGAAACAATCTTTCTTAAAATGGTTCCGGAAGTTGAGGAAGAAATAGATCCATAATTTGATTTTATTTCCGCAGCTCCATCTCCTTCTGAAAGGTAATTCAATAATTTTTTTAAATCATCCAAATCTACCATTGCCATTTTCTGGTCATCGGCATATTTAAAAATAGCGGCCAAAACACCAGTTTGGGTATCGTTCAAATCTAAAATTTTACCTAGCAAAACTGGGCCAAATTCTGACACAGTAGCTCGCATAGTTGCGCCCAACTTTCCGGAAAGAGAATAAAGTTCTACCGGAAAATCAGTAGGTTCAAAAAGTTTGTCTAATGCTTCACCACGCTCTAACAATTTAGGGTTTAATTCGCCAGCTTGATGCAAACCTGATAAATCTCCTTTTATATCTAACATAAAAACAGGAACGCAGGCGTCAGACAGCTGTTCTGCAATTAGTTGCAAAGTTCTGGTTTTACCCGTACCAGTTGCCCCAGCTATTAAACCATGGCGGTTCATCATCCTTAAAGGGATATTTACCTCTGCTGCTGCAATAATATTTCCATCTAATATCCCAGCTCCCAAATAAATAGAATTACCTGTAGGCGAATATGATTTTTTTACTGCATCTATAAATGCGTTTTGGTCTTTGGCCATAATGTTTTATTTATTTTTAACATATTTCTCTAACCAACTATCCATTTCCCAAAGCGTATGCAAAATGCTTTCTTTTGCTCTGTAACTATGTGCCTCGTAAGGCAAATATACTAATCTGGTTGTTGCACCAAAACCTTTTAATGCACTATAAAATCGTTCACTTTGTATTGGGAAAGTTCCAGAGTTATCATCTGCTTCGCCATGAATCAATAATAAAGGAGTTTTGATTTTATCAGCATAAGAAAAAGGAGACATTTTATAATATAAATCTGGTGCTTGCCAATATGTTCTTTCTTCTGCCTGGAAACCATTTGGGGTTAAAGTTCTATTATAAGCTCCACTCCTGGCAATTCCTGCTGCAAATAAATTTGTGTGGGCAAGTAAGTTTGCAGTCATAAAAGCACCATAAGAATGCCCGCCAATAGCAATTTTATTAGCATCGCCAATGCCCATTGCTACTATTTTATTTACCGCTGCTATTGCATTTTCCTTTAATTGAGTGATAAAAGTATCGTTTGGATAATCATTGCTCTCGCCTACAATTGGCATATCTATATTATCCATAACGGCGTAACCTCTGGTAGCCCAAAATATAGGTGAAGCCCAGGATATTTTGCTAAATCTAAAGGGAGAACCTTTTACTTGCCCAGCAGCTGCAGCCGTTTTATATTCTTTTGGATATGCCCACATTAAAACTGGTAATTTTTCACTTGCAATTGTATATCCTGAAGGCAAGTATAAAGTTGCCGTTAGGTTTAATTTATCAGATCTTTTATAAGTAAGTTGCTGCTTTGTTATACCTGATAATTGAGGATACGGGTTTTTAAAAAACGTTAGCTGTTCTGTTTTGCCTTTACGATAATCTAAATTGAAATAGTTTGGAGGTTCTGCTACTGTTTCCCTACTTATTATTAAATTATTTTTATTATCAAAAAAAATTGGCTTCTCATAAAATGGTGCCATTGAGTGAAATAAAGTATCTGTTAATTTGGTTTTTACGTTAAATTGTAATAAAAAAGGTCTATCTCCTATTAGCGAAGAACCTTCTGAAATAGAAAAAATATTAACATTGTTTGGGTCAGCCGCTTTTCTAAAAATATTATAATCCATTAAAAGAACATCCCTATTGTATTGATTTTTAACCTTAACAAAATCTCCTGGATCAGAGTAAGAATCTTCAGAATATCTATCCCAAAGATTTACTCTGTAACTGACGTTTCCAGGTTTTATAAAAACTCTTCTTTCTGCTTTTGTTTTCCACCAACGCTCTGTAACTATTGCTAATTGATCATCGCCCCAATCAATATTTTGATATCTTAAATAGCATTCTGCTAGTTTTTGTTTTTTAACATAAGGCTCGGTTGCTTTTGATGTATATAAAATATCTCTAACCTTTATCCTTTTATTTGGGTCACCATTATCCTGTGCTTCTGCCCAAAAAATAGTTTGTGGCTTATCCGTTCGCCATTCAAATTCTCTTGGACCGTTAATTACGGCATCAAAGCCCTGAGGCAAAGTATCCGCTAAAGGTACGTCGGCAAAATCCTGAATAAGTTCGCCGTATTTATCTCTAATTTCTACTTTGTAAGGGAAATTATTGATAGGAACCACGTAAGAATAGGGTTTATGAATTACATTTAGCATTACTAATTCTCCATCTGGTGAGAAATCAAAAAATTTATAAATATCTTCACGACTGTAATTTACAGATTGCCCGTCCAAATAAACCAACTTTAATTGTGCAGTTAAGTAATAGTCTAACTGTAATTCATCATTAGTATTTTTTAATAAATCTTGATAAGTTCTATTAGGTGAAGATTTACCTGTATTTTCTTGAATATTTGGCCCGCTAAATTCTGGAGATAAGGGGTTTAAAGATTTTACATCTGATTTAAATTTCGCCAAAATTGCTTTACTATCTGGCGACCATTTAAAAATAGTTCCGTAAGTATCATTTAAAGAAAAAGCAGTTAAACGATTTGCGGTTTTTAAAATCAAATCTCCAACCCAAAGTTCAATTTCGGTGTGGTTAGTAATTGAAAATGCAACTTTATTCTCATCAGGAGAAAAAACAACATTACTAATTCGAGCTTCTTTAGGGATATTTAGTAATTCAAAATCATCAGTTTTATCTAATTCTTTAAATTTTAAAGAAGAATAAAAAGAAGAACGGTTATTGCCAAAATTTAAAGGGTTAACCCTTAAACCCGCTAACTTTATAAATGGAGCAGCAATTTCCTTAATAGATGGATAGCCTGGTTCCTCTAAAATAGCCATAAATTTAGATCTCCCACTTAAAATTACAGATCTAGAAATAGATTGATCCACAATTTGAGCTATAGTTTGTGGAGGCTTTTGATAACCAGATATTTCTTGAGCTTCTGCTATATCTATATTAGAAAAACAAATAGAAATAATAAAAAGTGCGAGGTTAACGCACTTTTTTACTTTGTTTAAAATCATTAATTTTTATTTGATGTATCTAAAATCGTGGTCTTTTTTTATCGCCAATAAAGAATGGTAAATTAAGCTGATCACATTATCTACATCATTTTTATGAACCATTTCTACAGTGGTATGCATATATCTTAATGATAAAGAAATCAATGCAGATACAACCCCGTCGTTAGAATAAGCAAAAGCGTCAGTATCAGTCCCGGTAGAACGTGAAGAAGCTTGTCTTTGAAAAGGAATATTATTTTTTTGTGCCGTTTCTACCAACAATTTATTTAAATTAACATGTACTGCTGGGGCGTAAGAAACAACCGGGCCTTTTCCACAAGCTAAATCGCCTTGGGTAATTTTATTAATCATTGGTGTTGTAGTATCATGAGTAACATCGGTAATAATAGCCAAGTCTGGCTTTATCCTATTGGCAATCATTTCTGCACCACGTAAACCAATCTCTTCTTGTACTGCATTAACAATATACAAACCAAAATCTAATTTCTTTTTATTTTCATGTAATAAACGGGCAACTTCTGCAATCATAAAACCACCTACCCTGTTGTCTAATGCCCTTCCAACATAATAGCGGTCATTTAAAACCATAAATTGGTCTTCATAAGTAATTACACACCCCACATGGATACCTAATTTCTCTACTTCATCTTTTGTGGTACAGCCACAATCTAAAAAAATATTTTTTAATGCTGGCGCTTCTTCTTTTTCTCCCCCATGGCGAGTGTGAATAGCTGGCCAACCAAAAACTGCCGTTACAGGGCCATTATCAGTATGGATAATTACTCTTTTAGAAGGCGCAATCTGATGATCAGAACCGCCATTTCTAATTACATAAATTAAACCATCAGAAGTAATGTAGTTTACAAACCAAGAAATTTCATCTGCATGTGCCTCAATTACAACTTTATACTTTGCTTTTGGGTTAATTACAGCAACCGCAGTTCCATAATTATCCACAAAGTGCTCATCAACATATGGTTTAATATATTCTAACCAAAGTTTTTGGCCTTCCCACTCAAAACCAGTTGGAGATGGGTTATTGATATATTTCTCTAGAAATGCTAACGATTTTTTGTTGACTACTGCTACGTGTTTATTTTCTTCTTGCTCTTTCTTCTTAGCCATTTTTAATTTTTATTTAGGATTTTAACAAATATAAAAAACCTTATTTAAGGGCGGTATTTTTTATTAATTGAGTAATTAAAATTATTATGATTGTTTTTTAAAATAATTATTTGGGGGTTTTAACAGGCTATTCACTATAGTTTTTTTGCCATTTGCATCAAGGCAATAGCAAAAAAAGCTGCCGTTTCTATCCTTAACCCAATTTGCAAATCCATATAAAATTTGTTTTTCTTTTTTGGCAACAATCTTGCACCTATTACAAACATAAAACTACAATCAAAGTTTTTTAAATTTTATGACTGCAAAGAGCAAAAAATCTAATATAGATAAGTTAAGAAAACTTATAGACAATGTAAATGTAGCCATGTTAACTACTATTAAGGAAAATGGCGAATTCTACAGTCGCCCAATGAATACAATGGACTTTGACAAAGCAGGTAACTTATTCTTCTTTTCTGATGAGCACACCCCAAATGTACATGATATAAAAGTGAATAATAAGGTTTCTGTAACTTACACCAATCCAGAAAACAACACTTACATAGCTTTAAACGGCCTTTTATTTTTAATTGAAGATCAGGATAAGATAAATAAACTTTGGGTACCCGCTTGTAAGGCTTGGTTTCCAGAAGGTAAAACAGATCCTAATTTAGCGCTTATAAAAGTTGAAGTTTTAAAGGCAGAATATTGGGACACTGCAGAAAGCGATATGGTGGTAATGTTTAATATGCTAAAAGCAATTATTAAGGGAGAAACTTATGATCAAGGCGAACACAAAGAAATCATTTTAAAGGATTAAAATATTAAAAATTAATTAATAAAAACGATCATGAAAAACCAAGAAAATTTAGAAAAATTAAAAGCCTTATTAAAGGGTACAAGAATTTGTATGCTGAGTACTTATAACAAAGATAAAGGAATACATACCAGACCAATGGCTTATCAGGAAATTGATGAGAGTGGAATTATATATTTTTTCACCAATGAGTACTCGTCAAAAATTGAAGAAATATCTGTAAATAATGAGGTAAATATCAGTTTTACAAACACTGATAATAACAATTATGTGGTTTTAAAAGCTAATGCAAGTCTTTCTAAAGATAGAGCAAAAATGGAAGAATTATTTAACCCAATGGTTAAAGTTTGGTTTCCAGAAGGTTTAGAAGATCCTAATATTTCTTTGATCAAAGCAGATGTGCAAAGCGCTGAGTATTGGGATAGCACCTCAAACAAAATGGTTTTTTTATTTAATGCAGCAAAATCTTTAATTACCGGCGAGGCTTATAATGAAGGCGAGCATGGGAAATTAGAATTTTAAATTTTAAAAACTTTTTAAACTATTATTTATTTGATTATTTTGATTGCTATGAGTTAAATCTGGTTTATACTTTTAAATCTGTGAAATCACTCTAATCTATATAATCAAGAAGAAACTATGATATTTGAAAATAATCTCCATTTCGCTCAACAGTTAGACAAACAAGATAAACTCGCCCCTTTTAGAAACGAGTTTTTAATTCCAGAAAAAAATGGCGAAAAACTCATCTATTTTTGCGGAAATTCTTTGGGTTTACAACCAAAAACAGCAGTAGTAGAAATAACAAAACAACTGGCTATTTGGAAAAACTATGCGGTGGAAGGTTGGTTTGAAGGGGAACAAAACTGGTTAAATTATCATGATGAAATAAAAGAATTGTTAGCTCCAATATTAGGGGCAAAACCTTCTGAAGTTACTTGTATGAATAGTTTAACAGTAAATCTTCATTTATTGTTAACTAGTTTTTATCAGCCAAAAGGTAAAAAAATAAAGATTTTAATGGAAGGTGGTGCTTTCCCATCCGATCAATATGCCATTGAATCTCATGTAAAAACAAGAGGTTATAACTATCAAAATGCTGTAATAGAAATTTTCCCCAGAGAGGGAGAAGATATATTGAGAACAGAAGATATCATTTCTAAAATTCAAGAACATAAAGATGAGATTGCGCTCATTCTGTTTGGTGGAATTAATTATTATACCGGACAGTTTTTTGATTTAGAATCCATAACAAAAGCAGGACATGAAATTGGTGCAATGGTAGGTTTCGATTTGGCCCATGCAGCAGGGAACGTTCCGGTTAACCTTCATGATTTTGATGTGGATTTTGCATGTTGGTGTTCTTATAAATATATGAATTCTGGCCCTGGTGGGATTGCAGGGATATTTGTTCACGAAAAACATTTTAAAACTGAGTTTAATCGATTGGCAGGTTGGTGGGGTTATGAATTAGATAAAAGATTTAAAATGGAAAAGGGTTTTGTGCCAGAAATCGGTGCGGAAGGTTGGCAAGTTTCCACAAGTCCTATTTTATTGATGGCAACTCATAAAGCTGCTCTTAAATTGCTTAACAATGCCAGTCTAGATAATTTAAGAGCAAAAAGTATACAGCTTACCGCCTATTTAGAATTCATCATTAATGAAATAAATAAAAAAAAGGGGGAAGAAATTTTCAAAATCATTACTCCAAAAAATCCTACTGAAAGAGGAGCGCAACTTTCTATCATCTGTAAAGAAAATGGAAAACAAACATTTGATAATTTGGTGGCAAAAAATATTATCGGCGATTGGCGAGAGCCAAACGTGATTAGGATTAGTCCGATTCCTTTATACAATACTTTTGAAGAAATTTATAAATTTGGGGAAGCGTTGAAATAGATGAGGGAAATGAGATACGAGATATTAGAGCAAAGAATAAAGAGTAAAGACTCAAGAAATAATTATAACTTTCAACATACTAACCATCTAAAAACCTAACAACCAAACAAACTAACCACCTAACAAACTAATATTTATGAAAAAAGTAAAAACATTAGCAGTATTAAATTTAATATTCTTTGTAATTGCTTTTGCGGTTTCTAATTTAAGTCAGCTTAAAATATTTGGTGGCGTTACCAATGCAGATATTTCTAATAAATACGCTACCGTTTTTACTCCAGCAGGAATCACTTTTGCCATTTGGGGCATAATTTATCTATCGCTTTTTAGTTTTAATGGTTATCATTTGGTAAAAGCATTTAAGGATGATGTAAATTCTGAAGCTAGTCAAGCAATATTAAAAATAGATTATTTGTTTATCATCAATAATATTGCAACCACATTTTGGGTTTTTGCTTTCACTTACGAGTATTTGCTGGCATCAATGATTTTAATCATTATCCAACTCATTACCTTATTATTGATTTTTATTCGGTTAAATCTGTTTGATGTTGATAAATCGTTTTATAATAAACTGTTCACACAATTTCCATTAAGCATTTATTTTGCCTGGTTATGTGTGGCAAATGTGGCCAATATTTCTTTGTATTTGGTTTCTATAGGTTGGGATGGTTTTGGGATTTCAGAATCAATTTGGGCGCAAGCTTTAATCATCGTTCTTTTAATAATTTCTATGTTTATCGTTTTGATTAAAAAGAATATTTTTTTTGGTTTGGTAGCGATATGGTCTTTTTATGGGATTCAGTTAAAGAGGACACAAATTGATGAAAATGAGTTTAGTGATGTAATAAAAGTTTGTTTTATTGCTCTTGGAGCGTTGACGGTTTTTGTGATATTTACTTTGATTAAGAACTTGATGTACAAGAAAAAGGAAATTCCACTTCATGCTTAAAATCGCATACGACCCAATTTATGCACATCCTTTACCAGAAGGCCATCGTTTCCCAATGTTAAAGTATGAGTTGATTCCATTACAATTAAAATATGAAGGCATCATCACAGATGAAAATATTTTTTCTCCACAAATTTTAGACGAACAATGGATTTGTCCTCCTCATGAAACAGCGTATTTGGAGAAACTCAAAAACCTCAATTTAACTTATCAGGAAGAAAAAAGGACAGGTTTTCCACTATCTGCACAATTGGTGGAAAGGGAATTAAAAATTGCACAAGGAACAATTGATTGTTGCCATTTTGCAATAGAGTTTGGCGTAGCTTTTAATGTTGCTGGAGGTACACACCACGCCGGCAGCAATTGGGGCGAAGGTTTTTGTTTATTAAATGACCAAGCCATTGCCGCAAATTATTTGTTAAGAAAAGGTTTAGCAAAATCTATTTTAATTATTGATTTAGATGTGCACCAAGGAAACGGAACAGCTCAAATATTTGAGCATACCTCTCAAGTTTTTACTTTCTCGGTTCATGGCGAAAAGAATTTCCCTTTCCGTAAAGAAAAATCTGATTTAGATATTGGTTTGCCAGATGATATTAAAGATGAAGAATATTTGAATTTAATCTCGACACAATTACCTCAGCTTTTTGATCAAGTAAAACCAGATTTTGTGTTTTTTCTTTCTGGAGTTGATGTATTAGCTAGCGATAAATTAGGTAAACTTGCACTCACTTTAGAAGGTTGCAAACAGCGAGACATTTTAGTTTTTGAAGCTTGTAAGAATAGAAAAATCCCGGTTCAGGTAAGTATGGGAGGCGGTTATTCGGCTGATATTAAAACTATTGTAACTGCACATTGCAATACTTACAAAGTGGCAAACGAGCTATATTTTTAATTCATGATTACATCTTTCGAAACTTCTTTACAAAATCTTTCCGTTCATAAAGTCGGTAATAAATCTCAAAACGAATATTTAACGCTTTCTGATGCGCCTTTATCTATCAAAGATGAAACGTTGAATAATTTATTGATGACTTACTTTTTAAAGCCTTTTGAAAAAGTAAATGAAATTTATCGATTTACCCATTCTAGCGAAGATTTAGCATTGAACGAAATTTATCATTTTGCAAAAAAATGCTTTGAGCAACCCGAATCTTTTCATGAAATGAGTCAGCAAATTACCAGGCATTTATTTGACGTTTCTACACATCCAAAAATAAAATCGGGAGAAGTTTACATCGCTTTTTTTGACCAAGTTCAAATTGAAGGGGAATTACATCAAGCCATTGGGATTTTTAAATCAGAAACAAAAGAAACTTACTTAAAAGTTTATCCTGATGCAGGTGGATTTTTCCTCACTTATGAGCGAGAAGCCATCAACATTCAAAAACTAGATAAAGGTTGTTTGATTATCAATACCGAAAGTGATGAAGGTTATAAAGTCGCCGTTATTGATCAAACCAATAAAACACCAGAAGCTGCTGTTTACTGGAAAGATGATTTTCTAAAACTTAAAATCAGGAATGATAGTTTTAACCAAACTACCAATGTTTTAGGAATTTACAAAAACTTTGTTAAAGAAAAAATTGACGATAATTTTCAAATCTCTAATCCAGATAAAATTGATTTACTCAATAAATCGATGAAGTATTTTAAGGAGAAAGAACAATTTGATATAGATGAATTTTCTGATGAAGTAATTGGGAACGACGTAGCCGCTAAATCATTTAAAGAAATGGTGCAAAGCTATGAGCAAGAGTTTGAATCGCCAATAAGTGGTGGTTTTGAAATATCTGGACAAGCCGTGATGAAACAAAAAAGCAGCTATAAATCGGTTTTAAAATTGGATAAAAACTTTCACGTTTACATCCACGGCGATAGGCAATTGCTAGAGCAAGGTTTTGATGAAAGCAAGAATATGAACTACATCACTTTGTTTTATAATAAGGAAACCTAGTTTTATTATCTCGATTTATGAGTTTTTCATTTCAGCGTTATGTTGATGATAGGAAATCCGCTTTTACATTAAAAAATGAGCAACTAAAAGCCCTAAATAAGTTCCCAAAGCATTCCCGATAGAACCTGCCAATAGTCCGGGTAATTGTAAATCTTTTCTGCCTAAACTTGCTGCACAAACTGGTGCAGATGCCGAGCCTCCAATATTTGCATTGGAAGCCACACCAATAATATCCCAATCTACCTTAAAAATAAAACCACCTATACCAAAAAGAATAATTCCGTGAAGCAATATCAAAGTAAAATCCCAACTCAATAAAGTTAAGGCAACATCGCCACTTTTAATCAGTGCATCAATATCACAAAAAGCACCTATCACCGCTAAAAAAAGCATAATTAAAATTAAACCAATTACTTTTCCTCCTCTCAGTTTCTGAATAAAAGAAAACTGCGCCAATATTAAAGCAATAGTTGTTAAAGTTATAATAGAAGGTATTTGTGGGATATAAAAAGATAATAATTTAGATAAAAATAAGCTTGCAAAACCTAGCATTATCAAAACAGATATATCAATAATATTAATTTCAGCATTTGATTTACTCATCATTATCCTTAATTCTTCATCTGATAAATTTTCCATTGCTTTTGGAATATTCCTTTTTCTTGGGAATAATTTATGAAGGAGAATGGGCAGGAAAATAGTGAGTAAAATCCAAATGGTGGTTACAATATTATCAACTGCATTAATAGCTGCATAAAGTGTTCCATCCTTATTCATTCCATATTCTAAACCAACCGCATTTAGGTTAGCGCTTCCGCCTGTATAAGTTCCTGTAAACATCCCAGCAACTGCAAAAGCTTTTGGAATATGATGATTTTGAGGGGAATATATTTTATAACTCACTAAAACAGCAATAACAGTTGCTGCAGAACCTAGTAAAAACATGAAAAGCATTGGTAAACCTGCTAACTTTAAATCTGTTAGCTTTACCTCTAAAAGCAGAAAGAAAATACCAAGAGGTGCAGCATATTCAAAAATTTGATCGTAAATATGTGGAGGATTTGTAGATGATGGAATTGCTTTTAGATTTGCCAAAATAGCAGCAAAAATAATTACTAATAAAGCCGAACCTATATGTTTAAAAAACTTTTGCTGCCCTAGCCATTCAGAAAAAGCGACTAAAAAAAGTAAAACAGCAATTAAATAAGCTGGTTCTCTGATAAAATCCATATACAAGTTTTAAAATACAATATATAGATTTATTCTAAAACCTTAATTTCAAGGATATAATTTAATTTAGTTTTTATCCTGTCCTGTTGACGAAAAGAAACATCCACAAATAGGTTTTTCTTTTAAAATGGCAATCTTGCTAATGAGATGTCTCCTATCGTCGACAAGAAAGTAGAAAGACTCTTTACTTACTATAATTTTTTGCTCTAACGATTGAAACGGTATACTTTTTATTTGTCATCCTGAGCGGAGTCGAAGGAAAACAAATAAAAAGATATAGTGAAAAGCATGTTAAAGCACCCAAATTATTATCTCACAAAAAATCCCCAATCTCTTTATCAGAAATTGGGGATCTATATTTTATTAGCCAATCAGACTTCGGTCTTCCGACCTACAACTTCCGACTAATTTTATGCATCTACTTTTGGAGCTTCTTCTCTTGGAGGGCGAGGCAATAAAGCTTTACGAGAAAGTTTAAATTTACCTTGCTTATCAACTTCCAACAATTTAACTTTTACTTCATCACCAACCTGGAAAATACCATCCATAGATTCGTAACGTTTCCAATCAATCTCAGAAATGTGTAACAAACCATCTTTACCTGGCATAATCTCTACAAAAGCACCAAACGGCATAATCGACTTCACTTTACCTTCGTAAGTTTCGCCAACTTCTGGTTTAGCAACTATGTTTTTGATACGAGTTGTTGCTTGATCAATTGCATCTTTATTATCAGCAAAAATTTGGATGTGACCTTTGTTATCTTTCTCTTCAACAGAGATAGTAGCGCCAGTTTCACGTTGCATTTCCTGGATAATTTTACCTCCAGGACCTATAATTGCACCAATAAATTCTTTATCGATAACCATAGAAACAATACGTGGAGCATGAGGCTTGAAATCTGCTCTCGGTGCTGCCATTGTTTTCTCTATCTCGCCTAAAATATGTAAACGACCTTCTTTAGCCTGATCTAACGCATTAGATAAAACCTCATAAGAAAGACCATTCACTTTTAAGTCCATTTGGCAAGCAGTAATTCCTTTTCTAGTTCCGGTTACTTTAAAATCCATATCTCCTAAATGATCTTCATCACCTAAAATATCAGAAAGTATAGCGTATTTTCCAGTTTCTTCATCAGAAATTAAACCCATTGCAATACCAGAAACCGGTGCTTTCAATTGAATACCAGCATCCATCAAAGCCAATGTACCCGCACAAACGGTAGCCATAGATGAAGATCCGTTAGATTCTAAAATATCAGAAACAATACGAATAGTATAAGGATTATCTTCTGCAGCAGGTAATACTTTTTTAATCGCCCTCATGGCTAAATTTCCATGTCCAACTTCACGACGACCAACACCACGATTAGGACGAGCCTCACCAGTAGAGAAAGCAGGGAAATTGTAGTGCAATAAAAATTTATTGTAACCATTAACAAACGCACCGTCAATCATTTGCTCATCAGATTTTGCACCTAATGTTACAGTTGTTAAAGATTGCGTTTCGCCACGGGTAAAAATTGCAGAACCGTGAGCAGATGGTAAATAACCAACTTCGCTCCAAATTGGGC
>JBBRYE010000110.1:0-12768 GCA_038237895.1 Sphingobacteriales bacterium | reverse complement strand
CACGTAAAGTAACACCGCTTTTAATTTGACTTACATTAAAGGTTTTTGCGCTATTTGTTTTTATTTCTCCTAATTCTAAACCTGCAGACCTAACCGTTGCACCATTGGTAGAGTTAGCTAAATATACAAATGTGCCTAAAGCAAAACTTGTAGAAAAATTACTGGCTAAATTTAAGGTTACATCGCCATTTATGTTTTTTAATGAAGCATCTCCAACAGCCTGATATCCGCCTGCGGAAATAAAAGTACCTGTTAACTCATTGCTGCCTACTGTAAAATCTATACTATTGCTTTTAACTCCATCAATCTTTGCATGTACACCTGCTACCCCGTTTGCTACCGCTGTTACCTTACCACTGCCATCCACTTTTAAAATACTTTCGTTTTCAGAAAACCATAGTGTTGTTTGACCATTGACTATTTGATTATTAATATTTTGAGCGCTTATACTTAAATTTAAGTTTTCATTTAAAGTAAGATTCGTTTTTGTAGAAGTTATAATCACTTTTGCTACCGCATTATCACTAGCTACAACGGTAATATTTATAGAATTAGCTGTGGTGTTTTGATATTGAGTATAAATTTGCGCACTTCCTGCGGCTAAAGCCGTTATTTTACCTGATGAGTTCACGCTCACAATTTGTGGTTGAGTTGATGCCCAAGTGAAGGGAACTATTTTTTCGATACCGTACTCATCAAAATATTTTGCACTAATGGTTGCTGTTTCAGTAACTCTCAACGCTGTTTGAGTCGCTTTTAACTCAAATTTAGGGTTAACAATCGCATCATCAAGAATATCTGTGCCTTGGCAAGCACTCATCAACAAAATCAATAAAAATGAAACTTTAATGCCTATTGCTTTCAACATGACTTTTATTTTTAAGTAATGGAATGAATATTTTTTACTTTAACTACTTTATTATCAACGAATTTAATTGAAATGTAGTTTTATATTGTCATAGTAAAATAATTTCTATTATGTCTTTTACCAAATATCATTTCTGTCAATAAGTTATAATAAATCCATTTTAGATTTTTAATATTTTATTTAAATCTAGTCCAAATCACAAAATGGTATATTTTCGTTATTTATTTGCGTACTGACAAAGATTTTGTAATTTTCACACATCATGTCGAAACTTACTACCCACCTAAGCTCAAAAGAAACCATATTCAAAAATGAGGTAACTACAAAGTTTGATCTTTACAATAGCTTGTTTTTAACGCTTCCTTTTTATAGTGTAAAAAATACAGGACTTGCATTGCCTTACTTTTTTGATCATTGCGAAAAAGGAATAGAAAATCATCAAACTCCGGATGAAATTATAGAATCTTTTTTTACCCAACAAAAAGGATTGACAAAGCAACAAGACACTACAGATTTACTTTTCCGGTTTATCCAATATATTGAAAGACAAGTAGTTTTATTTGATGCAGTTGAGGATGCAGCTTTTAGTAAGATAAGTGTACAAGAAGAAGCAACATCGTTAAAAACATTAATGAATAAAGCTTTAGAAGATGAAGATCTTTATAAAAAAATTCAGGATTGCTTAAGTGAGTTTAAACTTCGTTTGGTTTTAACTGCCCATCCAACACAGTTTTATCCGGGTCCGGTTTTGGGAATTATGACGGATTTAACTGATGCTATTAAAGTTAATGATGTTAATGCCATCAACCTTTTACTGCAACAATTAGGTAAAACACCTTTTTTCAAGAAGAAAAAACCTACTCCAGTTGATGAAGCAGTAAGCTTAACCTGGTATTTAGAAAATATACTTTATCAAACTGCTTCAGACGTTCACAGAAATCTGGAAAGTGTTTTTAACCTTAATTTAGATAACCATAGCTTAATAGAATTAGGTTTTTGGCCAGGTGGGGATAGAGATGGAAATCCTTTTGTTACCGCAGAAACTACAGAACAAGTTTCTTCTTTTTTAAGAAAAGCTTTGTTTAGATGTTACTACCGCGATTTTAAAAACATGAAGCGTAGAGTAACTTTTAATGGAGTTGAGAAATATATGGATATTTTAGAAACCATTATTTATGATAATGCCTTTAGAATAAACGTGAACATTTATGATAATAAAGAAGAACTTTTAGATAGTTTAAGAAATATAAAAAGAGTTTTAACAGATTATCACGATAGTTTATTTGTTGATATTGTGGATGATATGATTTGGAAGGTGAAGCTATTTGGTTGCCATTTCGCTTCATTAGATATACGCCAGGATAGTAGGATTTTAAGATCCCTGTTTGAAGAGTGTATGTCTAATCCCGAAATTAAAGGAAGTATTTCTGAAAACTACATGAATTTATCAGAAACTGAAAAAATTGATTCTATTCCTTTAAACGCCGCAGAACTTATCAATTACAATAAATTTTCGGATTTAAGTAAAGATAGTTTAGATGTAATCAGACTTATAAAAGACCTTCAAAAAAATAACGGAAAAAGAGCTTGCCATCGGTTCATCATCAGTAATTGCCAAAAAGCTTCTGATATATTGCAACTCATGCAGTTGTTTTTATGGAGCGGGTGGAAAATGGACGAATTAGATATTGATTTTGTTCCTCTTTTTGAAACTATTGATGATTTAAAAGCGGCAGAAGAAGTGATGCAATCTCTTTACAGTCATCCCATTTATGCCAAACATTTAGAGCGTAGAAAAAACCGTCAAGTTATTATGCTAGGCTTTTCTGATAGTACCAAAGATGGAGGATATTTAATGGCAAATTGGTCTTTATATTATGCTAAATATACATTAACCTCAGTTTCTCGTAAAAACGGAATCGATTTAGCATTTTTTGATGGCAGGGGAGGTCCGCCTGCAAGAGGTGGAGGTAAAACACATAAATTTTATGCCTCTTTTGGTAAAGATGTTGCCAATAAACAAATCCAGATTACGGTTCAAGGTCAAACTATCAGCTCGCATTATGGCACTTTTGAAACATCAATCAATAACTTAGAGCAGCTTATTCACGCTGGTATTACCTCTGCATTATATAAGCAAAAGGAAAATACTTTAGATGAGAAAGAAAAGTCCTTATTGAGTACTATGGCAGATATCAGCTATCATGCTTTTATAGATTTGCGGACTAATCCTTTATTCTTGAAATTTATGGAGGTACAAAGCCCTTTAAAAATGCTTTCTCAGATAAATATAAGTAGTCGTCCGGTTAAAAGAAATTCCGATTCTGAACTTAAATTAGAAGATCTTAGGGCAATTAGCTTTGTTACTTCATGGAGTCAGTTAAAACAAAATATTCCGGGTTTTTTTGGTGTGGGTACTGCATTAGCAAAAATGAAGGAGGATGGCGAATGGTTAAATCTTAAAAATCTTTACAAAGATTCGGGGTTTTACAAAACCATTATTGATAACTGTATGATGTCTATGAAAAAAGCCGATTTCAGATTAACGGCCTACTTAGCAGATGATGAAACCTTCGGCGAATTCTGGAAAATGCTTCATGCAGAATATCAACTCACCAAAAAACTATTGTTAGATTTATCTGATACCAAAGTTTTAATGGAGAAATATCCAACTGAAGCTCAATCTATAGATGTAAGGGAAAAAATAACTTTACCATTGGTAATTATTCAGCGCTACGCAATCATCAAAAGTTTAGATAAAAACTTAAAAACAAGTCAAAAAGAAGTTTATGATAAGCTGATTTTAAGAACTTTATATGGAATTGTAAATGCAGCGAGGAATTCTGCATAAAATGTGTTTTAAAATATTTTATTTAGGTTGAATTAGATTTAAAATATTTTGGGCGTTTAAACACGCCTTACACTGTATCTTTTTATCCGCCAACTGGCGGATAAAAAGGATGTCGTTTCAATCGTTAACGCAAAGAAATACGGCTGTAATTTCATTTATAAAAAAGTGTATAAAAGCTAAGAATATCTTCACCTTTCCGTCATGTCGAGGCAACGAGACATCACACTCGCAAAGTTGCCATCCCAAAAAGAAAACCCGTCATGTCGACGATAGGAGATATCTCACTCGCAAAGTTGCCATCCCAAAAAGAAAACTTGTTTGTGAGACTTCTCGTTTCCTCGAATTGACGGAATTAAACCTCTGAAAGCTTAAAAACTTCACCCAATTTTATTCCTTTATCCGTCATTCCTAAAGTACAACATTCATTTACAGGATCGTGTTCTAAGAAGAGAATATAATTATTCTCTTGCGCTTCCTTTAAAAATGCCGCTTTTTCATCTAAAGTTTTTAGTGGAAACATATCATAAGCCATTACATAAGGCAAAGGAATATGCCCGACAGATGGCAGCAAATCTGCCATATAAACAACGGTTTTACCCTTATAACTAATCTGTGGCAACATCATCGCTTCTGTATGTCCGTAAGCGAACCTAACTTTAATGTTTTTACTAAACTCAATTCCATCTTTATTTTCGATGAATTTTAGTCTTCCGCTTTCTTCAATCGGTAAAATATTTTCTTTTAAAAAAGAAGCTTTTTCTCGCTGATTTGGATTTGTTGCCCATTCCCAATGATCTTTATTGCTCCAATAAATAGCGTTTTTAAAAGCAGGAATCAGTTTTTCGTTTTCACGGATAATAGCTCCACCAACATGATCAAAATGCAGATGGGTTAAAAAAACATCCGTAATATCATCTCTGCTAAAACCTAAATTTTGTAATGATTTTTCTAGAGTATCATCGCCATGCAAATAATAATGACTAAAGAATTTTTCGCTTTGCTTATCACCGATTCCCGTATCCACCAATATCAATCGATCATCATCTTCAATTAATAAACATCGCATTGCCCAGTTACACAGATTATTTTCATCAGCTGGATTCGTTTTTTGCCAAATGGATTTAGGAACAACGCCAAACATGGCACCGCCGTCTAGTTTAAAAAATCCTGTGTTTATGGTGTGTAGTTTCATGGGATTTGCGTTATCGATTTGGTATTTGTACAATTTAACTAAACTTTTCAGCAACCACCAACTCCTTACTGCCATGCGTATAAGAATAAAAACCTTCACCAGATTTCACACCTTTTTTACCAGCGATTACCATGTTTACTAAAAGTGGACAAGGGGCATATTTCGGATTTCCGAAACCATCATATAAAACGTTTAAAATAGATAAGCAAACATCCAAACCTATAAAATCTGCAAGTTGTAAGGGACCCATTGGGTGTGCCATTCCTAATTTCATTACAGTATCAATTTCTATAACTCCGGCAACGCCTTCAAATAAAGTATAAATGGCTTCATTTATCATCGGCATTAAAATTCTGTTTGCTACAAAACCAGGATAATCATTTACTTCAACCGGCGCTTTACCTAAAGTTTTAGAAAGCTCCATAATAGTTTTTGTCACTTCATTTGAAGTGGCATAACCACGTATCACTTCTACCAGTTTCATAATAGGAACGGGATTCATAAAGTGCATTCCAATAATTTGATCAGCTTTGTTGGTAACAGATGCGATTTTTGTAATTGAAATGGAAGATGTATTGGAGGCTAAAATAGTTTCCGGCTTACATACTTCATCTAACTCCTTAAATATTTTAAGTTTAATTTCTAAATTTTCCGAAGCTGCTTCAACTACTAAATCAACGTTTTTCACTCCGTCTTTTAAAGTGGTAAATGTTTGAATATTGGCTAAAGTATTTATTTTATCTTGTTGTGAAATCGTTCCCTTGGTGAATTGTCTTTCCAGATTTTTATCAATTGTTGCTATTGCTTTTTGTAAATTTTCTTCAGAAATATCTATTAAGGAAACTTTAAAATTATTTTGGGCAAATGCATGTGCAATACCATTTCCCATTGTTCCTGAACCTATTACTGCTACTTTCTTTATCATATTATTTATTAAAGTTGAAATCAGCTTTAAGCTTTTGACTTTAAGCATTTAGCTTTTCTAATGTTCACGTTTAACTAGCATATCAGCAAAATCCATTAAAATGCTTTTATTTTCTTTAGATGCATTTATTTTATTTAGGTTATCTAAAGCTTGCTGAGCATAAGATTGCATTAAGTTTTCAGATAAATCTTTGATACCAATTTTATCATAAATATGCCTTACCGCATTTACCTTTTCATCTATATTAAAATCTGATTTTGTAATCCAGTTTTTAAGTTCTATTAAATCTTCGCCTTTGGCTAATTCTAAGGCTTTAATTAATAAGTAGGTTTTTTTATTGGAGATGATATCGCCACCAACTTGTTTTCCAAATTTTAAAGGGTCTCCGTATACATCTAAAATATCATCTTGTAATTGAAATGCTATTCCTAAATTTTCTCCAAATTGATAAAGATTATCTGCTTCTTGTTTTGAAGCATCTCCAATTAAAGCCCCAATTTTTAAAGCGCCTCCTACTAAAACTGCGGTTTTGAGTCTTATCATCTCTAAGTACTCATTAACTTCAACAACATTTCTGCTTTCAAAATTCATGTCAATTTGTTGACCCTCACAAACACCAACAGCAGTTGCATTAAAAACATCTAAAACATCTGCTAAAATTTCAGGTCTTACTTGAATCATCATTTTATAGGCTTTCACAAACATCACATCGCCAGAAAGTATAGCAACAGAATCGCCCCATTTTGCATGAACAGTTGGTTTTCCTCGTCGTAATGGCGCTTTATCCATAATATCATCATGCATTAAAGTGAAATTATGGAACAGTTCTACAGCTAGGGCAGGAGCAAGCGCATCTTGAACATCTCCGCCAAATAAATCGGTTGCCATTAAAACCAAAGCTGGTCTTAAACGCTTGCCTCCTAAAGACATTAAATAGGTAATTGGCTCGTATAATTCTTTAGGTTCTGCGGGATAGGAAGTTTCTTTAACCGCTTTTTCTATTATATTTTGTAGTTGTTCTATGCTGTGCATTCTTTTTATAAAAGTTCATTTGTCAATAGTAAAAGAGTTCATTAGTTATAATAAATGCTAAAACTAATTCACTCATTCAAAATTATATTATTCTCTAATTAATTTTCCACTACCAAACTAAAATCAATTTGTCTTTTGGCAAGATCAACTCGTTTCACTTTAATTTTTACCTCATCACCCAATTGGTATTTTTTCTTTTTCTTTTGGCCGATAATGCAATAGTTCTTCTCGTCTAACGTGTAAAAATCATCAGAAATATCCCTTAAACGTATCATTCCCTCACACTTATTTTCTTCAATTTCTACATACATTCCCCACTCTGTTACGCCAGAAATAATTCCTTTATACATTTGCCCAATGTTGTCTTCCAAATATTCTGCTTGTTTATATTTGATAGAAGCTCGCTCTGCATCAGCAGCTTTTTTCTCCATTTGCGAAGAATGCTGACACATTTTTTCATAATGCTCTGCACTCACATTTTCACCGTTTTGTAAATAATGTTCTAAAAGCCGATGTACCATAACATCCGGATAACGACGGATTGGAGAAGTAAAATGGGTATAAAAATCAAAAGCTAAACCATAATGGCTACTGCTTTTTGTGGTGTAAATGGCTTTTGCCATAGAACGGATTGCTAAAGAAGTCAGCACATTTTGTTCTTTTGTACCCTCTACATCTGCCATTAATTTATTTAATGACCTGGCAGTTTCCCTATCTGTTTTAGTAGATATTTTATGTCCAAATTTGGAAGCAAATTCTGCAAACGCTTTTAAACTTTCTGGTTTAGGTACATCATGCGCTCTATAAACAAAGGTATATTTATGCTTTCCTTTTCCCTTTTTGGATATAAACTCAGCTACCTTTTTATTGGCCAACAGCATAAAATCTTCAATTAATTTATGTGCATCTTTACGCTCTTTTATATAAACGCCAATTGGTTTTCCAGTTTCATCTAGTTTAAATTTTACTTCTGTGCTTTCAAAATTAATGGCGCCATGTTTAAACTTTCTTTCGCGTAACTTATAAGCCAATGCATTTAAAGTGAGTATCTCTTCACTAAATTCTCCTTCTTTAGCTTCAATAATTTCCTGAACTTCTTCGTAGGCAAATCTTCTATCGCTATAGATAACAGTTTTACCAAACCATTGGTCATGAATATTGGCTTCTTTATCCATTTCAAATACAGCAGAAAAGCAATATTTTTCTTCTTTAGGACGAAGAGAGCATAAACCGTTCGATAAAACTTCTGGCAACATCGGGATTACCCTATCTACCAAATAAACTGAAGTTCCACGATCATAGGCTTCTTTGTCTAAGGCAGAATCAGGAATTAAATAATGGGAAACATCTGCAATATGTACACCCACTTCATAATTTCCATTTTCTAATATTTTAAAAGAGATGGCATCATCAAAATCTTTTGCATCAAATGGATCAATAGTAAAAGTGGTCACCTCTCTAAAATCCCTACGTTTTGCAATTTCTTCTTTAGTAATTTCTGTAGAGATTTCTTGAGCTTCTCTTTCCACTTCATCTGGGAAAGTGAGTGGGAAACCGTATTCGGCCAAGATTGCATTCATCTCGGTATTATTTTCTCCTTGTTTACCTAATATACTTTTTATTACACCAACTGGATTTTTTGCTCCTGAAGGCCAATCAACTATCTTAGCCAAAGCTTTCATGCCGTTTTTTGCACCATTTAAATCCTCTAAAGGGATAAAAATATCATGTAGCATCTTTCGATCATCAGGAATAAAAAAAGCGAAATGCTGGGAAATTTTAATAATTCCAGTAAACTCCATCTTTGCCCTTTTCACTATTTCTACTACTTCACCTTCTTTACGTTTGCCTTTGCTACTTTCATAAACATGCAGTTTAACAATATCGCCATGTAAGGCTGTTCTTAATTTTCTAGGACCAATATAAATGTCTTTTTCAAATTCATCATCCGGAATTAAAAATGCCGAACCATCATTAGCCATAGATATTTTACCGGTTAAAAAAGCTTTAACCTCATGTAATTTGTATTTTCCTTTTGCGACTTCTAAAAAGACGCCATTCTTAGTTTCATCTTCTAAAATTTCTAAGATAGTAGCTTTAGAAGCTGGATCTATGATATTTAATATATTGGCTACTTGCCTATGGTTAAGTGGTTTATTTCCAGATTGCTCGAAAACATTTGATATGAGTTGCAAAAGCACTTGCTTTGTAGAGTTTCCGTTATGATTTGACATGCTATTTTGTATTGTTGTGTTTGCTGCTCAAAATAAGAATTAAGTTTTTAATTCTAACACTATTAACAATTGTTTAATGTGGAGGTTTTTGTTGAAGAGTTTATTTTTTGCCTGATTTGAAAAGTTTTTTTAGCTAATGGCACTAATTTTCACAATTTTTTTTGTCTGAATTTCGATTTTTCTTGATTAGCAGGATAAAAAGGGATTTTGATTTAAAAACGTTTTTTTTAAATCACTTTCTGATAATTTTGAATTTAAACATCATGATAATCTTTCAATCCTGTAAATCAAGATTCAGATAATTTTTAATTTATTTTCGACCATTAAGTAATTAAAAAAGTTAATATTTTTACTGATAAATTTTGTTTTCTCTGTGAAAAACTTAGTGGGCTTTGTGGTTAATAGAATAAGTTATTCCAATTTGCTTACCATCAAAATTAAAACTTATTTTCTCTAAAATTTTATCAAAACCTTTTCCATTATGATGGTGTACGGCGTACATTCCAGAATCGAAAATTAAAAGAAAAGCACCTTGTAATAATAAGGAATTGCCATATCCTTTTAATCTGTCTGATGATTTCATTTTTCCCCGTTCATTTAAAAATAAACCAGTAGCCATGTAACCAACATCTAACCCGGCATTTAGCAATAATATTTTTTCTATTTTATGTTGATCATGTACAGATGTTGCTAAACTTAATTGTTGGTTTAAATCTGCTTTAGCTCCAAAATAACCTGCCGTGGCTAAACCTAAATTTGCAATATTCCAAAAAACGTTCATTTGATTAAAATATTTATTTTTTCCCGTTGTTTTAAAATATGCAACGCTCCCAATAGCCATATTAGCGAGCGCCCAACCACCTAAAATTTTCATCCCATTAAGGTTGATTTCGTTTCTTTGATGGTTTATATCTTGGATTTTTTGTTGAGCAAATACCGGAATAGCAAAGAATAGTATAATTAGTAAAATCAACTTTTTCATAACAAATATTAGATTTCGTTTAACCAAATGTTATCATAACTTTTCATCAAAGTTCTTTCTTCAGTAGGAATTGGTGTAGGTTTATTAGTATGATAATTTATGGCAACCTGTACAGATTTTCCATGAGTTCTTATGCTTTGTGAACCATCTTCATTTAAGCAAATCAAAACGTAATCAATATCCCAACTACTATTTCCTAATCTGCTGGTTTTAACATATGCAAAAATCTGCTCGTCTAAAACTATAGGTTTTATGTAATTCACTTCGGCTTTTGCAACAATAATTCCAGTTTTCTTCCAATCCCACTTTATAATATCTTTCCAATAATTACTTCTGGCTTGTTCAAAATAAGTAAGATACACTGCGTTATTTGCATGACCAAACATATCCATATCAGAAAATCTTATTGGGATTTCAGTTTTGTAGTTAAAGGGTTTTAAAATATCTTTTATATCCATAATCGGAAGTATTGTCATTAAATAATTGTTAAATACGACATAATGTCGTTAAAAAAATACCAGATTAGCTATTGGTATTTAGTTTGATTAGCTATAAACATAATCATAAAAAAAATAATTGGAGGATATAAAAATGACTATAGTAAAGATTAACAACGAAAAAAGAGTAAATGGATTTTCAAATTTTAACGAATTATTAAATTCTTATTTGAAAGAAAATAGTTTAGAAGAGAAGAATGTTTCTAAAGTGCCAGCGGTAAATATTTATGAAACTAAAGATAATTTCGACATTGAATTGGCAGCACCAGGATTAAAAAAAGAAGATTTTAAAATTAGTGTTGATAAGGATGTTTTAAAAATAACCGCAGAAATTAAGAATAAGATAAAGGTTGAAGGAACGAATTTGAATAGGCAAGAATTTAGCTATTCTTCATTTACAAGATCTTTTAATTTGCCCGATTTAATAGATTATTCAAATATTGAGGCCACTTACGAAGCTGGAATTTTAAACATTAGTATCGCAAAAAAAGAAGAAGCAAAATTCCAATCTAGGGATATAGCAATTAATTAAAGATTTTTTTTAGTTTAGGTTTGGTTAATATGCGTCCTGGCTTTGTATAAAGTCGGGATTGCTTTTTTAATACCCTTTAAATTATTTTACATTTGTAAACATGATGTTAGAAACAATAGATACCCGTCGTAAAGCTTTAAAGATAAATTTAGATGAAAATATTTATGGCACTTTTGCAGAAATAGGAGCAGGACAGGAGGTTGCAAGAAATTTCTTTACAGCTGGAGCAGCTTCTGGTACAATTGCTAAAACAATGTCGGCTTATGATATGACATTTAGCAACGAGATATATGGATTAGAAGAATCTGGAAGATATGTTTCTAAATCTAGATTAGAAAAAATGCTAAATCATGAATTTGCATTGTTAGGAGAACGATTATGTAGTGTAGAATATCAAACCCGTACATTTTTCTCTTTTGCAGATACAGTAACTACATTAAATTATAATAAATCAAACGATCCACATGGTTGGTTAGGCATCAAATTTCAATTAGAACCTTGCGGTCCATCAAATACAATTATTTTTCATGTTAGGTTGTTAGATAGTGATGCTACTTTGCAGCAAAATGTACTGGGCATTTTAGGTGTTAATTTGGTTTACGCAGCTTTTAATTATCATCAAGAACCAAAAAGGATGATAGAGTCTTTAGCAGATAATTTAAGTATTGGTTCTGTAGAAATAGATTTGATAAGTGTAAATGGCCCTGCTTTTACTGATTTAAGCGAAGTGTTGGTAAATCTTTATTTGATACAAAAAGGATTTTCTAGTGCAGCTATTTTCACACCCACAAGTGGTGTAGTACAAGCTAAAGACTATATGTACAAGCAGCATATTATGATTTTAAGAACCCGGTTTAATCAAAAAACAAAACCAGATTTCGATCTTTTTAACCATGCAGTTACTCAGTATAAAGCCTACTTAGAAATAAGCGATGTTGAACTCATTACTATGGCAGAGCTAACGCTAAATAATATGATGGAAAAAGCAGAAAGTGATGACGGTGAATTATTAAATAGAGTTGCAAAAAGAGCTGAAGAGATTACAGAAATGGGTCATGCTGTAATTATATCTAACTTTAACAGACATAATAAGCTAGCTAAATATTTAGCAAAATGCAAGCCTAAAAGTGTAGCTATTACTACCAGTATAGCCAATCTTAAACATATCTTTTTATCAGAAAATTATGGAGCTAATTATACCAACGAGCTTTTAGCATACATCAGTGATTTATTTAGTGGTAACGTGAAATTGTTAACCTATCCTTTTAGAGATATTAAAAACAAAACAATAGTGACTACTAAAAATTTAATGGTGTCGCCCGAAGCTAAACCACTTTTTGATTTTTTAATACAGAATAAATATATATTGGATATAGAAGAAATAAAAGAATTAGAAACCAAATAATTTTAATTTCTCATATTGATATATTGTAAAGGCTGTCCAAAATCTTCTGATCTGCAAAGTGAAATGACAGCTTGTAAATCGTCTATTTTTTTACTTAGCACTCTTACCTGATCATCCATAATAGAGGCTTGTACTTTTAATCCAGAATCTTTTATTTTCTTAACTACTTTTTTTGCCACTTCTTTCTCTATCCCTTCTTTAACCGTAATTTCTTTCCGAATCATGTTTCCGGTAACGCTAAAAAAAGGCT
>JBBRYE010000109.1:0-12827 GCA_038237895.1 Sphingobacteriales bacterium | reverse complement strand
TACTAAATTAGATCCTGAATCAAAAAAGCTGGTTGAATACTACTATCAAAGATTTGTGATGGCGGGCTCTAAACTTTCAGACGCAGAACAAGATTCATTAAAGAAAATTAATGGTGAAATAGCAACTTTAGGTGCAAAATTCACCAATCAATTGTTAGCAGCGGCAAAAGATGGCGCTTTAGTTTTAGATAGTAAAGAAGCATTAGCGGGCTTATCTGATGAAGCAATTAAAGCGGCTGGAAATAACCCAGATTATAAAGGGAAATTTGTTTTATCGTTACAAAACACAACACAACAACCTCCATTAAAATCGTTGACAAATAGAGACACCCGCAAAAAACTATTTGAAAACTCTTACAATAGAGCAGAAAAAGGCGATGCTAACGACACCAAGAAAACGATTTTAGAAATAGCAAGATTAAGAGCAGTTAGGGCAAAAATTTTAGGCTTCGATAATTACGCAGCTTGGAATTTACAAGATCAAATGGCAAAAACGCCAGCAGCAGTTCAAAAATTCTTAGATGGTTTAATCCCAGCTGCAACTGCAAAAGCTAAGGCCGAAGCAACAGAAATACAATCGGTAATTGATCAACAAAAAGGTGGTTTTAAATTAGAAGCTTACGATTGGAATTTATATGCAGAACAAGTTAGAAAAGCCAAGTATGATTTAGATGATAATGAAGTAAAACCTTATTTCGAGTTGAATAAAGTTTTGCAAAACGGGGTTTTTTATGCAGCAACTCAGTTATACGGAATCACATTTAAAGAACGAAAGGATTTACCAGTTTACCAGGAAGATGTAAAAGTATTTGAGCTTTTTGATCAGGATAAAAAAAGTTTTGGCTTGTTTTATTGCGATTATTTTAAACGAGATAATAAATCTGGAGGCGCTTGGATGTCTAACATCGTCAATCAATCTACCTTATTAGGTTCCAACCCTGTAATTTATAATGTGTGCAACTTTACAAAACCTGCAGCTGGCCAGCCCGCATTAATAAGTTATGATGATGTTACCACCATGTTCCATGAATTTGGACATGCTTTACATGGCTTTTTTGCCAGTCAAAAATACCCTAGTATTTCTGGCACAAGCGTAGCTAGGGATTTTGTAGAATTTCCATCACAATTTAACGAACATTGGGCAATGGAACCAACTGTTTTCAAAAACTATGCAGTTCACTATAAAACTGGCCAAGTAATGCCACAAGCATTAGTTGATAAAATTAAAAAAGCGGCAACTTTTAATCAAGGTTATGCTTTAACTGAGCTTTTGGCAGCTGCCGATTTAGATCAACAATGGCATACCATTTCTGCTACAGATAAAATAACTGATGTAGATAAATTTGAAACAAATGCTTTAATTAAAACGCATTTAAATTTAAATGAAGTACCTCCAAGATATAGATCTAGCTACTTCTTGCACATTTGGGGCAATGGTTATGCAAGTAGCTATTATGCTTATTTGTGGACAGAAATGTTAGATGATGATGCCTATACTTGGTTTGAAGAAAATGGGGGAATGACAAGAGCAAACGGTCAACGTTTTAGAGATATGATTTTATCTCGTGG
Source organism: Sphingobacteriales bacterium (assembly GCA_038237895.1). GTDB lineage: Bacteria > Bacteroidota > Bacteroidia > Sphingobacteriales > Sphingobacteriaceae > Pseudopedobacter. Next base: position 11,258 of record JBBRYE010000109.1, on the reverse strand, counting down.
AAACACAGAAGATTATAACAAAATGTTTGCTGATTTTAGAGGTCATGCTCCAGATATTACCCCAATGCTAAAAAACCGAGGTTTAATAAAATAGAAAATATGAAGTCCTGCTTTTTAAAACAGCAGGGCTTTTTTTATACCTCATGATCCAAGAAGTTTTAAATGATTTTATAGGTTATCTTAAAAAACCTAACCCTTTCATTACAGAAGATAAAGGCAAAATATTTTATAACCAATTATTTCCTTTGGTCATCATTTCGCTTTGTTTTTCTTTTTTATCTGTGCTTTTGGTAAGCCTTTTAGAAAGTCTACATATCATTAAAGAGTTACCAAACTTTGATCTGTTTGATTTAAAAGAAAAGAAAGTTTTACTGTTTTTAATGGTAACTGTTTTTGCCCCAATCTTAGAAGAACTTGTTTTTAGATATCAACTCAAAAATTATTATATCTCAATTATTTGTTACGCATTGCTTGCTTCTGGTTTATTTTATAAAATATTTACCGGCTTAACACTTTTTATAGGTATCGGTTTAGTTGTAATCATCGGCTTTATAGTGATAATTACTTTCGATAATAATCGTTTCAAGAAACATAAACTAATTTCTAAATTATTTCCAACTCATTTCTATATAACAGCAATATGTTTTGGGTTGGTTCACCTCTCTAATTTTAACAATCCATTTGCTTACGGTTTACCTGTCATTTTATTAGTGTTACCACAAATGTTTGTGGGTTTTATATTGGGTTATGTAAGAATGCGTTTCGGACTTTCAAAATCTATGATGATGCATGCGTCTTATAATTTGATACCTGCTTTGGCTTTACTGGCTGGGTATTAAGATTAGATTTTTTTCGTATCATTATCTCTATGAAATGATCTATAATAAATATGTTAACTAAACAAGACGTTACCGAATTATCTTATATAATTATTGGATTTGCTATAAAAGTTCATAAAGAGTTAGGCCCCGGATTATTAGAGAGTGTTTATGAACAATGCTTAAAATACGAGCTAGATGGGAATGGATATGAGGTAAAATCTCAAATAGTAGTTCCGATTAAATATGATGAAATGACTTTTGACACATTATTGCGGGTTGATTTGTTAGTTGAAAACTGCGTAATAGTTGAGTTAAAGGCTTGCGAAAATATTTTACCAGTACATGAGGCGCAACTGCTTACCTATATGAAACTATTAAAAATACCTCAAGGATTATTGATTAATTTCTATACAGACAATATCACCAAATCAATGAAGCCATTTGTTAATGAGTATTTTAGAGCTTTACCATAACATTTCTTCATGCCTTAATGGTGAAAAAATAAAACATTAAGAAGTTAAGGGACATTAAGACAATCATACTCTGACCTTATCATTTCTTCATGCCTTAATGGTGAAAAAATAAAACATTAAGAAGTTAAGGGATATTAAAACAATCTTACTCTGACCATAATATTTCTTCATGCCTTAATGGTAAAAAAACAAAACATTAAGAAGTTAAGGGATATTAAAACAATCTTACTCTGACCATAATATTTCTTCATGCCTTAATGGTAAAAAAACAAAACATTAAGAAGTTAAGGGACATTAAGACAATCGCCCCCTGACCTTATCATTTCTTCATGCCTTAATGGTAGAATAATTGTCCAAAAAAACTTATATTCCTTACTTTCCGCCAAGAATCATAAATTTGGAATTACAGCTATAAAGCTGGCATCAATTAAAACACATGTCAAAAAAACTTTTTCTTTTAGATGGAATGGCGCTTATTTACAGAGCACATTTTGCATTAAGCAAAAACCCACGATTTACCTCTAATGGCATCAATACCTCTGCGGTGATGGGATTTACCAATACTTTATTAGAAGTTTTGAAAAAAGAGAAACCTAGCCATATTGCTGTGGTTTTTGATACAGATGCCCCAACAGAACGTCATACAGATTATGAGGCATATAAAGGTCACCGACAAGCAATGCCCGAAGATTTATCGGCTGCTTTGCCTTATGTGGTGAAATTAATAGAAGGTTTTAATATCCCTGTAATAACGTCTGATGGTTTTGAGGCTGATGATGTAATTGGAACTTTATCTAAACAAGCAGAAAAAGAAGGTTTTACTGTCTATTGCATGACTCCCGATAAGGATTTTGCACAATTAGTTTCAGAAAACATATACATGTACAAACCCGCTAGAATGGGTAATGACATGGAAATTTTAGGTGTTAAAGAAGTTTTAGCAAAGTGGGATATTGAACATGTGCATCAAGTAATTGATATTTTAGGCCTTTGGGGCGATGCCGTAGATAATATTCCCGGCATCCCAGGAATTGGAGAAAAAACCGCCAAAGCTCTGATTAAAACCTATGGTTCTATGGAAAATATAATTGCCCATAGTCATGAGTTAAAAGGCAAGCAACGAGAAAACGTTGAGAATTTTGCAGAACAAGGATTACTCTCTAAAAAATTAGCAACAATAATTTTAAATGCACCAGTTCAGTTTCATGAAGAAAGCTTTAGATGTGGACCTGTAGACAAAGAAAAATTAGAACCGCTTTTCGCTGAGTTAGAATTTAGAACTTTAGGTAGAAGGGTTTTTGGTGAGGATTTTTCTATCGCTGAAACAAAAGGTAATAATAACGGACAAATGGATTTATTTGGTGGTGGAAATGCGCCATCAGAAATTAAAAATATCACCATTTCTCCTGCCCAAGCCTTAACCGCTGTTGAGGGTGGAAAAAACATTGAAAATGTTGAACATCAATATCATTTAATTGATGATGATGAGAAACGCAAATCTTTAATAACGGTTTTAGAAAAACAAAAAGCAATTAGTTTTGATACAGAAACAACTGGAATTGACGCTAATAACGCAGACTTGGTGGGCTTATCTTTCTGTTTCAAAAAAGGAGAAGCGTATTATATTCCTGTTCCTGAAGATTTTGAATCGGCGAAAGCCATAGCTCATGAGTTTAAAGCAATTTTAGAGAATCCAGAAATCAGGAAGATTGGGCAAAACATTAAATATGATATTCTAATATTAAAGTGGTACGGAATTAATGTTGCTGGCGAATTATTTGATACCATGTTAGCGCATTATATTTTAGACCCTGATACCCGCCACGGAATGGATATTCTTTCTGAAAATTATCTCGGTTACACGCCAGTTTCTATTACCGAATTAATAGGTAAAAAAGGAAAAGGGCAAGGAACAATGCGAGATGTAGAAATAGAAATTGTAAAAGAATATGCCGGCGAAGATGCAGATATAACCTTACAGCTTCAAGAAATTTTTGAACCCATGCTTACCGAAGTGAAAGCTGTTAAATTGTCTCAAGAAATTGAAAATCCTTTAGTTTATGTTTTGGCCGATGTAGAGATTGAGGGCGTAAGAATTGATATGGAACAGTTGCAAACCTATTCTAAAGAGCTGGAGATTGAAATCAATCGTTTAGAGAAACTGGTGTACGAAAAAGCTGGTGTAAAATTCAATTTAGCATCGCCTAAGCAATTAGGAGAGGTTTTATTTGATAAGCTAAAATTGGATGATAAAGCAAAAAAGACAAAAACAGGTCAGTACCAAACCGGAGAGGATGTTCTTTTAGCTTTGGCTCCAAAATCTGACATTGTACAAGAAATATTAGATTTTAGGCAGCTTTGTAAATTAAAATCTACTTATGTAGATGCTTTGCCTTTATTGGTAAACCCAAAAACCGGCAGAGTTCACACTTCTTATAATCAAGCTGTTGCAGCAACCGGGCGTTTAAGTTCTAACAATCCTAACCTGCAAAATATCCCGATAAGGACTGCAAGAGGAAGAGAAGTAAGAAGAGCTTTTATCCCAAGAGATGAAAATCATATTTTGCTTTCGGCAGATTATTCACAAATAGAATTGCGCATTATTGCAGAAATTAGTAAAGACCCAAACATGATGGAGGCTTTTACTAAAGGTTTAGACATTCATACTGCAACAGCTGCAAAAGTTTATGGAATTGATTTAGCTGAAGTAACATCAGACCAAAGAAGAAATGCAAAAGCAGTGAATTTTGGAATTATATATGGGCAATCGGCTTTTGGCTTATCTCAAACTTTAGGTATCCCAAGAAAAGAAGCTGCAGAAATTATCCAAAATTATTTTGAGCAATATTCGGGAATACAACAATACATGTCAGACACCATGAATTTCGCTCGCGAGAACGGATATGTAGAAACTATTATGGGCAGGAGACGTTATTTAAGAGACATCAATTCTGCAAACCAAACCGTACGTGGTTATGCGGAACGAAATGCCATAAATGCGCCAATCCAAGGTTCGGCGGCAGATTTAATAAAGATTGCGATGATCAATATTCATAAAGATATGAAAGACCAAAAACTACAATCTAAAATGACCATGCAAGTACATGATGAGTTGGTTTTTGATGTTTTAAAATCTGAAAAAGAGCAAATGAAAAAAATTATTTTAGATAGGATGCAATCGGCAATAAAAATGAGCGTACCGTTAGTTGTAGAAGTTGGCGAAGGCGAAAACTGGCTAGCTGCACATTAACATGATAAGAAGATTCATATACTTGTTTTTTTTAGGCTTTGCATTGCTACAACAAGCTTATGCCCAGCAGCCAAGCAATTATATGGATAAAAGTATTGATGGTTATATCCATTTATATTTTGATCAGCAGTATTATTTGGTAAATCAAAATTGTGTTTATAAAACTTTTACCCGTGTTGTTAAGTACGATAAAAGTAATGGAGGTTTCAATAGTTTTTTTACCGATTATTACAACAATAATCAGCCAGCTTTAACCGGCAAATATCTAGAAGGAAAAAAGGAAGGAGAATTTAAAGGATTTTATGAAAACGGAATTCCGAAGTTCACCATCAATTTTAAAGGCAATTTACCTGATGGAGATTGGAAATACTTTTATCCTAGCGGAAACATTTGGCTAGACTTATCCTATAAAAACAATCAAATAACTATTAAAAACTACTTTGATGAAAAAGGCAGACAACAAATTGAAGATGGAAAAGGGAAGTTAAGATTGAACGAAACAGTTTCTGATTTCAACGAATTTGGTTTTACAGGTATCTCTTTTGAAGGCAAAGTAAAAAATGGTATGCCTGATGGGGTTTGGTCTAGCTATTTAAATTATCCAAAAAATTCCTCAGAATATATTGGTGCAGAACAGTTTGAAAATGGAAAATTTAAAACATCAGATTATACCTATCCTAAAAACTTTTCTCCTAAAAATAGTTTAGTAAAATTTCACCCTGTTTTAATAGCAGATAACGGCGAAGCTTTAATTTTTAAGAATTGTACTATTGATGATAATCAAGGCTATAATCTTTATCTTCAAACCTATTTAAATAACAACATTATCTTTGAAAAATCTGATGTTTTGCCTCAAGAACCATTTGAGGTTAAATTAGATATTAATGATATGGGACAAGTTAAAAGTGTAATTACTTCAGATGATTTAGATCCAGAATTATCAAATGTTCTAAAACATGTTTTATTAACGGTTCCTTATTTTATACCATCATACCTTAACGGAAAAACTATTTCAGATACATTAATTATTAAATTCTCTATTCTTCAGGATGATGAAAGCAAATTCTACTTTAATTATCCTGATATTAAAAGAGCAAATGGCAAATAAATTTGTATAATTAATATCGTAATAATTAATTAATCGCACCTAAAATCGCAAAATGTTAGGAAATTATTAAATTTTTTAAAATCCTAATTTTCTTAATTAGAATACTTGAAATCTGCAAAAGATTTATCTAATTTAAGCTTCACAAAATAAAGCATGAACGTTTTAAATTTAAGTGCCGAATGTTATCCGGTTGCTAAAGCTGGCGGCTTAGGCGATGTGGTTGGCGCATTACCAAAATACTTGAAACAGTTAGGTGTAAACGCCATGGTTGTTATGCCTTATTATGAAAGAAAGTTTGTCACAGAAAACACATTTGAATCCGTTTACAAAGGCAATTCTAAATTAGGTTACCGCACTTTTGATTTTGATATTTTAAAAGAAGTAAATGATGTATTGGGGTTTGAATTATATCTAGTTAAAATACCAGATTTATTAGATAGACCAGATATTTATTCCTATCCTGATGAAAGTGAGCAATTTATAGCCTTTCAATTAGCCGTTTTAGAATGGGTTTTAGCAACCAACAAACCAGTAGATGTATTTCATTGTCATGATCACCATACTGGTTTAGTTCCTTTTTTATTAAAATATTCATTCAAATTTAGTTCTTTAGCAAATAAAGTAAGTGTATTTACCATTCATAATGCACAATATCAAGGCTGGTTAGGTTGGGAAAAATTATATTACCTCCCAGATATTGATGGGACAAAAGGCGGAATGTTAGAATGGGGAGATTGTATAAACCCATTAGCATCAGCTATAAAATGCTGTTGGGCATATACTACAGTTTCGCCTAGTTATTTAGAAGAATTAAAACACAATTCTAATCGGTTAGAATTTTTATTTGAGTTAGAACCACAAAAAGGTGTAGGGATTTTAAACGGGATTGATGTTGATGTTTGGAACCCATCCACAGACCAAATGTTATCCTTTAATTATTCTAAAACTACAGTTAAATCCAATAAACAAAAAAATAAGCAAGCACTGTGTGAAAAATTTGGGTTAAACCCAGATAAACCTTTAATTACATTTATAGGAAGATTAGTTGCCGAAAAGGGAGCCGATAAATTGGTTGAATTAATTAGGGAAATTAGTTTAAGAAATCAAGACGAGTTTTGCTTTTTAATTTTAGGATCTGGCGAAAAAGAAATAGAAAACGATTTAAAAGAACTGCAAACTTATTTAAAAAATTATAATTGTTACATAGGTTATGATGAAGAATTGTCTCATAAAATATACGCTTCCGCCGATTTTATTTTAATGCCTTCAAGGGTAGAACCATGCGGCTTAAATCAACTATATGCCTTAAGATATGGTACAATCCCAATCGTGAGATCAACTGGTGGTTTAAAAGATTCTATTGTTGATTTTGGTAATGAGGGCGGTTATGGTATTAGATTTGATAATTTGGAATTGATAGAAATGGTAATTGCCATACAAAGAGCCATCTTATTATATCAAGACCAAAAAAAACTAGATCAGTTGAGAAAATTAATGATGAGTTTAGACTTTTCTTGGAATAAGTCTGCAAACGAATATCACCAATTATATAAACGATTAACCAAATAAACATGATAGAAGAAAAAGTTATATCCATTATTTTGGGAGGTGGCCAAGGATCACGTCTTTCTCCTTTAACCGCAACAAGATCAAAACCAGCTGTACCAATTGCAGGTAAATACAGATTGGTTGATATTCCAATTTCTAATTGTATAAATTCCAGGTTAAGAAGAATTTTTGTTTTAACACAATTCAATTCTGCATCTTTAAATAAGCACATTAAAAACACCTATAATTTTAGTTTTTTTACCGATGCTTTTGTAGATATTTTAGCAGCAGAGCAAACTCCTGGTAATGAAGGTTGGTACCAGGGAACTGCAGATGCCGTTCGCCAAAGTTTACACCATTTAAAACAGCATGATTTTGAATATGTATTGATATTATCTGGTGATCAACTTTATCAGATGGATTTTTGTGAAATGATAGAAAATCACATTGCAAAAAAGGCAGATATCACATTAGCAACTATTCCAGTAAATGCAAAAGATGGAACCAGCTTTGGTATTTTGAAAGCTAATGAACAGAACGAGATTACTACTTTTACAGAAAAGCCAAATGCAGAAAAAATAATTGGTTGGGAATCTGAAGTTGGGCCAGAAATGGAAGCTCAAGGGCGTTTATATTTAGCTTCTATGGGTATTTATCTTTTTAATAGAAAAACTCTTATTTCTATGTTAGAAGGTAACGACGGTCATGATTTTGGAAAACAAATAATACCGGAAGCCATTGATGGAAATAAGAAGGTTTTAAGCTATCAATATGAAGGTTATTGGACAGATATAGGAAATATCGATTCTTTCTTTGAAGCTAATTTAGGACTAACAGATGATCTTCCTAAATTTGATTTATTTAATAAAAATAGAATTTATTCTAGGGCTAGAATGTTACCGCCAAGTAAAATAACCGGAACAAGATTAGATAAAGTAATTATTGCCGATGGTTGTATAATTGGTGCCGATGAAATTAGCAGGTCTGTTATAGGAATTAGAACCCGAATTGGGAAAGGCACAAAAATATCTAATTGCTATGTAATGGGAAGTGATTATTACCAAACATTAGCAGAAATGGAAGATCTTAATAAATCTCATAAGCCATTAACTGGGATTGGTGAGAATTGCGTGATAAACAATGCTATTTTAGATAAAAATTGTTTTATCGGAAATAATGTTATCATAAAAGGAGGATCACATTTAGAAGCTACTGATACCGATAAATACACTATTAAGGAAGGCATTATTGTTATTAAGAAAAATGCCGTTATAGAAGACGGAACAGTTATAGGTTAATATAAATTAAAAGCTATAAAAAAGCATCCACCAGCTGGCAGATGCTTTTTTTTTATTAGAATGAGGTTAATCTATTGATCAAATCATCTACACTAACTTTTATCTGCTCCCCACTTTCCATATTTTTTAAGCTTAATAAGCCACTTTTCATTTCGTCTCCACCTATTATCACCACATAAGGGATGGCTTTATCATTTGCATACTGCATTTGTTTTTTCATTTTAGCGCCAAATGGAAAAAGTTCTGCATTAATTTCGGCTACACGTAATTGGTTTAAAATTGGGATGGCAAAAGTTTCTTCATCTTCGCCAAAAACACAAATTAAAACCTTTGTACTGTCTGTTTGGGTAGAAGGAAATAAGTTTAATTCTTCTAAAACATCGTAAATTCTATCCGCACCAAATGAGATCCCAACACCTGTTAAACCTTCTTTTCCAAACATTCCTGTCAAATCATCATACCTGCCACCACCACCAATTGATCCCATTGCAGCTTCATTGGTTTTAACTTCAAAAATACATCCTGTATAATAATTTAGACCACGGGCCAAGGTTAAATCAAGTTCTACTTTAGCCTTTTGTAAACTAAAATTAGAAAGATAAGAGAATATTTTCTCAATTTCGGCGACACCTTTTAAACCAATTTCCGAATCCCTTAAAACTGTTTTCAAAGAATTTAATTTCTCTTGGTTATTTCCGGCTAATAAAATTACAGGTTTTAATATAGTGATGTCTTTTTCCTCAAATCCCTTATCTAACAATTCTTTTATAACCCCGTCTAAGCCTATTTTATCTAATTTATCAATGGCTACAGTCATATCAACAATCATATCGGGTTTGCCTATTAATTCTGCAATACCCGATAGTATTTTTCTATTATTGATTTTAATCGTAAAATCTTGTAATCCTAATGCAGATAAAGCTTCATCATAAATACAAATAAACTCTGCTTCATTTAATAAAGAATCAGAACCTACAACATCTGCATCACATTGATAAAACTCACGATATCTACCCTTTTGTGGTCTATCTGCTCGCCAAACAGGCTGAATTTGAAAACGCTTAAAAGGTGAAGTGATTTCGTTTTGATGCATTACCACATAACGGGCAAACGGAACTGTTAAATCATATCGTAAGGCTTTTTCAGAAATCAGCGGAAGCAAAATTTTAGAAGTAATATTTTCTTTTAATGTTTCTGCCTTTGAGAAATAATCTCCACTATTCAAAATTTTAAAAATCAACTGATCTCCTTCATCACCATATTTACCAGTTAAAGTATCCAAATTCTCCATGGTTGGAGTTTGTATTTCTTGATAGCCATATTTTTTAAAAACTTTTTTAATTGTATCAAAAATATAGTTGCGCTTAATCATTACTATTGGTCCAAAATCTCTTGTTCCTTTGGGAATAGCTGCCTTCACATTTGCCATGGTGCAAATTACGTAATAGAAAATTATTTGGATAAAATTTTATCTTTTATAAATATTGTTGCCGTGTTATTATAAAATATGCCAGATGTTTTTTGAAGTTAACCGGGTTTTTATAAATGTGATTTACAGGGCTAAAGCTCAATATTTAAGGTTATTATATTGGTTTTTGCTTCGTAGCATCATTCAAAAAATAGGCATAAAGGAGATTAGATTCTCTAAATCTTATTGAAATGATTTTCTTTGTGCTATGAAAAAAAAAACAAGCCTAAGATTTCTTTTCATAATTTTTCCTTTTTTTTGTTGCATATCGCTTAAAGCGCAAACATCTAGGGTAGATAGTGTGAGCGTAAAAACCATTCAGCCAAAAAAAAATCCGTTTCCTACACGCCCTACTATATTTTTTATTTACACCAGAAATCTCCCTGTAAGTAATCTAAACTCTAAAGTTAATTATTGGAAAACCAACCTAAACTTCGGCATCAATCTTAACCAAGCTGCGTTTAGTGATAATTGGAGTTCTGGCGGTGTAAATTCAATTGCATTAGGCTCTGTTTTAAACTATAAAGCAGAGTATAATAAGAATGACATAAACTTTACTTCTGAGGTTCTTTTACGATATGGAAAATTAAAAAATGAAGGGCAATTAGAAAGAAAAACAAACGATAGAATGTTTTTTGATAATAAAGCCGCCATTAAGCTATCTAAAAATTGGAACTTTTTTGGATCTATAAGTTTTGAATCTCAATTTGATTTTGGATATAATTATTCAAAGGATACTAAAGGAAATGAAATTAGAACACTCATTTCAAAATTTATGGCTCCAGGTTATTTAACAGAATCTATAGGTTTTGAATATAAACCCGTAAAGTACTTTAGTTTGCGTTTAGGTACTGGTACAGCTAGACAAACCTTTTTATTGGATACAACTCTTTACAAAAATAATCCTAAAAACTTTGGTGTGCCTATTGGTAAAACGTTTAGAAACGAATTGGCTTTCCAGGTTGTTGCTAATTTTGATAAGGATATAATGCCCAATCTAAATTTAAAATCTAGGTATTTATTGTTTGCCGCTTATGAAAAACTAACAGGAATTGACCAAAGATTAGACGTAACCCTAACTGCAAAAGTAAACAGATTAATTAATGTTACCGTTGGCGCAACAGGTCTTTATGATGATAATTTTAGCAATAAAATACAATACAGCCAAAATTTAGCTTTAGGAATTGTTTTTAAAATGAGGTAATCGTTAGATTTTTTTCACAAAATCAGCCATAGCCTTACCAGGATTATCAGTTTTCATAAAGTTTTCTCCAATTAAAAAGCCGTTATAT
>JBBRYE010000108.1:0-13026 GCA_038237895.1 Sphingobacteriales bacterium | reverse complement strand
GAATAATATTGTAAATTTTTCTTCATGGTGTTTTGTTGCGGGTATTATTTTTTTTAGCGGGTCTTTATATTTATTATCACTTAATTCTATACTAAATTTAAATGCAAATTTACTAGGTCCAATAACTCCAATTGGTGGTTTATTCTTTATTTTAGGTTGGTTAAGTTTACTTTTAGCTGCTGTTAAGGATAAATAAATGATAGATTTTGATGGAGTTGATGACAGAAAAACATTTTTTGTAGAGGTAATTTTACCTCTTGCCATTCCGCAAACCTATACTTATAGGGTCCCACAAGATTTAAATGATAACTTAATAGTTGGTAAAAGAGCAGTTGTGCAGTTTGGTAAAAGCAAACTTTATACTGCAATAATCTGCTCCATTTCAAACCTACCACCATCTAAATACGAAGCGAAATATTTATTAGATATTTTAGATGATGAACGCATAGTTACTACCACACAATTGAAATTTTGGCAATGGATTGCCGATTATTATTTGTGTACCATTGGCGAAGTAATGGCCGCAGCTTTGCCAACAGCCTTAAAATTGGCAAGTGAAACAAGAATAGTTTTAAGTAATACCTCAGAATTTGATAGAAACCTATTAAACGAAAAGGAATTTTTAATTTTAGATGCTTTAGAGATTAGAAGTGAACTTACCATAACGGAAATTACTAAAATTTTAAATCAAAAAGCAGTTTTCCCAATTTTAAAAGGTTTACTCGAGAAAAAAATTATTTTTATTTTAGAAGATATTGCAGAAAAGTTTATTCCTAAAAAAATCGCAACTATCAAACTAAATTCCTTTTATGATGACAAGGAAAATTTAAAACAACTCTTTGAGATATTAGAGAAAGCACCTAAACAGGCTGATGCTTTATTAACATATCTTAAACTTCAAAAAGAAAAAGGTGAGGTAAAGAAAAATGCAATTATTGAGGACGGAGGAGTTAGTTCGGCAATCATAAAAGCATTAATTGATAAAGATATATTTGTTCAGTCTAATAAAGTGATCAGTAGGTTTTCATCATCTGAAAATGTTTTAGAAACTGATTTTATTTTAAATATAGATCAAGATAACGCTTTAAAAGAAATCAGATCTAACTTTGTAAATAAACAAGTTGTCTTATTACATGGCGTAACATCATCGGGTAAAACCCAACTTTATATCAGATTAATAGAGGAATATCTTGCCTTAGATAAACAGATTTTATATTTATTGCCAGAGATAGCATTAACAGGTCAAATGATTGATCGTCTTAAGGTTTATTTTGGTGATAAGATTATTGTTTATCATAGTAAATTTAATGATAATGAAAGGGCGGAGGTTTGGCAAAAAGTCTTAAAGAAAGAAGTAAATATAGTTTTAGGTGCTAGATCTGCTATATTTTTACCATTTAATAATTTAGGGTTCATAATAGTTGACGAAGAACATGAATCAAGTTTTAAGCAATTTGAACCTGCCCCAAGATATAACGCAAGAGACTTGGCTATCGTTTTAGGTGGATTAATGCAATCAAAAGTTCTTTTAGGTTCTGCAACGCCATCTTTAGAAACCTATTTTAATGCTTTAAGTGGTAAATACGGATTAGTGAAGCTTACTACAAGATTTGGTGGTGTAAAACTTCCAGAAATTGAGGTGGTAAGTATTTCTGAAGAGCGCAATAGAAAATTGATTAAGGAAAATTTTACCAGTGTTTTATTAGATAAATTAAATCAAACCTTAGAAAATAAAGAGCAAGCCATCCTTTTTCAAAACAGAAGAGGCTATGTTCCGGTTTTAATTTGCCAAACCTGTGGTAACACACCTAAATGTATCAATTGTGATGTAAGCCTTACTTATCATAAAGCATCTGGTAAGTTACATTGCCACTACTGCGGTTATAAGGAAGATAATATTACAGAATGCCCTGCTTGTGGCTCAAAACATATTTCTTATAAAGGTTTAGGAACAGAAAAAATAGAGGACGATTTAAGAGTGATTCTTCCCGATGTGAAAATTGCAAGGATGGATTATGATACTACTAGAAATAAAAATGCGCACCAAATTATTTTAAATGATTTTGAGGAACGCAAGATAGATGTTTTAGTGGGCACACAAATGGTTGCTAAAGGATTAGATTTTGATAATATCACCTTAATTGGAATCATAAACGCTGATAGTATCATTCAATTTCCAGATTTTAGGGCTTATGAACGAAGTTTCCAAATGTTATCTCAGGTTGCAGGTAGGGCAGGTAGAAGAACTAAGCAAGGAAAAGTTATTATACAAACTTATGATGTTAAGCATAGGGTGATACAACAGGTTGTAAACAACGATTATGAGGGAATGTATCGTGAAGAATTAATTGAAAGAAGGCAATTTAAATATCCTCCATTTTATAAAATTATTCAAATTAACATAAAGCATAAAGATTTAGGAAGACTTTTAGCTATTTCAGATGATTTTGCTAAAACTATTAAATTACATTTAGGAGAAATGGTTTTAGGACCTCATTCTCCTTTGGTAGGTAGAGTACGTAACTATTATATCCAAACCGTTACTATAAAAATCGATTATAAACATCAATCTATTACTAAAATAAAAAACCTACTTAAACAGCAGGTTAGTGATTTTTTAGCAAATAAAGCCAATAAAGGAGCTTATGTAATTGTGGATGTAGATCCTTATTAATCTCTACCGAAATTATATTGTAAACTTAACATCCCTAAAGGTTTGGAAACAAATTGCCATCTGCTAAAATTGTTTACCGATGTAGGGGCGTTTGTATTATCAGATTTTATTTCTTTATCATGAGTATAAATGAAATCAATCCCACTTTCTGCACTTATCGTAATTGATGGAATTATGTTGTATTTAAGACCAAGAAAAGGATAAATTAATCCTCCATTTTTTTCGATGTTTGCGTTATATAAAAAAGTGTTAATTTTTGCATCGTTTGCTTTCCCATCAAAATTAGTTCTCTTGTAACCTAAATCAGCACCATAGAAAGGTTGTAACTTACTATAAATTAAACTTCTCTCAAATCCAATTTTTAAATCAAAGGTGTTAAAATCTCCAGTAACAACTTGGCAATTTTCACATTCGTTTTTAAAGGAATAATCTTTTTCTTTTATACTTGAAACCTGAAAGCGGTAACTGATTTGGTTATCATTTACTTTTGCTATTAGTCCGTTAAAACTAGAATTGTAAAAATGATTGCCACTACGCACCTCATTTAATAGCTTAGAATATTCTTGAATTGTAAAGGCTTTTATTCCAATAGAATAATTAAAATCACTTTGAGATTGAGAGAATGTGATTTTGGAAATTGCTAAAAGCGTTATAATTAATAAGGTTTTCTTCATTGTGTGTATCGCAAAAGTAGGCTTTATTTTCCTCTTCCTTCAAAAATAATAATAAATGTATAAAACATGATCTTAAAGTCTAAAGCCAATGATCTATGTTCTATATAAATAATATCAAAAGTTAATCTTTTAATCATTTGTTCAATATTCTCTGCATAACCATATTTAACTTGTCCCCAAGAAGTTATTCCAGGTAAAACTTTTTGTAAATATGAATAATGAGGAGCAATTTTTTTTATTTGATCTATATAAAATGCCCTTTCTGGCCGTGGCCCAACAACAGACATTTCACCTTTTAAAACATTATAAAACTGAGGTAATTCATCTAGTCTTAACTTTCTTAAAAAACCGCCAATTCTTATTTGTCTTTTATCATTATTATGAGATAGCTGAGGACCGTTTTTTTCTGCATCAACAACCATCGTTCTAAACTTAAAAATAAGGAAGGGAACACCTTTTTTGCCAACTCTTTCTTGATTGTAAAATATAGGGCCTTTTGAAGTTGCTTTTATTAAAATTGTGATTAAGATAAATAAAGGACTCAATACAATCAAAATGAAAAGGCTAAAAACGTAATCAAAAACTTTCTTAATCGCCCTTTGCCAAAAAGGCATATAATCGTGATTTAAACTTATTAATGGTAGCGCAAAAAGATAATTTACTTTTACAAATCCCGAAACTACATCAAACATATCTGGGATTATATTTATAAAAACATCAGTATTTTCTAAATCATCTAAAATTGATTTTAGTTGATGATGCTGTGAAGTCTCTATAGCGATGATCACTTCTTCAATTTTGTGGTTTTGGATTATTGTATCAAGCTGATTTAGCTCTCCAAGGTATAATTGCTTATCAATTTTTATAGGTAGCTCTTCTTTATCTAAAACAACAAAACCTAAAATCTGAAAGCCTAATGATTTTTTTTGACTTTGTATTTCATGATAAAGCTGAAAAGCTTTTGTGTTGTTACCAATTATTATAGTTTTAAAGCCTAGAACATTGTTTTGCAATAGTCTCTTTAAAATGGTTAGGGTAATTAATCTAACAGAATAGATTATCATAAAATGATAAAATGCAATTTTAATAGCTGCTGTTATAACTTCTTGATTTGATTTATCTTGATAGTATAGACTTTTTAAGATGATATAAGCTATTGATAAAACTACAGATAAATTTAAGACAGATAGAAACTCTTTATATCTGGATTTTCTTAAAGGTTTTTCATAATGCCCAAGAAATCCGTATAGCAATAAAAAGAATAGTATTAAACCTATAAAGTTTATTGCAGAAAACTGATTTACAATATTGGCTGCTTTTAAGATAAAAGAGAAAAATATTAAGCCAATAAAATTACAGGTGATAAATAATAAGGTAATCTTCTTAGGCATAAATAAAGTAGCTGTTTATCAGTACTAAGTTGTTTAATTTTGTGCAAAGCTAAGAAATAAGCTAATAATTAATTCTTAGATTATATTTTTGAGCAATGGCTTATAAGTTTGTAGATAATTACAGAGAAAAGGGTGCAAGAAAAAAACTTGTAAAGGAATTACAACTTAAGGGTATTACCGATGAAAATGTTTTAGCTGCGGTTGGCAGGGTAAAAAGGCATTATTTTTTTGATGAAACTTTTTGGGCACAAGCTTATTTAGACAAAGCTTTTCCTATCGGGGAAGGACAAACTATTTCTAATCCTTATACAGTTGCTTATCAAAGTGAACTTTTACACATTAAAAATGGCGATAAAGTTTTAGAGATTGGTACAGGTTGCGGTTACCAAACTTGTGTTTTGTTAGAGTTGGGCGCTAAAGTTTTTACTATAGAAAGGCAACAGAAACTTTATGAGCGTACAATAAAAGTATTACCCCATATTGGTTATAAAGCAAAGTTTTTTTTAGGTGATGGGTCTAAAGGAATTGCAGAACATGCCCCTTACGATAAAATAATAGTTACCGCAGGCGCACCACTTGTACCACAAATCCTATTAAAACAGCTTAAAATTGGAGGGATATTGGTTATCCCCGTGGGGGATGAAAGTGAGCAGAAAATGGTAACTGTTATTAGGGTAAACGAGAACGAATTTGATAAAATAGTATTAGATACTTTTAGATTTGTGCCTTTACTTGGCGACCAAGCATGGTAATTATTTATCTTCTTTTTTGTTATCAACAACTACAAAAATATCTTCGTTTTCTTTTTTCATTAGGTAACGCTCACGAGCAAATTTTTCTAAACTTTGCACATTTGTAGTCAATTCTTTTAGTTCTTTATCTGCTTTCGTAATTTCTGTAGTATAAAATTCTTTTTCCTCTTCCAACTTCTGCACTTTGTTTCTATACTCATATTGTGAAGCAACATCGTTTCTATCAAAAAAAGCCATCCAAACTAAAAAAGCCATCCCCGCCAAGAAAAACTTGTTCTTAAGTAAATTGAGTAGATTTTTCATAAAATATTTTGATTAAAATAGACATACTATTATTTAATCATTTTTATTTTTATTCACTTCTAAACATTAAGAAGATCTTTTGATGTTAATAATTAATTTATAATGCGTGAGGTTCGCCGTTTTTATTTTCTTCTGCGGTAGCAAAAAAGGCAGTAGCAAAAACCATGATTACGATTACAATTAATACCCAAAACCAAGTGGTATTTAATAATTGTTGTCCAGATATATCACTAACCGGAGCCGTAGAAACATAAACTTCAGGATCTGCGGCAAAGCTCAATGATTGCATTAATAATAAAGCAAACGCAGTTAAACTAAATTTTGAAACAATTGATTTTAAAGACTTTTTCATTTTTTTTTGATTTTTGTTAGGGTTTTAAAACTTCAAAAACTTTCACAAAAATAGAAAGTGCAAGTCGTAATTTTAGTTTTTAATTGAAATAAATGTTGTTAGCCTAATTTATATTTGATATTCAATCAGCATTTATTTTTATCAACCCCATTAAATTTGATTAAGCATGGTAAAATTTAAAAGGAAATAGCCGTTTTATTTAACAATATTCAATGTTTTGAACAAAATCTTTTTTGAATAGATTTAAAAGATTTTATAGATAAATTAAGCAAGCAATAACTAGTAAGGCTTCGTTTTTGTTAGTAAAACAAAATTAATCCAATAGTGGCAATTAACCCTCAATTACAAGATAATGGAAGATATTTTTATAGAATTTACTGATCAAATGGGAGATTTAAAACCAGAGATTCAGGAAAAAGCAAAAGAAATTGCACATCTATTGATGCAGGACGAAAAGCTATCAAAAGAAGAAGCTATTAAAGAGGGCATGAAAGAAGCCGAACTTTGGTTTTTAAACTCGGAAGGTTAATGACGGACAAAACGCAACCCATAAATCAAGATTTAAACCCAAATCATCAACATTCTCATTCATCAAATCATAAAGATGTAGACGATCATCAGCATAAAGAAGAAGCTCATGATGACCATGACGGACATGACCATGGAGGCGAACCTCAAAACTGGAAAACTCATTGGCCTTTAATAACCGCACTATCTATTTTATTGGTGATGCAGGATTTATATTTCGGATTTCACATCAATTTTAACCCTTATATAAATCCAATTATTTATGGTATAGCCTTAATATTGGCAGGTTATCAAGTGTTTGATCTGGCATGGAGAAAAGCAAAAAGGTTCGATTTTTTTAATGAATTCTTTTTAATGACCGTTGCAACCATTGGCGCATTAGCCATTGGCTCCTATAGCGAAGGAGTAGCCGTAATGGTTTTCTACTCGATAGGGGAGTGGTTTCAGGATATTGCTGTGAACAATGCAAAGCGAAGTATTAAAGCTTTATTAGATATTAGGCCGGATACGGTCAGCGTTTTAAGAAATGGAAAAACCGAGACCATCAAACCATCGGAAGTAAAACTTGGCGAAACCATCCAAATTAAGCCCGGTGAAAAAGTAGCCTTAGACGGCGAGTTAATCTCTGATAAAGCCACTTTTAATACTGCTGCATTAACCGGAGAGAGCAAGCCAGACAGCAAAGAAAAAGGAGCACCTGTTTATGCAGGAATGATTAACCTCCATACCTTGGCAGAGGTAAAGGTAAATACCGAATTTAAGGATAGTAAGCTGAGCAAGATTCTAGAAATGGTGCAAGATGCCACAGCCAGAAAATCACAAACCCAATTATTTATATCCAGATTTGCCAAAATTTACACGCCTATTGTTTTTGCTTTAGCCGTTTTATTGGTTGGCTTGCCTTTCTTTTTTATAAGCGATTATGTTCTTAGCGATTGGCTTTACAGAGGACTGGTTTTCTTAGTGATCAGTTGCCCTTGTGCTTTGGTGGTCTCTATCCCTTTAGGATATTTTGGTGGGATTGGTTTGGCATCTAAAAACGGGATTTTGTTTAAAGGAGGAAACTTTTTAGATGTGATGACCAAAATTGATACCGTGGTAATGGATAAAACCGGTACATTAACCAAAGGTATTTTTGAGGTTCAGGATGTGGTTGCTGTTGGTATTGAGGAACAAGAATTAATTAAAATTGCCGCAGCGATAGAAAGCAAATCTACCCATCCCATTGCTTTAGCCATAGAAAAATACGCAGGCGACGTTTTAGGTGGGGTTAATATTGAAGCTGTTGAAGAAATTGCCGGTCATGGTTTAAAAGGGATCATTGATGGGAAAAACGTTTTGGCAGGAAATGTAAAACTGCTGGAAAAACACCAGATCTCTTTTGATGCAACGATCAAGAATATCGACGAAAGTATAGTTGTAATTGCCATTGATGAAAAATATGTTGGCTACATTACCATTGCCGATGAAATAAAAGAAGATGCAAAACAAGCCATTGCAGATATGCAGAAAATGGGCATAAAAACAGTAATGCTGAGCGGCGATAAAAGTGCGGTAGTAAAAAAAGTTGCTCAATTTTTAAACATAGCTGATGCCTATGGCGATTTATTGCCAGAAGATAAAGTGGCAAAAGTACAAGAGCTGAAAAACCAGGGCAGAAGAATTGCCTTTACAGGCGATGGTGTGAATGATGCACCCGTAATTGCCTTGGCAGATGTTGGGATTGCGATGGGCGGTTTAGGTAGCGATGCCACGATAGAAACGGCCGATGTAGTAATCCAAAACGACCAGCCTTCGAAAATCATTTCGGCCATAAAGATTGGCAAGCTCACCAAAAATATTGTTTGGCAAAACATTGCCTTAGCCATGGGCGTAAAGATTATTGTATTGGCCTTGGGTGCTGGCGGAATTGCCACACTTTGGGAAGCCGTGATTGCTGATGTAGGTGTTGCCCTTTTGGCGATATTGAATGCAGTGAGGATTCAGCGGTTGGAAGTTTAGAAATATTTAGCTATTTGGGGCTTTACCTAAGCTTTGTCTTATAATTAACGAAGCTTCATTTTACGTTTTTGGTATAGTTTAGGTTTATTATATGTAGTATTGAGTAGCGAGTATAGTCATAGGATTTTAATAACCTTTAATAATTCAAATGTTGTGATTTGCTTTACCCCACCTTTCCGTAGAGTTAAGTTAAACGTCTCTCTGGTTTGTATAATAAAAAGGAGTTTCCAAACTCCCGCAAATTCTGAATATCACATTCACACCAATATGTGAGCAATTTCACTATTATTTAACATGACGGAGTGGCTCCTAATAAACTAATAATTCTCCAATTTTCTAACCATCAGAATTCATAAGATCTAATTCAATTTTTAGCAAATCTCAAACTGAAGGTATTGCGTATTTATTGCAAACTTTAAGAACCTAAATTGGCCCACAGAGTTAGAATCAAAGGACAAAAAGCATATTTATTAAAAAAGGGGCTTTCTATTGATTTAGAGACAGTTTTTTGAAATACTACCCGGGTGGGTAGTGGTGTAAGAAATATTTTAGGCTTAGTTTTGTATAAACAAAATTATATGATGAATACAAATTCAACTCTTTAAACCGGTAAAATTGATGTCATATCATCGTGTTTCGTAAAATACAAGGTGGTAGGCATATAGTATAGGTAAATTTAATTTGTCAAAAAATATAATTCTTAAATACTCTTAATTTTAATATTCAAATATCTAATCACATGAAAAAACTATTACTAATTTTAACGCTTATTGCCTTTTCAATAAAATTAAAAGCGCAAGCGCCTAACATTACCTACACCAACAACACATTTACATTTACAAAAAATGCAGCTATTAGCCCGTTAATACTTACTAATAGTGGGGGCGCTGTTCCTGCGACAATACCAAGTCAAGTAAGCACTTTTGCTGGTGATGGTACAACAGGGTCAACAGATGGTGCAGGTAATGTTGCCAATTTTAATAAACCTATTGGTGTAGCGATAGATGCCTCAGGTAACGTTTTCGTGTCTGATTATTTAAATGCAAAAATTCGTAAAATCAGCCCTTCCGGTATTGTGAGCACTTTTGCTGGAAGCGGGAATAGTGCTTATACCGACGGAACAGGTACTGCAGCAAGTTTTGGAGGTCCGCGTGGTATGGCTATTACTAATACAGGAATTATTTATGTGTGTGATTTAGGTATCATCCGAAAGATTACTTCTGGAGCTGTGGTGACTACATTTGCTGGAAGTGGTGCTAATGGCTCTACAAATGGAACAGGTACTGCTGCCAGTTTTAACATTACCACAGGCGCAGCACTGGATGCCTCAGGTAATATTTATATTGTTGACTTTAATAATAATAATATACGCAAAATTACACCTGCAGGCGTTGTGAGTACATTTGCCGGTAGTGGCGCAAACGGCTCTGCTAATGGAATGGGTACTGCTGCTAGTTTCTATCGCCCCAATGGAATTGCTATTGACAATACAGGCAATATTTATATTGCTGATGAAGCCAATCATCTAATCCGTAAAATAACTTCTGGGGGTTTTGTAAGTACTTTAGCAGGTAGCGGCAGCCCAGGTTCTGCAGATGGTATGGGTACTGCAGCTAGTTTTTATGATCCTAGTGGGATGGCTGTGGATGATTTGGGTAATGTATATGTTGCTGAATATATAAATTGTAAAATACGAAAAATTACGCCTGCAGGACTGGTAAGTACTTTAGCAGGAAGTGGCATCCCTAGTTCCACAAATGGAATTGGAACTGCTGCTAGTTTTAATTACCCTACTGATTTAGCGCTTGATGATTCTGGTAATATGTATGTAACTGAATATATAGGCAATAAAGTTCGTAAAATAACTTTATACGGATATACCATTAGCCCTGCCTTACCAGCTGGTTTAAGTTTTGATGCTATAACTGGGACCATAAGTGGAACTCCTACATCAATTGTTTCTGCAACTAATTATACCATTACAGGAAGCAATAGTAGTGGAGTTAGTTCTAAGATAATTAGTATCACTACAACTGCATCCAATAATGCAAATCTTTCTGCTTTATCTACATCTATTGGTCCATTAAACCCAACGTTTGCATCAGGAACTACCTCATATACAGTAACTGTTAGCAATCCTCCGGTAGCATTTTCTATAACACCTACAAAAGCAGATGCTAATGCAATTATCGAGTTAAGCATAAATGGGGGAAGCTATTATGTGGTGAATAGCGGTTCAACTACTTCAATTCCGCAAGGCTCAAATACCATAGATATTAGGGTGACTGCAGAAAATGCTACCACGAAAACTTACACAATAACTGTTGATAGAGGTACATTACCAGTCAGCTTGGTAGATTATCAAACAAAAATACAGGATAACGGTGTTCTGTTAACATGGGCAACGCTATCTGAGCAGAATAACGATGGTTTCGAAATCTTGAAATCAACAGATGGAATTAGTTTTGATAAGATTGGTTTTGTGAAAGGAAATGCAAACAGCAACAGCAAAAATTTATATAGTTTTATAGATAATTCACCAGCCAAGGGAAACAATTACTATAAATTGGTTCAGCTGGACAATGACGGAACAAGAACAGAGAAAGGAATAAGAGTGGTTAGCTTTGATTTTACGACAGAAAGCAGCAACATCACAGTTTATCCAAACCCTAGCTCAAGCATTTTAAACGTAGAATTTGAAGCAAATACCTATGCCAGTATTTCTATTATAGATTTAACAGGAAAAGAAGTGTTAAAGAAAGAGATTGGCCAAACAGAAACCAAGATCAGCTTAGACGTTATCAGTTTAACATCGGCTACCTACATCATTAAACTGCAAGGCGATAAAGGAAGTATTGTTAAACAGTTTGTGAAGCAATAGTTATACATATCATGATATTAAAACCCCCAATCCAAATCTAAGGATTGGGGGTTTTTGTTTAATATGGAGTTTCTGCATTAATGCCAACAAGCGGCTAAACAACCAGGTTTAATAGCGTTAAAAAGATTTGAAATTAAGATTTCATAAAAAAAGCCTTTTAAAATTAATTAAAAGCCTTTTTTTTCATTCTGGTGATCCCTCTGGGATTCGAACCCAGGACCACTACATTAAAAGTGTAATGCTCTACCAGCTGAGCTAAGGAATCAATAATAAGAAGATAAAAAAAGCCTCAATTGCTGAGGCTTTGAAATTTTGGTGATCCCTCTGGGATTCGAACCCAGGACCACTACATTAAAAGTGTAATGCTCTACCAGCTGAGCTAAGGAATCATTACTTTATTAAATCTTGCGGATTTCTAAAGTTGGGCAAAGATAGGGTTTCTGTATTACCCTGCAAATAGTTTTTCTCTTTTTTTAAATTGAATTTGATAAGCCTCTTAAAGTCAACCAAAAAAAATGTCTGTAGTATCAGAACCGAGAAAAAAGATGTTTGTTTTTATCTTTTATAAATAGCTAATTGCCAATCTATTTTCATGATGTTGATTAAATGGTTCAAAATTGTTGTCTGACAATTCACAAGATACTTGGCTAGAAACAAAAGTAACATCGCCAAAAATATTAGCTACTGCAGCATCGGCAGCATCTCTGCCAGTAGCAATTTTTACCATTCCGTTTAAAGGTATTAACCTGGTTGCATCAAACAATAACCATTGTCCATCAATATATGCTTCAAAACAAGCATGAAAATCTTGTGGCTTAAGTTGGTAAGCATAACCTGTAAAGTACCTTGCTGGTATAGTTAATGCTCGGCATAAAGCAATACCTAAATGTGCAAAATCTCTGCAAACACCAGCTTGCTCTGTAACAGTATCATAAGCAGAAGTTTCTGAATTGGTTGAACCGCTTAAATATTCTACATTTAGATAAATCCAATGGGTTAAGCTTTGTACTTTTTCAAAGTCATCTTTCTTATAGCCAAACATATTATTTGCTAAACGATATAATTTATCTGATTGGCAATACCTACTTGGATTTAAGTACATGAAAACATCACTGGGCAGTTTAGCAATATTCATTTCCTTAAATTCTTTTACCTCTTTAATTATAAATGCGTTATCTACTGTTGCACTGTAGATAATGGATAAATTTTCTGTAGGTTTTAGAGCTAAACTAATCAGTCTATTTGCTTCCGCAGAAGAAATCAATTCTTTGTAATCTGTTTTGGGAGAAATAATCAATTCTTCAGAAACTATTTCTTGTTCAATATCTAAAGGCTGAATACTTAATATGATGGTGCTTTCAGATTTTATTTGATATTTTAAATCGGTTTTTACTTTAAATTTCATAGACTTTAGACAAACATTTTAATGCAAAAACTGAATAGTCGGTATTTTGCTTTTGAGGATAAAGG
>JBBRYE010000107.1:0-13155 GCA_038237895.1 Sphingobacteriales bacterium | reverse complement strand
TAGAATGTTATCTGTATTGTAAGTGATTTTTAACGACTTTAGTTTACGTTCTAAAATCTCTTTACCATCTTCTGCAATTTTTCTACGTTCTTCTTTAAGCGATGATTTTATTTTTGCTTTGGCTTTTGCTGTAACCACAAAGTTGAGCCAATCTTCTTTTGGAGCCTGTTTACCAGAAGTTATGACCTCTACCTGATCTCCGTTTTGTAATTTGTAAGAAAGAGGTACTAATTTATGGTTTACTTTAGCGCCAATACATTTTGCACCTACATCAGAGTGGATTTCAAAAGCAAAATCTAATGCCGTAGCTTCTACTGGTAGTTGAATTAAATCTCCTTTTGGGGTAAAAATGAAAATCTCATCAGAGAAAAGATTCATCTTAAAATCATCCAAAAAATCTAAAGCATTTGCTTCTGGGTTACTCAACATTTCCCTTACTTTACTTACCCAAAGATCTAAACCACTATCGGTAGAAGATTCTTTATATTTCCAATGTGCTGCAAAACCCTTCTCGGCAATTTCATTCATCCGCTGAGTACGTATCTGTACTTCTACCCATTGCCCTTTTGGCCCCATAACTGTAGTGTGTAAAGATTCATAACCATTTGCTTTAGGCGATGAAATCCAATCTCTTAACCGATCTGGATTAGGACGGTAAAGGTCAGTTACGATAGAATAAGCTTTCCAAGAATCGGATTTTTCATTTTCTGGTAAGCTATCTAAAATGATTCTGATGGCAAAAAGATCATAAACCTCTTCAAAAGGAATTCCTTTCTTTTTCATCTTATTCCAGATAGAATGAATAGATTTTGGTCGGCCTACTACACTCGCATTTAAATCTAACTCTGCTAAAATCTTATTTATAGGCCCAACAAATTCTTTAACAAAATGCTCACGCTCTGCCTTTTTCTCGTTTAATTTTGTGGCTATAAATTTATAAGTTTCTGGCTCCATATATTTCATGGAGAGATCTTCTAGTTCAGATTTTATGGCATATAAGCCTAAGCGATGGGCGAGTGGAGCATATAGATAAACCGTTTCAGAGCAAATTTTAAGCTGCTTATCGCGAGGCATAAAATTCATAGTTCGCATATTATGCAACCTGTCGGCTAGTTTTATCAAAATAACCCTTACATCATCTGCAAGGGTAAGCAGCATTTTTCTAAAATTTTCTGCTTGGATGGAGCTGTTGGCATCAAAAACACCAGAAATTTTAGTTAAACCATCTATAATTTTTGCAACTTTTTTACCAAATTCTCTTTCAATATCTTCTAAAGATATATCTGTATCTTCTACAACATCATGCAAAAGTGCGCAAACAATAGAGGTAGTTCCTAAACCAATTTCTTCGGCGGCAATCTGTGCAACAGCAATTGGATGATAAATGTAAGGTTCGCCAGATTTTCTACGCATATCTTTATGGCTTTCTACTGCCATATCAAACGCCATGCGTATCATTTTTTTATCACCTTTTTTTAATGTTGATTTACAAGCCCTTAGCAAAGCCCGATATCGTTTTAAGATTTCAGATTTTTCTGCTTCTATATCAATTATATAATCTTTCATTCAATATTTTGTCTTTCTTATCGTTTAAAAATTAAATAAACGAAATTAGGGTTACTTATTGCTAATTTATTAATTAATAAGGTATAAATTTGTATTTTAATACTATGAAATTGAAAGCTTTGTTTTTTTCTTGCGTCTTTCTTTTTTTGGCAGGGTTTTGCCAAGCACAAGTAGCCTATGGTGCTAAAGATACCATAAAAGTGGCAACCATAAACTATAACGGAGAATTAATCCCTTGGGTTGTAATTGGTGAAGTTACAGTTATAGACAGGCGTACCTTCAAATCTCAAGAAGATTATGATAATTATAGGAGGCTAAAATATAACGTTTTAAAAGTTTTGCCTTATGCAAGGTTTGCCGGCCAAAGGTATAGGCAATTAGAAAGAGATTTAGCCTTAACTAATGATAAAAGAAAACAAAAGCAACTGATTAAAAGTTGTGATAAAGAGATTAAAGATTTATTTAACGATAAGATTAAAAACTTAACAATATCCCAAGGCGAAATTTTAATTAAACTAGTAGATAGGGAAACTGGAAATAGTAGTTATGACTTAGTTAAAGATTTAAAAGGAAATGTTTCTGCCTTTGTTGTACAATCTGTTGCAAAAATTTTTGGGCATGATCTTAGAAACAAGTACGATGTAGACCAAGAGATGGATATTGAAGGTATTATCCATTCTGCCGGGTATTACACATATCAATAAAATAATGAACGAAAAAAACATCTACTCTTTTGAAGTTGAAAATTTAAAAGGGGAAAAAATCAATTTAAAACAATACGAAGGAAAAGTTTTATTAATTGTTAATACCGCTTCTGAATGTGGTTTTACCCCTCAACTTAAAGATTTGGAAGAATTAAGAAAGGATTTTAAAGATGAACAATTTGAAATCTTAGCTTTTCCGAGTAATGATTTTGGGCAACAAGAACCTTTAAATGATGAGGCTATAGGTAAGTTTTGTATTATTAATTACCATACCCATTTTCCTATCTTTAAAAAAATGCGGGTAAGAGGAGAATATGCTTCTCCACTTTTTAAATTTCTTTCAGAAAAGAAATTGAATGGCAATATCAACTCTAGTCCTCGATGGAATTTTCATAAGTATATCGTAAATCAAAAAGGAGAGGTAGTTGATTATTTTTATTCTTTTACAAAACCAAACTCCACAAAGGTTAAAAAGAAAATTCAAAAGCTTTTAGGAAGTATTAAAAAATAACCATGAAGTTAGATATACTTTTTATAGTTGCCCACCCAGATGATGTTGAATTAGGTGCTGCAGGAACAATCTTAAAGCATAAAAAAGCGGGTAAAAAAGTTGGTATTATTGATTTAACCCAAGGTGAGTTAGGTACAAGAGGAACTGCAGAAACCCGGAAAGTAGAAGCAAAAGAAGCTGCTGATATACTAGGTTTAGATGTTAGGGAAAATTTAGCTGTAAGAGATGGTTTTTTTAAGAATGATGAAGAACATCAGCTAAAAGTTATTGCAGCCATTAGAAAATATCAGCCAGAGATTGTAATTACAAATGCTTATGAAGACCGTCATCCTGACCATGCAAGAGCCTGCCAATTGGTAAACGATTCTTGCTTTTTATCAGGATTAGCAAAGATTGTAACTTCACAAGATGGTCTTATTCAAAAGGCTTATCGACCAAGATTAT
The DNA here is from genome assembly GCA_038237895.1 of Sphingobacteriales bacterium. GTDB lineage: Bacteria > Bacteroidota > Bacteroidia > Sphingobacteriales > Sphingobacteriaceae > Pseudopedobacter. The sequence goes on along the minus strand of JBBRYE010000107.1, from coordinate 9,930 downwards.
TATTACATTTAATACAAGATACATATATAAAGCCCGATATTGTTATTGATATATCTGAGTTTATGGATCAAAAATTAGCTGCTATTAGGGCCTATAAAACTCAGTTTTATGTACCGGGAGTAGAGCTAGACGATGCACCAACATATATTTCTAATCCTGCTTTTATGGATTTAATAATTGGCAGAACTAGGGAATTTGGTAGATCTATACAGGTTGACCATGCCGAAGGATTTTTAAGTAAAAAGATTTTAGGGGTAGATAGTTTATTTGATTTGTTATAATCATGACTAATTCCAAATCCGGAAAAATTCTTATCATAGATGATGAGGAAAAACTCAATCAACTTTTAGGGAGAATTTTAGGATTAGAAGGCTATGAGATTTTTCAGGCATTTAATGGAAAGTCTGGATTAGAAATCCTTAAGAATCAAGAAATACAATTGGTTTTAAGCGACGTTAAATTGCCGGATATTAACGGAATTATACTTACCGAACAGATTAAAAATCTTTATACACATATAGAAGTAATTAACCTCACCGCTTACGGAACAATTGCAGATGGTGTAAAAGCTATACAAAAAGGTGCTTTTGATTACATTACCAAAGGTGATGATAATGATAAGATTATTCCATTGGTGGCTAAAGCCATGGAAAAAGCATTATTGCAAAAAAGAGTTCAAGAGTTGGAGCAGAAAATCTCTTCTAAATTTAATTTTGAAAGCATCATCGGAAATTCATCTGCTTTAAAACAGGCGGTTGATTTAGCACAGAAAGTTACCCAAACAGATACCACGGTATTATTGCTGGGCGAAACTGGTAGCGGAAAAGAAGTTTTTGCCAATGCCATCCATTATGAAAGCAAAAGAAAGCAAGAAAAGTTTATCGCCATAAATTGCAGTGCATTATCTAAGGATTTAATGGAAAGTGAACTTTTTGGACACAAATCCGGAGCTTTTACTGGAGCTTTAAATGATAAAAAGGGTCTTTTTGAAGAAGCACATAAAGGCACTTTATTTTTGGATGAAATTGGCGAACTCAGCATAGAGCTTCAGTCAAAATTGCTTCGTGTTTTAGAAACCGGAACTTTTATAAAGGTTGGAGCTACCGAAACCTTAAAAGTTGATGTTAGAATTATCGCTGCAACTAATCGAAATTTAAAACAAGAAGCGGAAGCCGGTACCTTTAGGCTCGATTTATTTTATCGCTTATCTGTTTTCACCATCCCATTGCCTTCATTAAACGATAGAAAAGAAGATATCGAATCCTTAAGCCATTATTATCTTAAAGAATTTTCTTTAAAGATGAACAAGACTGTAAATAGCTTTTCAGCAGGTTTTCTTAAAGAGCTTCATTCTCATATATGGAAAGGAAACGTTAGGGAGTTGAAGAACATAATAGAAAGGGCTGTTATTTTGGCTCCAAAAAATGAATTAGAAGTAAATTTACTCCCTTGGGAATTTAACCAAACAGATTTGGGAAATGCTACTCAAGATTTGCAAAGTGTAGAGAAACATCATATCCTTAAGGTGTTAAATCATACTCAAAACAATAAAACTGAAACCGCCAGAATACTCAATATCGGTTTAACCACACTCTATCGCAAGCTGGAAGAATACGGCTTAAAATAAATCCCTCACCCTTCCATTTTGGAAATATACCCTTCCGTTTTGGAAGGGTTTTTCCATCCTTAAATATTTCTTATTTCATAATTAACTGATTTTCAAATGTTTGAAAATATGGTTTTTTATGGTATTTGATTTGGCTTAAGCTTTCCAAAACAAATTATCATGAGCACAATCATTTTATTATTAGTAGGCCTTATTTGCTTCTTTATTTTCTTTAAATCCATTAACTATTTCGAAAAAATATGAGCGCATTATTCATCATCGCCATAGCGATATTCTTTTACATGATTTACGTATTGTTAAAACCAGAAAATTTTTAAAAAATGAATACAGAAATTTTAGGCATCGTCCTTATTTTCCTTGTAGCGGTGGCTTTGGCTATTCCACTCGGAAAATATATTGCAAAGATTTTTGGAGAAGGGAAACCATTTGCCGATGGATTTTTTGCTCCAATAGAAAAATTTATTTTCCGCTTAAGCGGGATTAACCCTAACAAACAAATGACCTGGAAGGAGCATTTGAAAGCATTGTTAACCATCAATCTCATTTGGTTTTTTTGGGCAATGTTATTATTGATGTCTCAAAGCTATCATTTTTGGAATCCAGATAACAATCCTTCCATGTCGCCAGATTTGGCTTTTAACACCGCCGTTAGCTTTTTGGTAAATGCCAATTTACAGCATTACAGCGGAGAAACTGGCTTAAGTTACCTTTCTCAGTTAGCCTGTATTACATTTTTACAATTTGTAACTGCTGCAACTGGTATAGCTGCTTGCATTGTTGTATTTAAAGCTTTTAAAGAAAAGCAAGGCAATTTATTAGGTAACTTTTATGATTATTTTGTTAAAACCGTTTTAAGGATCCTTTTACCAATTTCCGTTATCACTTCCGTCATTTTAGTTTTTAGTGGTGTCCCAATGACTTTTTTGGGAAAAGATAATATTCAAACTGTTGAAGGTGTCGCCCAACAAATATCTCGTGGACCAGCAGCCGCCATGATTGCTATTAAACAGGCGGGTACAAACGGAGGTGGGTTTTTTGGTGTTAACTCTGCTCACCCATTAGAAAACCCAACTTATTTAACCAATATTTTAGAGAACTTGCTCATCATTCTTATTCCAATCGCTTTAGTCTTTGCTTTAGGATATTATCTTAAAAATAAAAAGTTAAGCATCATGATTTTTGGGGTGATGACCATTGGTTTTCTGATGCTTTTAATTCCTTCTGTAATGCAAGAGATGCAGGGAAATAAAAAAATTGCCGATATGGAAATTTCCCAAATCCACGGAAGTATGGAAGGTAAGGAAACCCGATTTGGTGCTGCAGCATCTGCATTTTGGGGCGTCACAACAACGGTAACTTCAAACGGTTCTGTTAATGCAATGCATGATAGCATGACACCTTTAAGCGGTTTATCACAATTGATGGGAATGATGGTCAATGCTTTTTACGGAGGAGTTGGTGTAGGATTTCTAAACTTTTACGTCTTTTTGATATTGGCTGTTTTTATCTCTGGATTAATGGTGGGGCGCACACCGGAATTTTTAGGTAAAAAGATAGAAGCCCGAGAGATGAAAATTGCCATGCTCATTGCACTACTACATCCATTATTGATATTGGGAGGTACGGCATTATCTTCTTTCCTTATTGTTTTGCATCAATATGGTTGGTTAAATAACCCTGGATACCATGGTTTTTCAGAAATGATGTATGAGTTTAGTAGCGCATCAGCTAATAATGGTTCTGGCTTTGAAGGATTAGGAGATAATACACCTTTCTGGAATATCAGCACTGGAGTAGTTTTAATATTGGCTAGATTTCTACCAATCATAGGTCCGGTTGCCATTGCAGGTTTGTTAGCTGCAAAAAAACAAGTGCCAGAAAGTGCTGGAACATTAAAAACAGATACAGGAACTTTTGGTGTCATGATAATGGCAGTCATATTAATTATAACAGCATTATCATTTTTCCCAGCATTAACATTAGGACCATTAGCAGAATATTTTTCTTTATAAAATTATGGAAACTCAATCAAAATTATTTGAACCCGCATTAGTAAAAACTGCTGTAAAAGAAGCTTTTGTAAAGCTTAGTCCGGTAAGTTTAATAAAAAATCCAGTGATGTTTACGGTAGAAGTAGGTACCGTGTTTATGTTACTTACTAGTTTATATTCCTTAAAATATACCGATCAAGGTTTCTTTGGATATAACATTACCGTATTTTTTATCCTTCTTTTAACGTTATTGTTTGCCAATTTTGCAGAGGCTATTGCCGAAGCCAGAGGAAAAGCACAAGCTAATTCTTTAAGAAAAACCAGACAGGATACCATTGCAAAATTATACCTATCGGCTAGCGATATTAAAGAAATATCATCCGGAGAATTAGCTAAAGGCGATATTTTTATTTGCGAAGCAGGAGACACCATCCCTTCTGATGGAGAAATTATCGAAGGAATTGCAACCATTGATGAATCGGCAATTACAGGAGAATCTGCGCCAGTAATTAGAGAGGCAGGTGGCGATAAATCCTCGGTTACTGGTGGAACAAAAGTTTTATCAGACCAAATCAAGGTAAAAGTTACATCAGACCCCGGCGAAAGTTTTTTAGATAAAATGATTGCTTTGGTAGAAGGCGCATCTCGTCAGAAAACTCCAAATGAAATAGCTTTAACGATTCTTTTAGCTGGTTTTACTTTGGTTTTTGTGATTGTTTGTATCACATTGAAACCATTTGCAGATTATGCGAATGCTCCAATTACCATTGCGGCTTTTATTTCTCTATTCGTTTGCTTGATTCCAACTACTATTGGTGGATTACTTTCTGCAATCGGGATTGCCGGAATGGATAGGGCTTTAAGGGCAAACGTAATTACCAAATCTGGTAAAGCGGTTGAAACCGCAGGAGATATTGATGTACTTTTATTAGATAAAACAGGAACTATCACAATCGGTAATAGAAAAGCAACTGCCTTTTACCCTGCAAATGGCATCCCGAAAGAAACTTTTATTAAGCTTTGTTTACTAAGTTCTATTGCAGATGAAACTCCGGAAGGAAAATCAATAGTAGAACTAGCTAATGAATTATTGCCCATTGGTGCGGTTAACTCGTCTGAAAAGGAGGGAATGAATTTTATCAAATTTACTGCTGAAACCAGATCTAGTGGTGTGAAATTAAAGAATGGCAATCAAATTCTTAAAGGCGCATTTGATTCAATGAGGAAGATAACTGAAAATGCTAATTTTTCTTTTCCTGGGGATACTGCCATCGAAGTAAATAAAATAGCTTCAAACGGTGGAACGCCATTAGTAGTTACTGAAAATTCTGTGATTATGGGCGTCATAGAATTACAGGATATTATTAAACCTGGCATTAGCGAACGTTTTGAAAGGTTAAGAAAAATGGGTATTAAAACAGTTATGGTAACTGGAGACAACCCTTTAACCGCAAAATTCATTGCTGAAAAGGCTGGTGTAGATGATTTTATTGCTGAAGCAAAACCCGAAGATAAAATGAATTATATAAAGGCAGAGCAAAAATTGGGTAAACTGGTTGCCATGATGGGCGATGGGACAAACGATGCGCCTGCTTTGGCTCAAGCCGATGTTGGTGTAGCCATGAATAGTGGAACACAGGCTGCAAAAGAAGCTGGTAATATGGTTGATTTAGATAATGACCCTACCAAACTGATAGAAATAGTAGAAATTGGTAAACAGTTATTAATGACCAGAGGAACCTTAACCACTTTCTCTATCGCAAATGATGTGGCCAAGTATTTCGCTATCGTTCCAGCATTGTTTATTACAGCAATTCCGGCTTTGCAATTCTTAAATATCATGCATTTGCACAGTCCAGAAACAGCAATTTTATCCGCAGTTATTTTTAATGCCATCATTATCCCATTATTAATTCCTTTGGCTTTAACAGGAGTAGCTTATAAACCGATAGGTGCAAGTGCTTTGTTAAGAAGAAACCTATTGATTTATGGTTTAGGAGGCGTAATTGTTCCTTTTATAGGAATTAAATTAATTGATTTAGGCGTATCACTTTTATTTTAAATATCATGAAAACACATATTTTACCAGCGTTAAGATTAAGTCTGGTTTTTATCATCATCATTGCTTTTGTTTATCCTGCAGCTATTTACGGAATTGCTCAATTGCAAAAAGAAAAAGGAGAAGGAGCTAAAATTTCGGTTAATGGAAAAATTGTAGGTTACCAACAAATAGGTCAAGCTTTCACTCAAGCCATATATTTTCAAAGCCGCCCTTCTGCGGTTGATTATAACGGAGGCGGTTCTGGAGGATCGAATAAAGGCCCAACAAATCCAGAATATTTAGCACAAGTTGAAGAACGTATTGCTGCATTCCAAAAAGAAAATCCAACGGTAAATAAAATGGCAATACCATCAGAATTGGTAACAGCTTCTGGTAGTGGTTTAGACCCTCAAATTTCTTTAGAAGCCGCTTTGGTACAAGTAGATAGGATTGCAAGTACGAGAAATATCGGTAAAGAAAAAATTAAGAAATTAGTTATGGATATTGAAGATAAACCTTTATTTGGATTGTTTGGGCCTTCAACTATTAATGTATTAGATTTGAACATTCGGTTAGATGCTTTGAAATAAATGATCGAGAAAAATCAATTTTTAGATTTAATTAAAGTTAATCAAAAGGGTAAATTCAAAATTTATCTGGGGATGAGTGCGGGTGTTGGAAAATCTTACCGGATGTTGCAGGAAGCAAGTGCTTTAATCAAAAACGACATAGATGTAAAGATAGGTTATATTGAAACGCATCAAAGGAAAGAAACTCAGGAATTGGTTGGAGATTTACCCATTATCCCAAGAAAATCCATTTTTTATAAAGGTAAATCTTTGGAAGAAATGGATTTAAAATCCATTCTACAAGTTAAGCCAGAGGTGGTTATTGTTGATGAATTGGCGCATACAAATATTGAAGGCGGCAAAAACGAAAAAAGGTGGCAAGATGTTATCGATATTTTAAATGCAGGAATTAATGTGATTTCTGCAATAAATATCCAACATATAGAAAGTTTAAATCAAGAAGTAGAAAAAATTACCGGCATTAAAGTTTCTGAAACTGTTCCGGATAAGGTCATTTTGATGGCTGATGAAATTATACAAATAGATTTAACGGCTGATGAGCTTATCCAAAGATTAAAGGAAGGTAAAATTTACAAAGAGGATAAAATTCCTATTGCGCTCAACAATTTCTTTAAGATTGAGCAATTACTGCAATTAAGGGAGTTAGCCAACAAAGAAACTGCACATCATTTAGAACGGAAAATCTCTAACAGTTTACCAGCCAATGTCAAATTAAGAAAAGAAAAGATTCTTGCCTGTATTTCTACCAATCCAACAGGCACCAAACAGATTTTGAGAAAAACGGCTCGTTTAGCGTCCTATTATCAATCTAAATGGATGGTGCTTTATGTGCAAAGAGAAAATGAAAATCCCGATAGAGTTAAATTAGATTTACAAAGGCATTTAATAAATCATTTTAAATTAGCTACTGAAATGGGCGCAGAAGTAATAAAAGTAAAGGGTAATAATGTAGCTGATATTATTTTTGATACCGCTTTAAAATATGATATTACAACTATTTGCATTGGTAAACCAAAAATTAGTCCATTAGATTTAATATTTAAAACTTCTTTGTTTGATAAATTGCTTAAAAAAATGGGTGATACAGAAATTGACTTAATCATTATTTCATAAGGATAAAATGAATATTAAAACAAAACTAAGGTTAGGCACAGGATTTCTTTTTGTACTCATCATCGGGTTGGTTGTAGCATCTACCTGGTATATCAATAGGTTATCTAAAGATGCTCAATTAATATTAAAGGATAATTATTTATCAATTGATATTTCTAAATCTATCCTGCAAGAATTGGGTGGAAATGGTAAGGTTTTAAATGCAGAAGAAATCAATAAAATTAATCAACTCATCCAAAAACAAAGAAATAATATTACCGAAATAGGGGAAGAGAAAGTTACAAATAACATTTTTATTGATTTTACTAAAATCTCATCAAATCCGAATAATCTTGAAGAGTTGAAAGATAAGATTAGGGCTAATTTATATTTAATAATGGATATCAATATGAAAGCCATTGTTTTAAAGAATAATATTGCCCTTCAAACTTCTAAAAATGCAACTTTATATGTAGGTATTTTTGGTAGTATCTGCATCATGATTGCTTTGAGTTTCATTTTTAATTTTCCGGGATATATTGCTAATCCCTTAAATGTGATAACGGAAGGTATTGAAGAAATTACCCTTAAAAATTATCAGAAGCGTATTGTTGTAGAGGGAAATGACGAGTTAGCACAGTTAGCTCAGGCTTTTAATCATATGGCTAAAAGACTCAATGATTTTGAGAATAGTAATTTAGCGAATATCATATTTGAGAAACTAAGATTAGAGACCATTATTAATAACATGAAGGATGCAGTTATTGGCTTGGATGAAAATAAAAATATCCTGTTTGCTAATGCAGTTGCTTTGAATTTATTAAATGCTAAAGCTGATGATTTAAAAGGAAGATATGCTTTGGACATCGCTTTAAAAAATGATTTAATGCGTGAAATTCTTGCTGGGAAAAATCAAAAAGAATTAAAAATTTATGCTGATGAGAAGGAAAGTTTTTTTACAAAAGAGGTTTTTGAGCTAAAAACAGAAATTAATCCTAAAAATGATGAATTGTCTGAAAGACATTTCGGTTCTGTTATCCTGCTCAAAAATATCACAAAATACCACGAGTTGGATGCTGCAAAAACCAACTTCATGTCAATTATCTCCCACGAATTAAAAACACCTATTTCTGCAATTAGGATGAGTATCAAACTTTTAAAAGATAAAAGAATAGGAGATATGAATCTTGAGCAAAACGATCTATTGAAAAACATTGATGATGATACTCAAAGGTTGTTAAAAATTACGTCAGAGATGTTGGATTTGACGCAACTAGAAAGTGGTAACATTCAGTTGAACATCCATGAGGTTAATGCACAAGATATTGTAGATTATGCTATTAACACCGTTAAATTTTCCGCCCAGCAAAAAGGTATCGATTTTAAAGTCTCACTGAATAATAATTTACCTAAAGTAAAGGCAGATGTAGAAAAAACAGCTTGGGTTTTAACTAATTTTCTTTCAAATGCAGTACGTTACAGTCCAGAAAAATCTACTATTCATGTTTGTGTAAAACCCGATGATGATGCTATCGAATTTTCTGTAACCGATGTTGGCAAAGGAATAGAGGAAAAATACCAGAAGAGATTATTTGAAAAGTACTTTCAAGTGCCTTCAAATACCAGTGAAAAAGGAGGTACAGGACTAGGCTTAGCCATTTCTAAAGAATTTATAGAAGCGCAACAAGGAAGTATTTATGTAAAAAGTGAGATAGGAACCGGAAGTACTTTTGGGTTTTTATTACCGCTAAAATAGGATTTGGAATGTTATATTTCAAATATCAATGAAAGAAAAGCAGATTTAAACCACTTAAAAACCATTTTATAAGCCTTGCAATTCCAGATGTGGGTTTTCCTTAAAAAACAAAAACCTCTTTACGGGCTTGTAAAGAGGTTTTGTACTCAGAGCGGGAATCGAACCCGCACTCCCTTAACAGGAACAGGATTTTAAGTCCTGCGTGTCTACCAGTTCCACCATCTGAGCATTTTATAGTTTGCTAAAACTTTTATGTCCCTTTAACAGGGATCCCGATTGAATCGGGACGTGTCTACCAGTTCCAACATCTGAGCAAGCATTTAAGCTTACTAAAGATAACTCATAAAGAGATTATCAAAAGAGAGCGAAAGACGAGATTCGAACTCGCGACCCCAACCTTGGCAAGGTTGTGCTCTACCAACTGAGCTACTTTCGCATATTTTAAAGAACTTTCTTTCCCTTGCGGGTTGCAAATATAGCCAGAAAATAATTCTATGCAATATTCAATCAAAAAAAAGTTAATCTACTGTTATAATTCCCTATCATTCAACACATAAAAAATTAAATCTTGTTCATATCCTCTGCTCATTGCATATTGACAAAGCTTATAATTGCGTTTAAAACGAACTTTTTCCTTTATCAAAGGAGCTTTTTTTTCTAAAACGCCAATCAGTTTTTCTAAATATTCATCACCATCTAAATTTTGTAAGGCTTTTTTTATTAATGGTGCAGACACCTGCTTAAATTTTAAACCTTGTTTTATCTTATTCTTACCCCAACTTTTCATTCTCATTTTGCCTCTTGCATAGGTGTTTGCAAAGCGTTCTTCGTTT
>JBBRYE010000106.1:0-13221 GCA_038237895.1 Sphingobacteriales bacterium | reverse complement strand
GATGGGTTTACCAGAAGATTATTTTTAGAAGGTAAATCAAATGAAATTTTAAGTATACAAATAGCAGATTATGAAGATGATAAGAAAAGTGAACCCAAAAGACAGATTTTAAGAAAATCTGAATTGGTACAAATTCAAAATGCGGTACAAATTCTTAAAGGTGAATTAGAAAATCCTTTAACTATTAAAGATTTAGCTAATAGAGTTGGAACCAATCCAACTAAATTACAAGAAGGTTTTAGATATGTTTTCGGATTAACGGTAAACAACTATTTAAATAAAATAAGATTGGAGTACGCAAAGGAGCAAATTATGATTGGTGATCTTAACATCAGCGAAATTGCCCGCAATATTGGAATTGCTAACAAAAGTTACTTTTCTAGATTGTTTAAATCTACCTATCATCTTAACCCTAAAGAATTTTCTCTTCAAATAGCTAAGAATGTAAAGAAACAAATTTCCTGATATGATAAATGATATTCCAAAAACTTAAATTAATAGTCTAAAAAACTAGATTTTAGAAAATTAATTGAATATATATTTAATTAGCAGTCATTTTATCTGTATGAAGCTAATATATATTCTCTCTTACCTTTGTTTAATTGCCTTTGTTGTAGCTTATAATTTTATTAATGAGGCGAGTTCTTTATACGCTTTATTAATTTTTTGGCTTTTATTTGCAGCATTAGCTATATGTTTAATTAGTACAATGGTTAAACAAAAATAAAATTCACTAACCGTGTTATACAAAACCAATTTTGCTAAGTAATTAGCCAATTCATCTTATTTATGAGTACTTTCTCTATCAAAACTTAAAAAATGATGACTTTTATTTAAGGTTAAATGCCTTTTAGTAATATTTGATTGATATGTCGTTTCCTACAATCCTTTTTCCGCTTTCATTAAAGTTATTTTAAAAAGCATTTTAATTGATATTATTTTTGTTGAAACAATGGTTCCTTTTTTAATGAAGAGGATAATTGCCAAAATATTATTACAAAACTTAGCATTAAAAATTTTGAATAAATATGTTACACTTTTTTTATGAGTTTAGATGATTGTAATTATTGAATGATTGATTGCCAATATCTACAGAAAGGGAAAGGGTATCAAAGCTTTTAAAAACATATTGCATACTGTAATTTTCCATTTCATTATTGAGGTGTTTTGCCATCAATTTTGAAAGTCCAACACTCGTATATATCCCGCAAAATGGTTGGTAAAAATTTTCATTTTTATAAACATAAAAATCATGACTAGATTCATTTTTATAGCTTTCAATTAAACTATAAATGATTTCTGATTTCATCTCAATCATATCACAAGCTAAGACAAGCCAATCTTTGTCAGGAAATTTTAAATGCGCAGATAAAATACCTCTTAAAGGTCCAGAAATTGTTAAATTATCTATTATTAGTAATTTATTTTGAAATGTTTTTTGTTGATTCTCCTTTTGTAAAGCGTTTATACTAACAAAGGTTTTTATTTTAAAATCTTTTAATTTATCGTAAACTAACTTTGTCCATGTTTTTTTATCAACAATTTTTAACCCCTTGTCACTCCCTGCTCTTTTACTTTCTCCACCTGCTAATATTAGTCCTTGTAATTTCATTTTTCAGTATGCCTCAAGCTTTTATAAGGGCTAGTAGTATATTACAGTTTTTTTAACTCTTTTATAACGAAGAAATGATTAAACTATTTCCTATCAAAAATTAATTACTCATTAAATTTAAGGATAAATCTACCACCTTTCCCACTCGGAAATAAGGTTAATGGTTGATGGTTAATGGTCGATAGTTAATGGTTAATGGTTGATAGTTAATGGACAATGGACAATGGTTAATGGTTAATGGTTAATGGTCAATGGTCAATGGTTGATGGTTAATACTCAAATTTGTTATTTGATAAGAAATAGCAATCAAAGTTTCACTTATGTTTTAATAACCATATCTCTCTATTTCTTTTTTAGTAAACTCTGAAGCATCACACATTGGGCATTTGTAATCAATTAAATCTATTAATTTTGTACCTGCCTTAATATCATTTACCTCATCTCCCTGGCTTTCATCATAAATGGTTTTGCAATGAATACATTCATAAACCTCAATTAAATTTTTTTCTATTTTTTGTTTGATGGCATTATTTGGAGGTAATGCCAAGTTTAGCTGTAAACTGTAATAGAAATTGCTAAGTGAAATTAATTGCTCTGCCAAATCTGATTGCCCAACATTATCTGCAAAAACCACATAATCTTTATTATTTGGATTGAAATTTTTGGAATGTAAGACTTGATATAATCCTTCTGCTTGGCCAAGAATTATATTTTCTCTTTCAATATTATTTTCTCTGTTTAATTTTCTAATAATCACAGAGCCAAATAAACCTGTGTTTGGTTTAGTTTTAATGGCGAAACATAAACGATAAGTTCGCAAATCTGCTTCCTCGAAACGCTTTACGAGTTCAATTTTTAGAGCCAAGGCTTCTTCACAAACATCTTCTATTGACCAATTTAATTCGTTTGCAGCATGGCGAACATTAATGCGATGTTTATTTAAAAGATGACTCCAGTACTTTCTATCATCCTGATTGATATTTTTTATTACTAATGATTTCCAAGCTGTAGTATAAATCTGACCTAATCTTGTTTTAGCGCAAATTTCACAAACCTCTTTTAAAAAATCAATAGAAAATTCTTCCTTTCGGCGATAAATTCCTAACCAAAACTTATCATTATACTTATTAAAACCTTCGTAATAAGGTAATTGAAAATCAGTATGGGTTAAAGGTTTCTCATAATCTTGATGAATAAAATTTTGTTCTTCTTTTATTTGATGATATATTAATTCTCCTTTAGATTCGGTTTTAACTATATTTTTACTCCTTATTATTTTTTCTAAAACCTTTGATAATTCTGGAATATCCTCTGTATAAACCAAAACTGGCCAACGGTACATTGTATTACTTTTAGGAAAACGAATATGCAAATACCAAAAATTATTGGTTTCTGAAGAGATAAAGTTTAAGTGTCCGGTAAAAAATGGAATCAGATTTTGAGAATGATCAACAATATTAATTTTTAATTGAGGCCTATAGTTAAACCCATTTAAAATATCTTTATAAACACCTTCACGCAGCCAGTTTGTAGGATTTAATATCTCTTCAGTTACATAAGAACTTATGATATTTGGATATTGATCTTCATCTATTTCGTAAAGAATGTCATCCACCAAAAAAATATCCTTTAAATCATCTAATTTATTAGCATCAACCTTAAAAAATAATTGTTGTCTATTACCAAAGCGGATATTTAATACGCCCGCTCGTTCGGCTATTTTAAGTACTTCCGATAAATCGCCAGGAGAAACAATACCTCCGGGAAGATTTATTTTGATGATGTTTTGCATATTTTTTGTTTAATTCGAAGATTTATTAACCTGGAAAATAGTTTTAAACCGCAAAGGGCGCAAAGTACACAGAGCTAAATGGTAAGTTAAAAGGCATGAATTAGTTGTAAAAATGATATTTATATTAAACCCAACTCTGTGACCTCTGAGCCCTCTGCGGTTATATTTTTAAAAATAATCTTTGTATTTACACTAAAACCTCTTTAAAACTCTCTTCTAATATCTGTTTAACCTCTGGTTTGCAAGAACCACAACCTGTTCCCGCTCCTGTTATATTACAAAGTTCTTTTAAATCCCGACAACCTTTTTCTATAGCCATTTTCAAATTTCCATCACCAACATTATTACAACTGCAAACTAATTTACCAATTAAAGGTTCTGGTGTTTTACCGCTCCTTAATAATTGTAATCGCTTTTCGCTGAGTTCTATTTTTTTAGAAATCAACTCTCTAAACTCTCTAAACTCATTTTTATCGCCAATTAAAATAGCTCCAACTAATTTATCTTGGTGGATGATACATTTTTTATAATATCGTTTTGCTTTATCAATAAAAACGATTTCTTCATATTCTTTATCATTAGGGCATTCTGGTAAACCAATACTACAGAGATCAAATCCATGAATTTTGATGATATTCATGAAAATGCTTCCGTTGTAAACACTTGCAATATCGCCAGCTAAATATTTTGCTAAAACTTCTGCTTGTTCCTCTGCTGCAGCAGTAATACCATATAAAGTACCTTTAAATTCTGCAATTTCTCCGATTGCAAAAATGTTTGGGTCGCTGGTTTGCATTTGCTCATTTACCACTACCCCCCTTTTGTAATACAGCCCACAATCTTTTGCTAATTCTATATTTGGAGTGGTACCAATAGCCATAATTACTGCATCGCAATCTATCTTTCTACCTGATTTTAATCCAACACCTGTTAATTTAGAACGACCATAAAATAATTCCACTTCATCATCAAAATAAATATCACAACCTTGTTCAATCATTTCTTCATATAAAAGCTGACTGCCCAAAGCATCTAACTGGCGGCTTAAAAACCTAGAAATACGTTGAACGATTGTAATTTTAACATTAAGCTCTCTTAATGATGCAGCCATTTCTAAACCCAATAAACCACCACCAACTATTAAAACATGGCTTTCTTTAGGTAAATGTTTTTTAAAATCATCGGCATCTTGGCGGGTACGCATAGAAAATATCCCTGATATTTTTGGAACATTTTTAGGAATGGTGGCTCGGCTGCCTGTTCCCATAATTAAAATATCGTATTCGGTTTTTTTACCAAAATCGTCTATCACAAATTTATTTTCTCTATCAATCTTTTTAATGCCAATACCACGCTTTAAGCGGATATTATAAATAGGTTCTTCCTCATCGGTCATTTTTACCAATTGTTCCCATTTTTGCTCTCCACTGATATAATCTGGTAACATTACCCGGTTGTAAAACGGATTATTCTCTTTACTGAAAATTGTGATTTCATCATTCTGATTAATCACCCGATAGGATTTTACAAAACCAAAAGCACCTGCACCAGCTCCAATAATTACTATTTTTTGCTTTGGTTTTTTATATTTAACAACGTTTACACAGCAATATTTAAAATCAGGTTCCTTAGAAATGGCATCAACCAAAGGGCTAGTTAAATTATTGGTCCGGTTTAAATCGCTGTTTAAAATTTTACCATAATGCATTGGTAAAAATACAACCCCTTGCTTTATAGAATCAGTAATTTTTGCCTTAACCCTAACTTTTCCCCATTTAGAATTTACTTCAACAACTTCATCATTTTTAATTTTTAATTGATTTGCATCGGAATGATGAACCTCCAAAAATGTTTGTTTTATATGTTGATTTAGCTTATTTACTTTACTTGTTTTACTTCTGGTGTGCCATTGGTCTCTAATTCTGCCTGTAGTTAAAATAAATGGAAAATCGGTTGTTGGTCTATCGCTTTTAAACACATCAGGAACGGGAGAAATATTAGCTTTTTTGGTTGGAGTGTAAAACTGAAAATCTGTAAATAAACGTTTGGTTTCCTGCTTTTTATTTTTGAGATATGGCCATTGAATACTTCCTTTATCTTTTAAAATATCATAAGTTAAACCTTCTATATTGATGTTGGTACCTTTTGTTAATTTGCCATATTCTATAAAAATTTCTTCTGTATTTTGATAATCGAAACCTTTAAAATCCATTTTTTGGGCAAATCTTTTGATAATTTCTGCATCAGGCAAAGCTTCTCCTGGAGCATCAACAATTTTAGGGAGATGAGTAATTCTGCGTTCAGAATTTGTCATTGTTCCTTCTTTTTCTGCCCATGCAGCAGCGGGTAATACAACATCGGCGAAAGCCAAACATTCTGATTTATCACTAATCTCTTGTACCACAACATACTTAGCTTTTTTTAAAGCGGCTTCTGCCTGGCGCACATTTGGCAAACTCAATAGCGGATTTGTACACATTATCCAAATTGCTTTTAATGTTCCGGCTTCTAAAGCATCAAACATTTCTGTTGCTGTTAAGCCTGGTTTTGGAGAAATTGTTGTGCCTCCCCAAAATTCCTGTACTTCTTTTCTATGGATGGGATTTTCTAAATCTTTATGTGCAGCCAACATGTTTGATAAACCACCAACTTCCCTGCCGCCCATTGCATTTGGCTGCCCAGTTAAAGAAAAAGGACCCGAACCTGGTTTACCAATTTTACCTGTAATTAAATTCAGATTTATTAAACTCAGGTTTTTATTTACACCTATGGCACTTTGGTTTAAACCCATTGTCCACATAGAAATAAAGCCTTTAGATGCTGCAATATATTTTGCCGCCAGCTTAATATCGGCGATAGCCAAACCACAAATTTGTGCTGATTCTTCTATAGATTTTTCAAAAACTATGTTATAGTAAGCATCAAAACCTTGAGAATAGTTATTGATAAAATCAAAATCAATATCTCCGTTTTCTATTAAAACTTTTGCAATTGCATGGTTTAAAGTAACATCCGTTCCAGGATTGAGTTGTAAATGTAAATCTGCAATAGAACAAGAATCTGTTTTACGAGGGTCTACAACTATAATTATAACATCAGGATTTTGGGCTTTATGAGCTTCTACTCTTCGCCATAAAATGGGATGACACCAAGCTGGGTTTGCGCCGGTAACATAAAAACAATCAGCCAGTTCAATATCGTCATAACAAATAGGAACAGCATCTTCGCCTAAAGACATTTTGTAACCAACAACAGCACTGCTCATACACAACCTAGAATTGGTATCAATGTTATTACTACCAATAAAGCCTTTTATAAGTTTATTTACGATATAATATTCCTCAGTTAAACATTGGCCCGAAACATAAAAAGCTACAGAATCTGGGCCGTATTTATTAATGAAAGTTTTAAAAACAGCCGCGGTTCGTTCTAAAGCTTCATCCCAAGAAACTTTCTGTAAAAGCATATTTTTATTATAACGCATTTGTGGATAAAGCAACCTATCCGATTTATCGTTTACGGTATAATGCAAATTCATACCCTTGCTGCACAACATTCCTTTGTTAGAAGGATGGCTTTCATCGCCGATGAGGGTAATATTTTCGTTTTTATCTTTAGAAATTAAAACACCACAACCCACACCGCAATAACAGCAGGTTGAAGAAAATTGTGGTGTTTTAAGATTGGCGTTTTTCAAAATTTGATTTTATAAATTCTAAACTGCAGCTTCTAAAACCAAATCAGTTGTGCTCACATTATTTGTTTCTCTGATAAAAAATTTAGTGATAAACACAATAACAGAAACAAGTAATACGATAATACCAATATATTCAAAGGCTTGTACATAAGTAATTGTTGATGATTTAAAAAGAAAACCAAAGCATAATGCACCTAAATTACCGCCTGCACCAACAATTCCGCTCACTAAACCGACATTTTTATCATTTATAAAAGGGACGATACCATAAGTTGCTCCGTTAGACATTTTAAGAAACAAGGCAAAAGTTAACATAGATACAATTGCAAATACCAAAGAACCTGCTTGGGCAAAAAGTATAATTCCTGCTCCTTCTAACAATAACATCATCGCCAATAAACTCCATTTACCTCTCATCCCAAATTTTGCCCCCACTTTATCTGAAACAATTCCGCCTAATGCCCTTGCAAAAAGATTCATGGCACCAAAAATACCTGCCCAAAATCCTGCACTGCTTTGTGAAAGTCCAAAAGAATCTACAAAATGCAATGATGCTATGTTATCAAAAGTAATTTCCATTCCAAAACACATGGAATAAGAAAGCGTTAAGGCCCAAACTCTCCAATCTGCCAAAACCGACCAGTCAGTTTTTTTAGCTGAAGCCCTTGAATGCCCAATTTGGTCAAAGTTTCCTTGAGGGGTGTCTTTAGTATATTTCCAATAAATAACAGCGATTATTATCATCATTGTACCAGGAACAATCATGGCATATCTCCATGCTTCACCAGCAGTATATCCTAAACCAACAATAGCTGCAAAAATTAATGGCATTACTATGTTGGTAACACCTCCACCTAAATTTCCCCAACCACCAGTTACGGCATTTGCAGTACCTTTAATATTGTTAGCAAACATCATAGAAGTATGATATTGAGTAATTACAAAAGAGGCACCTATTACTCCAATAGCTAATCTGAACAACAAAAATGTTTCATAACTATGTGCCAACCCAACTAAAAAAACAGGGATTGAGCCTAAAATTAATAACCAAAAAGCTGTTTTACGTGGGCCAAAAATATCACAGAGTTTACCTATTATTAGTCGGGCAATAATTGTAGCTGCAACAGAAGCAATAATGATATTCCCTACTTGCCCTTTTGTTAAACCAAGCTCTGCCCTAATGGTAGGCATTAATGGTGCAAGACCAAACCAACCGAAGAAGCATACAAAAAACATAAGCCAAGTGATGTGGAAAGTACGCATTTGAACGCCTTTTATAGAAAAGACATTGAGTTTAATAAGGGGTTTTTGAGTAGATATTACTGACATTATTTTAATTAAGATTTGTGAATAAAAGCCATGTTAGCAATCATGAATAGAAAATTTATCAATTAAAAGATTTAATAATTTATCATGAATATCCTGATATTTTAAATCATGTACTATGTCTTTTTTATTTCTAGGTCGATTTAACGGTACATCAATAATTGCCTTAATTGTAGATTCTGGACCATTGTTTAAAACCACCACTCGGTCTGCCAGAAAAATGGCTTCTTCAATATCATGGGTTACCATTACAATTGTTTTTTCACGATTATCCAAATTCCACAATTTTAAAAGTTCTACATGCATTGTGCTTTTAGTAAGGGCATCTAGTGCGCCAAAAGGTTCATCTAATAATAAAATCTTTGGGTTTATTGCAAAAGCTCTGGCAATGGCAACACGTTGTTTCATCCCTCCTGATAAATGCCCAGGCAACTTGTGTTGGTGTTCCCAAAGGTTTACCATTTTAAGATTTTTCTCTACCAGTTCTCTCTTTTCTGATTTTGATAAACTTTTAAATGAAGAATCTACCGCTTGATATATATTTTGGAAAACATTTAACCAAGGAAGCAAAGAGTAGTTCTGGAAAACAATTCCTCTATCAGGGCCTGGTCCTTTTACCAATTTATCATTTGCAATTACAGTTCCGCTGGTTGGGGTTACCATACCAGAAATTACATTCATTAGTGTTGATTTGCCGCATCCAGAATGCCCGATTAAGACAATAATTTCTCCTTTTTTAACGTCTAAGCTGATGTTTTTTATGGCAGTATAAACACCCTTTTTACTTTTAAAAGAAACGGTTACATTATTTATAGAAATCGCTTTTTCAACTTCTTCGTTTACAATTAATGGAATGATGGTTTCCTTTTCTAAAATATCTGTTGTGCTCATGTTATAATTTTTTAATTGTATTTATTTTTTGTTCCAATCTACAGCTAGTTGTACGGCGCTAAATAACTTATCAAATAACAACCCTACGGTACCAATAATCAATATGGCTATCAGTATTTTTTCTAGTGATAATCCGTTCCAGCTATCCCACACAAAAAAGCCAATTCCAACACCTCCTGATAGCATTTCGCCAGCAACAATTACCACCCAAGCAATTCCGAATGATAAACGCAAACCCGTAATCATGTGGGGTAATGCGTAAGGAAGCATAATTTTGGTAAGATATTTCCATTTAGAGAAACCGAATGCTGTGCCTACATTTATATGATCTGCAGGCAAACTTGCAACCCCAAATGATGTATTTATTAACGTTGGCCAAAGCGATGTGATGGCAATGATAAAAATAGTTGCCCCACCAGATGCTTTAAAAGCCAATAACCCTAAAGGAAACCAAGCTAAAGGAGAAACAGGGCGTAAAATTTGAACAATTGGATTAAATAAGCGCATCATAAATTTTGACGAACCCATAATTAAACCCATTGGTATTGCAATTAAACTACCAATACCAAAACCTAAAAAAACCCTGTAAATAGAACTGAATAATTGTATACCTATCCCCTTATCATTTGGACCATAATCATAAAATGGATCTGCAAAAAGTTCTTTAGCTACTTGCCAGGTTGGTATTGGCCCTGGAATGTCATGTTTAGTAATAACCGAAATCAATTGCCATAATAGTGCGAGTATAAGCATACTTCCCGAAAAGAAAAGTATGCTGAATATGGTATTTATACTGAATATCTTTTTCATTTTTTAAGCTTAAAAATCAACTATTTTTTAGTCCCTTTTAAATAAGTAGAGATGTTTAAAGGGTCAAAAATGATATCTAATTGGGTTTTAAAAGGCTTCATATCTGGCTGAAGAGGAACCGACATTTCTTTGGCAACTTCAGCATATAAATCATCCAAAATCAATTTATCTGCAATTGCAGCATAAGCTGGTTCTGTTTTTAACATCCCAAAACGTACATATTGAGCCAAAAACCACATGGCATTAGATTTTTTTGGCGTATTTACAATTCCGTTATTGTAAAATTTCATGTAATCGTCTTTATATCTTTGTACACCCAAATCACAACCTAAATCGCTAGATCCCATTAATCTAGCTTCAATCACCGCCAATGGTGCGTTTACATAATATGGTTTTGTTAACCAGGCCGCAGCTTTTTTACGGTTACTCATCACATCCAACCATTTACAAGCTTCAATTACAGCTTTCATTACCTTTTTTAGATCTTCTTTATTATTTTTTGCAAAATCACTGTTAACTACTAAGGCTTTTTCTGGGTGATCTTTCCAAATATCCTGAGAAGCAATATGAGTAAAACCAACTCCTTGTGATGCTGCTACGCCATTCCAAGGCTCTCCAACAGAAAACCCTTCCATATTATCTACCTTCATGTTGGCAACCATTTGTGGAGGAGGAATAGTAATAATACCCACGGTTTTTTGATTAACACCAGCTGCAGCTAACCAGTTACGCAGCCAAATATCATGTGTACCACCCGGAAACGTCATAGCAAAAGTTACCTCTTTTCTCGCTTGTACTTTTTTAACAGCTGCTGCAACTTTACCAACTTCTTTGTAGCCCACTATTCCACAAAAATCTTTAGATAAAGTAATTCCTTGCCCGTTGTTACTCATTACCATAGCAATTTTCATTTCAGAACCTGCTTTGCCACCAATGCCAGTGTAAACCGAAAATGGCATAGAAAACAAACAATGTGCACCATCTAATTCGCCATTTAATACTTTATCTCTGATATTTGCCCAAGAAGATTCTTTAGAAAGTTCTACATCTAAACCATATTTAGCAAACAAGCCTAACTCTTTTGCCGCAACAAGTGGTGCACAATCTGTTAAGGGAATAAATCCTAATCTGATTTTTTTTAGAGGGTTAGTAGCAAATAAGTTGCTACTAATAATTAATCCTAAGCAAATGATAAATGCTTTTGTGATGCTTATATATGTTATTTTTAGTTTCATGATTTTAAATTTGAGGTTGAAATTATTTGATGGCTACAGGTTTATTAAAAAGAAAGTCGGGTTTAATGTTGATCATCAAATAACCAAACTGACCAGTTTTATTATATGTTACCGCTTGTGACTGCCCTTTTGCGATAGATAAAGCATCTGTTCCTTTCATTACTGAATAACCAAATTCTACAGTAGTGAACTTATTGAGGGTATAGTTTATAGATAAATCAATTTCATCACCAAGTTTTTTGGTGGTTGCTGTAGCGATTTCGTTTGCTGCAGAAAAAAGATGATAATCTGCCATTATATAAAATTGATTAGCCGTAAACTTGGCTTTTAAATACGCATCACTTAAGCCAGCAGCTGGCGAACCTGTTGGTGCATAAAAATAGTCTAACAGGCCCCAAAATTTATGCGGTGTGCCATATAATGGGTCAAATCTTTTACTTTCTGTTGCAACCGTAGTTGTTTTATTGCCAGATAAATAATCGAATCCTGGGCCAACAGTAAATTTACCTTTGCTATAAGTTGCGGCAGCTGTGTAATGAAAGGCCGATAAATCTTTCCCATCCCTATCTTTACCAGATTGTTGATAGTATGCTCCTTGGAAAGAAATTTTACCAAATCCTGAAGCATTTCCGAAAACGGGAGAAATCATCCCACCATAAGTATATCTATTATTAGTACCTTTAACATCAAATATTCTCCCAAAAACGTTTCCTCCGCCAGCTATGACACTTCCTGTACGGTATTTTTGAAAATCATCCTGAAAAAACAATAAAGAAACTTTAGTTTGATTGAATTTTTTAGAAACATATACACTGGTAAAATTTTTATAATCTTGTGTTGCACCATTTGTACTTGGTGGGTTTACAAAAGATGGTGAGCCAGTTGCAGAACTATTTCCGTTTGCGGCAAGCAGCGGAATCATCCCTGCCGGAGTTGGTACCAACACACCAATATCGTTTTTAATAAAAGGTGCAATATTTGCCGGGATGTAAAACGAACCAGAATTGGTTTCAGCGTTTTGATTAAAAGCATAACCCACATCAACCTGCCACCCTTTATGAACTGCCTTTAAAAGAGCCATATCAAACCTTCGGCCTTGCTGTAACCAATCTAGATTTCCTATCAATCTGGCATCATCATAAATTAATTCTTGCCTACCAATTTTTAAACTCAGGTTATCTAAAAATTTTGTTTTAATGGTAGTATCGGCCTTGTTAAGTAAAATAATTTCTGCCCAACCTTCATGTATAGATAATTTATTACCATCAGCATTAGAAATGCTTGAAGCATCCTGTCCCCAAACTCTAACATCCTGTGCGGTTATTCCAAAGTTTAAACGGTCCCATTTATATCCAAAGTTTAACCTCGTTCTTTGAGATACAAAAGTTGATAAATCGGCACCCTCTGGTAGTAAGTTGGCAAAACCTTTTCTTACTTCGCCTCTGGCTCTAAGTTGCCCTGTTAAAGAGAATTGGGCGTAACTGTTTTTAACTTGCAGGTTTAAAGCTATAGTTAACCCTACTGCTGTGATTAATTTTAATTTTTGGTACATTTGTATAAGTTTTAAGTTTTAGAGAATTTGAAACCTCGAACCCCAATTATGACGGCAAATCTGATTGGGGTTCTCCTTTTTAATTTTTTTTAATTGTTAAAGATTTTTTAATATTTTATTGTCATAAATATATTAATTATCACATATAGTATAAAATTTATATTGATTTTAGTCAATTAATATCATATTTATTATAAAAAACATATTATTTAATCAAAATATCAATTTTAAAACTTAAAATATTTGTCATTTTAAGATATTTACAATAAAAATTTAAACTTTATATCCTATTTTTTTACTAATAAT
>JBBRYE010000105.1:0-13406 GCA_038237895.1 Sphingobacteriales bacterium | reverse complement strand
GCTCAAAAAAACTTTTTATTAGGTACATTATTTTTAGCCTCAGGAGTTTCATTGTTAGCTTTCCAAACCAGTAGCTTTCAAATAAGTGAGATAATTTATGGTTTAAATAGGCTTCCTCAAAGTATATTAATTATTGCTTCAATATTTATTATCATCGCAGCGATAATCCAGTCAGCAATTTACCCTTTTCATAAATGGTTATTATCCGCAATGACTGCTCCAACTCCAGCATCGGCACTTATGCATGCTGGTTTTGTAAACGGATCAGGAATTTTACTGGCTATATTTTCAAGTCTAATTTTCTACTCTGATACCTTTACCTTATTGTTAATTATTGGAGGCTTTACAGCAATAATTGCCCAATTTACTAAATTGCTACAGGTAAATGTTAAACAAAAATTAGGATGCTCTACCATTGCACAAATGGGTTTTATGATTATGCAATGCGGTTTAGGATTTTTTAATGCAGCTATTGTACATTTAATCTTACACGGTTTTTATAAAGCCTATTTATTTCTTTCATCCGGAGAAACTGTAGAATATACTAAACCAGAAAAGCCAGATCAAATATTGATAAAGCCAGTACAAGCAGTTGTGGTATTAATATATGGGATATTGGGAGCTTTTCTTTTCTCTAAATTAACTGGCAAAGGCACTGCTTTGGATAGTGGAATTTTTCTGACTTTAATTGTTGCCATAACAGTTGGTCAAATCACTTATAATATTGTAAAACAACAAACACTTTCTATTTGGCAGAAAGTATTTATGCCACCAGTTTTATTTTTAATAGGGATTGGAACTTATGCCTTATTTTATAATGGTGTAACTTTTTTAATGGCAGATATGCCAATGATTGATACACCTTTACCACTATCATTCATCCAAATTACTTTCGGAATTATTTTCCTAATCGGATTTTTTATCATGAAACTAGGTGTTTATAAAAAAGTGCCTTGGCTTTACGTAAAGCTTATCAATCTTTCTCAACCTTATTCTAAAACCACTTTAATGTTCAACAGTAAAACAGTATGAAAAATCAATTGATTATTGATCATATAAATAATGCAGCAAATATAATTGGTAAAACATGGCCATTATATGCTTTTGTAACTTCTAATCCTTTATCTGGATATGAGCAGAAACCTTTTTTAAAGGCTATTGAAAGTGCTGGGAATTTCTCACAAGCCTCTTATTTTCCGAATGTATCTGTACTGAAACAAGCAATCAAAAAAAATGAAATTAGTATTGAATTTTTAGAAGAGCTTTTAATAACTGAAGGCTTTTATAATTCATCTTCATTTTATTTACAACAATTAGAAGCAGAAAAAACAGATGATATACAAAACCCAACTCAAGAATTAGATCAAATCATGACTAAATGGTTAGCATCATTTATGGATGAGGGTATGGCAGAATGGGAAATGCCTTATAAATCTGAAGGATTTTTTACAGCTTGGAAAAAACTAATAGTTTTTGATGATCAATTTAAAGGCATAAATAAGATAGCTGAAACTCCTGAAAATGCGATTATTGAAGCATTAATAAATTTCAATGAATCAGATTATGAGCAAATATTTGCTTATCATATCAGTGCTTTAGCAGGTTGGACAGGTTATATCAAATACAGATTACAAACAGATTCGCTTTGGCAACAAAAATATCCAATCACTTTAATTGATTATTTAGCCGTTAGATTAACCATAGCAAAACATATTGGAACTGAAATATTTCCTTCGATAATTGAAGATAAATCTGAACTTATAAAAATCAAATATACCTTCTTAAAAGCTTGGGAAGCGTCATGGCAATCAGAATTAAGAGGTATTTTGAAAGAAAATTCTATAATTGAATCAAATAAACCTTCCAAAAATATATTACCAGATGCTCAAATGGTGTTTTGTATTGACACCAGATCAGAAATGATTAGGAGGCATATTGAAAAAGCTGGAAATTATGAGACTTTTGGATACGCTGGTTTTTTTGGGATTGCCATGGATTATGAAGATTTAACAACAGGAATTAGTCGTAAATCTTGCCCTCCAATTGTTGGTTCTGCTTACAAAGTTACAGAAGTTGCTCAACTTGGAAAATCTAAAGAGCTCACTCAATATCAGTATAAAAAGGCTGATTTAAAGTTTAAAAACTACTTTTTAAATCGTTTAAAAAGCATGTTACCATCTGCTTTTGGCTATGTAGAAGGTTCTGGTTTAATTTATGGAATCTCTTTGTTATCAAGATCACTTTTTCCTGGATACTTATATAAAACAGAAATAAAAAATGCTATCACACATGAAAGCATTTGCGAACCGAAATTAAACCATAATCACGATTTAACCGAGCCAAAGGATAATATTCCTCTTGATCAAAAAGTGGCCATCGTAAAATCTGCTTTTGACGTTATGGGATGGACTCAATTTGCACCTCTGGTAGTTTTTTCTGGGCATGGCAGCCATACAAAAAACAATGCATTTGGTTCTAGTTTAGATTGTGGAGCTTGTGCTGCAAGCCCAGGAAGACATAATGCTAGGATGTTGGCAAAGTTAGCTAATGATAAAGAGGTGAGAGATGTTTTAAAAATTCATTATCAAATCAATATCACAGATAAAACTATTTTTTTGGGTGCAGAGCATAATACCACTACTGATAAAATTACTTTATTTGATAGTGAGGTGCCATTATCACATCTAAAATTGATAGAAAATTTAAAAAAGGATTTAATAAAAATTCAGGAAACTACTTCTTCAGAAAGAAGGAATTTAAAAAATGGAGCTGTAAAAATATCTCATCAAAAAGCAAATAACTGGGCAGAAACAAGACCAGAATGGGGGTTGGCAAAAAATGCAGCATTCATTATTGGTTCAAGGAGTTTAAGCAAACATGTCAATTTAGGTAGTAGATGTTTCTTGCAATCTTACGATTGGAACCTAGATACTGAAGGTGCTGCTTTAGAAGGAATTATGCAAGGGCCGATGGTAGTTACGCAATGGATAAACAATCATTATTATTTTGCTACTGTTGATAATGAAAGATTTGGAGGAGGATCTAAAATAACACATAACGTTACGGGTAAATTTGGTGTAGTGCAAGGTAATGGTGGAGATTTAAAAAGAGGAATTCCGCTTCAATCCGTTAATGCAGCTGATGATGAAATGTATCATCAACCTTTAAGATTATCTGTTTTAATACATGCCCCTATGGAAAAAGTAAAGAAAATCCTTAACAAAAATCCAAATCTTAAATCTTTATTAGATAATGAGTGGATTTACCTAATGGTGATGGATCCTTTGCAAAACAATGAAATTATTCATTATCAAAATAAGGAAAAATCAATTATTAAAAATGAGGAGGAATTAAAATTTCAAACAAATATTTAATTGAGAGATATAAAATGGAAAAATTTAAACTAATAGAAGGAGTTTTTAGTGCTAAAGATGCAAAAGAAGTTCTGTTAACTTTAATAGATCAAAAGATAAAATTTCACGAACTTAAGAGCTTTAGTAGTAAAATTAAGTTTGGCAAGGCCGATGAGGAATCTTTACAAAGAGTAAATGATTTAACACAAACTAAGACTGATATTATGAAATATCTGGTAAATAAAGTGGATAATGGATTGTCTTTTAGTATAAAATCCTTCATAGAAATAGAAGAAGTAGAATTAAAAACAGAGCAATTTCTAACGATGAATTAATTATTATTAATGAAGTTTAAATGTGGTTTAAAAAGGATATATTCCTTTTTAAACCCTCTAATTTTGTTCTTTTTACTGCCGAATCCTTAAAAACTTTAGAAAAAATATCTGAAGTAATTTCTTCCAGATCCTTTTTATTAAACCGTAATAAATCAGCATGAGGATTAAATTCTTGATGTTGATGTGGTACTGCAAATCTGTTCCATGGGCAAACATCTTGGCAAACATCACAACCAAAAGCCCAATTATCCATTTTTCCTTTAAACTCGTTAGGAATTTGATCTTTTAGTTCGATAGTTAAATAAGAAATACATTTGCTACCATCTACCACATAAGGATTAACAATAGCTTCAGTTGGGCAAGCATCAATACATTTTGTACAGATTCCACAAAAATCCTCCTCAAAAGCATAGTCATAATCTAATTCTAAGTCAATTATCAATTCGGCAATGAAGAAGAACGAACCACTTTCTTTTGAAATCAGATTTGTGTTTTTTCCCACCCAGCCTAAACCCGATTTTTTTGCCCAAGCTTTATCCATAACAGGAGCGGAGTCTACAAATGCTCTTCCGTTAACTTCACCAACGTTTTCTTCAATAAAATGAATAAGGGATTTTAACTTGTTTTTGATCACAAAATGATAATCTTTCCCATAAGCATATTTAGAAATTTTTGGAGCTGTTGCATCATTTTGTAATTCTTTTGTATAATAATTTAAGGATAGAGAAATAACAGATTTGGCGTCATCAACTAACAATCTTGGATCTAATCTTTTATCAAAATGGTTATTCATATAATCCATTTTGCCGTTATAATTTTTTTGAAGCCAATTTTCTAATCGTGGTGCTTCTTCTTCTAGAAATGCTGCTTTTGCAATACCACAAAAAGAAAAGCCCAAGCGTGAAGCTTCGGCTTTTATCATTTGAGTATATTTATTTTTAAGATTATGCAAAGTTTATTTTATAGGTCTTTAAATAATTTTTGTATAGTGTCAGGATAAGTCATTAAATAAGTGTTAATTCCAATATCAGTTGCGGTTTTTAAATGCTGCGGACTATCGTCAATAAATAAAGTTTCTTCTTTTATTAAGTTATTTTCTTGTAAAACCTGCTCAAAAATTTCTTTATTTGGTTTGCGTTTTCCTACCAGAGGTGAATAATAAATTTTCTCAAAAAAGCCGTCGTTTCCCTCTAATCCAAACTTGGTTTTAAGATAACTATTTATGTATTTTAAATGTATTTCATTGATGTTGCTCAACAAAAAAGTACGATATTTATTTTTAAGTTTTAATAATAATTCATGATTTCCTTCTTTAACCCCAATTAAAAGTGAGTTCCAGGTATCATCAATCTGTTTATCTGTAAGTTCATTTTTACCACTTATCTTTCTAATTCCATCTCTAAATTTTTCTGAACTTATAGATCCTGTTTCAAAATCATCAAATAAAGAATTGTGACCTTTATGTGAAAAAAAAGATTCAACATTTTCAACACCTAAATCTTCAAACGCTTTTTGTGTTTTTTTAAAATCTATAGTAAAAATTACATTTCCGTAATCAAAAATAATGTTCTTAATATTTTTATTAATTTTCTCCATTAAATTTTTTGGCATAAAAAAAGCCATCCTCATCAGATGGCTTTTAAAAAGTTTTTAGCAATTAATTAGCAGTGGCAACAACTTCACCTTTAATGTATAACATTTTTAAAGGAGTTTTAGAATTTGAAGTTATTTTAACAAATTTATTAAATGGTGCAGCAACTGCAGCATTATAAGTTATAGTAATAGAACCAGACGCTCCTTTTAAAACTGGAGTACCTTGTTTTGGCTCTACACTAGGAACCGTACAACCGCAAGTAGACTCTACCGCAGTTATAATTAATGGCTCATCGCCAACATTTGTATACTTAAAAACAAATGAAACTGGTTTTCCTTGAGGAACGTTGCCAAAATCATGGGTTTCTTCATTAAATTTAAATTCAGCTTTATTATCGCTCATTGCAGAAAAGGCCATAAAACCAATAACTACAGAACATATTAACAAAATCTTTTTCATGTTTTTAAAATTTATTTATTCAAATATAGGTAATTCAACAACTGTTCCAAAACAATTTGAAAACAATAACGCTTATTTTAAAGCTATCTTATATTTTACTAAATTTGAATTTTGAGCACCAATTAAACATGATAGAAACCAAAGATATTTCAAGCGATTTAGATAGAGCCCAAAATTTAACCTTTGACGATTTTAAAAAAACTGTAATTAATGATTACGAAATTGCTTTTAAAAGTCGCCAAGCTAGTATTTTAGGTAGGAGGGAAGTACTAACAGGGAAAGCAAAATTTGGGATTTTTGGAGACGGAAAAGAAGTTGCCCAGTTGGCAATGGCTAAAGTTTTCAATAACGGAGATTGGAGAGCAGGATATTATCGTGATCAAACTTTCATGTTTGCCACAGGTATGTCTACAATAAAAGAATTATTTGCTCAATTATATTCAAATTCAGATCTGGAGAATGAGCCTGCATCTGCCGGAAGGCAAATGAATGCGCATTTTGCTACTCGTTTTTTAAATGACGACGGAACTTGGCAAAACCAAGTAAAGATGAAAAATAGTTCTTCAGATATTTCTCCAACTGCTGGTCAGATGGCCAGATTACTTGGTTTAGCTTACGCATCAAAATTATATCGTCAAAATGCTGATTTAAAAGAGTTTGATAGTTTTTCTATCAATGGAAATGAAGTTGCTTTTGGCACAATAGGTAATGCATCAACTTCAGAAGGTGTGTTTTTTGAATCCATAAATGCTGCTGGTGTTTTACAAGTACCTATGGCTATTTCTGTGTGGGACGATAATTATGGAATTTCTGTCCCTTCAAAGTATCAAACCACAAAAGAAGACATTTCGGAAATATTAAAAGGTTTTCAACGCGAAGATGGAAAGCCGGGTTTCGAAATTTTTAAAGTTAAAGGATGGGATTATCCAGCACTTTGCGAAACTTATGAAAAAGCGATAAAAGTTTGTAGAGAAGAGCATGTACCTGTTTTAATTCATGTTACCGAAGTTACTCAACCCTTAGGGCACTCAACCTCTGGTTCTCATGAAAGATATAAATCAAAAGATCGATTAGAATGGGAAAAAGACCATGATTGCCTTTTAAAGATGAAAGAATGGATGATTTCATCTGCAATTATTACGGAAGCTGATTTGTCTGACCTAGAAAACGAAGCTAAAAAAACTGTAAAAGCTATTTTAAAAGATGCTTGGACGGATATGATGGCCAATATCAAAATAGAAAAACAAGAAGCTTTAACACTTTTAGATGCTTTGAGTACTGAGGTAGAAGAGGTGAAAAATGTTTCTGTGATATTAAAATCTGAGATTGATCCTTTAAGAAAAGAGATCATCTCTTCAGTGAGAAAGGCTTTGAGGTTGAGTATTAAAAATCAATCAAATGAAAAATCACAATTGCTTGATTGGTATAAAAGTCAACAAACTTTTAATAGCGAACGTTTCAATTCTAAGCTATTTTCTGGAAGCGCAAAATCTCCACTTTTATTAGATGCTATTCCTGTATCTTATCATCAAGATTCTAAAATGGTAGATGGAAGAGAGGTTTTAAATGCTTGTTTCGATGCTAATTTTGAGAAAAATCCTTTATTAATAGCATTTGGAGAGGACTTAGGAAGCATTGGCGATGTAAACCAAGGATTTGCTGGTTTACAAGCAAAATATGGAGAACTACGAATAACCGATACTGGTATTAGAGAAATGACCATTATAGGTCAAGGAATTGGTTTAGCAATGCGTGGTTTTAGACCGATTGCCGAAATTCAATATCTTGATTATGTGTTATTTGCTTTAAATATTTTGAGTGATGATTTAGCAAGTTTGAGTTATCGTACAAAAGCGGGGCAAGCTGCTCCAATGATTGTAAGAACTCGTGGACATCGTTTAGAAGGGATTTGGCATGCGGGTTCTCCAATTGGATTGTTAATTAACGCTCTAAAAGGAATTCATCTTTGTGTGCCAAGAAATATGACACAGGCAGCTGGTATGTACAACACTTTACTAAAAGGTGATGAGCCAGCTTTTGTAATAGAATGTTTAAATGGATATCGATTAAAAGAAAAAATGCCTGATAACCCTGGTGAGTTTTCTATTGCTTTAGGTGAAGTTGAATTTTTAAAAGAAGGAAATGATATTACACTTATTTCTTATGGTTCTACTTTAAAACTAGTTTGTGAAGCAGCCGAGGAATTAATGAATTACGGAATTGATGTGGAAGTTATCGATGTGCAAACGCTGATGCCCTTTGATATAAAAATGAACTGCGCTAAGTCTTTAAAGAAAACCAATAAGTTATTAATTATTGATGAGGATGTTCCTGGAGGTGCTTCTGCATTTATTTTAAGGGATATTTTAGAGCGCCAAAACGGTTATTTCTCTTTAGATGTTAAACCACAAACGTTAACTGCTGCAGAACATAGACCACCTTACGGATCTGATGGAGATTATTTTAGTAAGCCAAGTATAGATGATATCATCGAAAAAGTTTATGGAATGATGCAAAGTTCAAATCCTGAAAAGTTTCCTGATATTTTTTGATTATGAAGCACTTAGCTATAGCTGAGTGAAAATTAAGAAGTAATAATATTTGATAGGCTCATTTTAAGGCAATTTATTTTGTAATTTTTAAAAAAAAGCCCTATCATTGCAGCCGCAAATCGATATAGATTTCGGCACCTATAGCTCAGTTGGTTAGAGTAGAAGACTCATAATCTTTTGGTCCCTGGTTCGAGCCCAGGTGGGTGCACAACACGGTCGCATAGCTCAGCTGGATAGAGCAACTGCCTTCTAAGCAGTAGGTCTCAGGTTCGAATCCTGATGTGATCACTATTTAAATGTAAAACCCTTGTAAATCATATATTTACAAGGGTTTTTATTTTTTTACTGGCAATATTACTGTCAGTTTTAAAAATTTATTCTTTCACAGAATCTTATTGCATCTGGACATTTTATAATAATTGATTCCTCAATTTTATTTGTAGTAAACCAAAGCATTCTATATTCTTTTTGATATTCGTAAAGATTCTTTTTCAGAAATAACTCGTTTTCCCCTGTCTCAATTAAAAATTGGTTAATGAATAAAGGGTCATTAATGAAGTCTTTATTATCTAGTAGGCTTTTTAATTTTTCTGACTTGTTATGAAAAATTCTGCTGTCTTCATAATTGCAAATACCTTCAATTCCTTGAGTACAATTTTCAATTTTTGACATTACTTCAAGACTAAAAAAAGTTGGATTATTAATTTTAATTGCTCCAATTGCATTAAAATCTTTTATAATCCTTTCATTTAATTCTAATGAACAACAAAGAATGTAACTATTTAACCCTGCTTCATATTTTATAGCATGAGTATCGCCCTTTTTGTCTTTTAACCAAATCAAGGCGTCTCCTTCTTCTCTATCTCCTTGTATTTCATTTGGATAATTTCTGAATTTCGAGAAGCAACTTAAATTTAATTCTCCACTATCAAAGAAGTTATCTAACCATTGTTTTTTATTTAATAAGCGATAAATTGGTTGTTTTCTTGTCCTCCAGTTATAGGGTATCGATGGATTATCTATATTCATAAATACACTATCTATATAAGGGATTGATTCTCCTTCCATTTCTTAATTAAATAGCCTCAACCATTTCAATTTCTTTTTCAGTTAATTCATAAAGCTTATAAACCATTGTATCAATTTCATTTTCTGTTTGATGTATTTGAGATTTAATATCAATTGCTTTAATCTTTTGTGCTTCAAAATATTGAAGCAATTCAGATTGTTCATTTAAAGAAAGTTTAACTTTTTGTTTTTCAAATTCATTAAAAAATTCTTTTGCTGTTAATTCGTTCCATTTTGAAAGTTTTAAAGATTGAATAATATTTTTATAACGAAGTGAAATAATAGAACTTAGGGAGTTCAAAATTTCATTCTCTTTTTTCACCAATTCTTTTAGAAAAATTATTTTCTCTTCAAATTCACTTTCTATTTCTTTTTTTTCTAATAAACATGGTAATGAGGAAACATATTCTCCTTTGAACTGTGCAAAAGCCTTATTTTCTCCACTAGATTGCATTTTATGATAATATCCTATAAGCTTTGAATTTAATTGAGCTAATATTGAATAAATAAAACCACGTTTTGGAATAATTAAATAACAGTTTTTTAACGCAAAATACCCTAACAATTCAATATCTGCTGTAATTTTGTTTCCAGTTCTGCGCATCAAGATTTTTTGACTTTTAAAAAAATCTTCATTCGCATTGCTTTTCATTTCTTTCTTAACAAAATTCACATAGCTTCCAGAGAAATAGGTAGAATATCTATTTATATCTTTTCCTAATAAAATTGGTTTATGAGAATCATTTATTTTTTCAGAAAAAATCCACTTTGAATTATCTCTAGTTTCTAAACCTCTATAAACTGTTGCATTATCAGATAATTTTGAACATGCATCTAATTTGTCTGTTATAGAATCGCTTTTCTTAATAAAAGGATTAACTCCTTTTTTGAGAATAGAAATATCTAAAGTTTGCGACTCTATATTACCTAAATTGAACAGTGGAATAACAACAACTTTTTCTTTCTCTTTTTCCTTATCAAGTATGAGAATTAAAGTTTCAACTATTTCATCAAAAGCCGAATTTTTTAAATTTATAATTTGTCTAACATATTGAGAATAAACACCGTTTCTCATCCTTGAAAAATATTTATTATCAAGCCAAGAAGATGGTATAATAAATCCTAATTGCCCTTTATATTTTAAAATTTTACTAATTGCTAATTCAGTAAATAAAGCATATGTGTTGGGATTGTACTCAGCAAACGAATATCTTTCGGATAAATAATTAATAGTATTCTCCCCTACAATAGACTTTATATAAACTACATAAGGCGGATTTCCAATAACCACGTCAAAACCGCCTTTTTCAAAAACGGCTGTAAACTCTAAATCCCAATTAAACGCTTTATCTCCTGCTACTTCAACATCATCAATTAAAGAATTACCACACTTTAAATTATTATTTAGAGAGTTCAGTTTACGGCCTTTTCTGGCTGTACGCAACCACAAAGAAAGTTTTGCTATTTCAACAGCTTCTTCATTTATATCAACTCCGTAAAGGTTATTTTCTAAAATGCTGGTTTCAACATCAGATAAAATGATACTTCCACCTAAAAGCCTAGCCCTTAGTTCATCTAATTTTGAATGTTCTAAAATCAGAAAATCTAAAGCTTGGTTTAAAAACGCACCCGAGCCACAAGCAGGGTCAACAATTTTTAACTGTAAAAGCCAGTTTCTGTAATCGTCTATTTTTTGATTTAATTCTTTTCTTTTATCAGTTAGTTTTTTACCTGCTTTTGCATCTATAAATTCAAAATCCTCTTCAATGAGTTGAAGTTTTACTTTTTCATCTTTACATAATGTGCCTATGGTATTTTCTACTATGTATTTAGTAATATATTTAGGAGTATAAAAAACGCCGTCTTTCTTTCTTTTGGTTACTTTTTCAACCTTAACTTCTTCTAAACTAGCTTGTATTTCGTCAATCTCATTTAAAGAATGTTCAAAAATATGCCCTAAAATATTTACATCAACTTCACTATCAAAATCATAATTGCTTAATTTTAAAGAACCTTTGTAAAGCAAATCATCTTCAATAATTAAACTGTCTAAAATCTCATCAGGTGCAAATAAACCGCCATTATAAGCAAATATTTCACCGTCTTTGCCATGATAACCAGTATTTAAATAATCAAAGTTTTTACGAAATCTTGTGTATAGTGGGATATAATTATCATATCTATCTTTTAAATCTGTCCAATCCTGTAAAATCTTTCTTGTCCAGTTTGGAGCCACCAAACCTCTATCTTCAGCAAAGAATAAAAACAAAAACCGATCTAATAATTTCTGCGTTTTCTTGAATAAAAATAATTTATCATGATCTGTATTTTTAATGCAGATGTCGTTAAATAATTCATTCCTAAACTTTGCATAATCTGAATAGAGTTGTTTTGTTATCTTTTCTTCCTGATGGTTGGATGCTTCTTTTATTTGAGCAGGAATATTTTTTAAAAGATAATTTGCGCTTAAGCAAACCCACATTAATTTAAAATCCTCAAAAGCGAGATTGAATAAATCAAACTCTAAAAACTCAACTGCGTTATCAATGTAGAATCTTAACTTTTTAAAGTTTGAAGTAATTACGTATTTACATTCTTGCTGATTGTTTTTATATCCAAATGCCTGGCTTTCTATATTCGCCAAATCAATCGTTTTGGTAGATTTGAGTTCTATTACTGCGGTAACTACTAAACCGTTTAAAATTGCTCCATCTGCTTTTTTGCTGTTGCCCTCGTTCTTTTGTTCAGTTATCAGGTTATGATTTTCATCTGGATAAAGTCTATACCCTAAAATATTTACAAATAGTTCTCTTAAAAATCCTTCTTGATATTGTTCTTCTTTTGCATTTAAGATATTTTGTTGCTTTGCTGGGTTATTAAATATGCTTTGGAAGCGTTTAAAAGAATCTTGAATTTCAGAAATTGAAAGTTCGTTGTAATATTTGTTTAATACAGATTTTTGAAATAAAGACATTTAATAATTAAGATTTCCTAAATATGGTAAAAACCAGATAAATTTTAGGATAATTTTAATTAATTCTAATTTATTTAATGATCATCTTCTTTATTTCCTTTAAACTGTTTTCCCCATTTTTGTCCCTCGCTTCTAAACTTTCTTAATGCTTCTTTTTCAGCTTTATAATTTTCTATTTGTATGGCTTTTTCATTCAAGATTACTTTTTCACTAATAATTTTCCCAACATGTGAAGCAAACTCATCATACTTATCAAGCCTAATCCAATTTGAATCGCTAAAAGCAATTTTGAACGATTTATCAATATATTTTAATTCGTAGGCTATGTTTTCAGGCATATTTCCAACAATTATAGCTTTTACTAAAAATTCATATTCGGTATTTTTATATTTAACCTTTAGTTTTTTCCAATTAATAAATGGGTTTCCATGTATGCCTGTCATATCTGAAATAGTAATAAAAATAATTGCTAATATTTTTAGTAAATCTAGTCAATTATTTATTTTTGATTAATTAAAATTTCATATTTTTAATCAACATTTCCTAATATTAGGTGTGTAGCATTAGAAAGACTTTCGTCTTGACAATTGATTTCAGCAAATCTTAATCTGCAACCCAAACCATCAACAATTTCTTACCTTTGCATTCAATGATTCAACATCAAGAAGAAACAATAGTAGCCCTGGCTACACCAAATGGAATTGGGGCAATCGGGGTAATTCGTTTATCTGGTCCAGACGCAATTAAGATAATTAATTCTGTTTTTAAAGGGAAAAATTTAGAACAACAAGATAGCCATACCATACATTTTGGGACGATTAGGGATGGAGAAAACATTATTGATGAGGTTTTAATTTCATTGTTTGTTGCACCAAAATCTTACACTAAAGAAAACGTAGTGGAGATTAGTTGCCATGGCTCGAAATATATTATTGATAGGATTATAAAACTATTAATTAAAAGTGGGGCGAGATTAGCGAAAGCGGGAGAATTTACTTTAAGGGCTTTTTTAAATGGGGGATTAGATTTGTCTCAAGCAGAAGCAGTTGCAGATTTAATAGCGTCAAATTC
>JBBRYE010000104.1:0-13634 GCA_038237895.1 Sphingobacteriales bacterium | reverse complement strand
ATAAGATCATTATTAAATTTATTAATAATTGAAATTAGGTTAGTTTTATAAACAGAATCTTTTTTAGATTTATTAATATCTTCTATATTTTTGTTAACTGTAACAGAACCGGTTACATTACCTTTTTTATCCTTTAGAAGTACAGAATTCATTAATATCTCTACGTTTTCTCCATTTTTATTTAATTGCACAACTTCTCCAATAAAACTACCATCATTTAGATAATCTCTCTTAAGGTTTTTTCTATCTACTGCATAGTATTTAGTTTTCATTACCATTTGAAATTTTCTACCAATAACTTCCTGAGATTGCCAACCATAAATTATTTCAGCTCCTTTATTCCAAGATTTGATTACAAAGTCTTCATCTGTAGAAATAATAGCATCGGTAATATTGCCTAATAAACCTGCTAAATATGAAATTTCTATCTCGGCCTTTTGCACTATGGTAACATCCATAAAAGTACCATTCCAAAAAACATCACCAAATGCATTTAAAGAGGGTTTTGCATTAAGATTAATCCATAAAGTTTCATGATGTTTTAAAATTCTAAAGGTGAAGTTATATTGCTTTAATTCTTTTGCAGAATTATTTAATTCTACAAAAAACAAGTTTTTATCTTCAGGATGAATAATGTTAAAAAACTGCTGATCATCATGATAAATATCTGAAGGATAAAGTCCGAAAAAAGTAAAAGAACTATCACTTATATATTCAAAATTTAATTCTTTTTGCTCATTTTGTTTCAGTTGGTATATTACTCCCGGTATGGAAGCTCCAATTTCTTTTAATTGTTGAGACAAATTTTGATGTTTTTGGCTAGCATCTTTTTCTGATGTTATATCTTGAGTAGACCCTATAAATTTTTTAATTATACCATCTTCAAAAATAGGTTCACCAATCACTTCTACCCATTTTTTATTATTATTTTTTGTGATAATCTCTAATTGGTTAGTAAATGAGGTCTCATCGGCGAAAGCTTTTAAAAAGAAATTTTCAATGCTTTTTTTATTTTGAGAATTAGAATAATATTCTATTATATCATCATAAGCTGGCTCAAAATCTGATGGTACTTCATGGATGTCTTTTAAAACATCAGACCAAATTACTTTTCTATTTAATGTATCAATCTCCCAACTTCCAATTTTAGCTAACTTTTGTGTTTGATATAATAAATATTGATGTTTCTTTAATTCTGCAACTTTTTTTCTTACTAAATTTCCTAATCTTTTTGGTTGTATTAAAATAATCCAGACTAAAAGGCCACATATTAGAGAAAATAAAAAGCCATAAAGCATGTTGGGCCAAGTTGATAAATAGGAAAAGGAGTTTTGAGATTTAACATACAACTTCCAATCTCCTAATTCTATATTTACAGCTGTATAAAAGCTATTTTCAAATTCAGACTTTTTTGATAAAAAAAAGTCTTCCTTTTTTGATATTGGATTATTTTTTGAAAGTGCAAACCAATATTGGTTATCTTTTATGTTTTTAATATCTGCTGCATTTAATAACTTTTGAAGTTTTAT
Organism: Sphingobacteriales bacterium; assembly: GCA_038237895.1. GTDB lineage: Bacteria > Bacteroidota > Bacteroidia > Sphingobacteriales > Sphingobacteriaceae > Pseudopedobacter. The sequence goes on along the minus strand of JBBRYE010000104.1, from coordinate 12,105 downwards.
AACTACCACACTAAAACCTAAAAATTTGTTATTATTGAAAATAGGATATCTACCAACTATACCTATACCTCCTTGTATTAGGTTGATTGGCCCTTCAAAATATAAATCTCTTCTTTTGATAGCTTTTAATGCTTCTAATTTATGAGCAGGATTAGAAGACAAATCATAGTTTATAACTTTTTTACTTGGCTCGTAAGGATAAACATCTGTAATAATAAATTTATCAGTTAGTTCTATTAATTCTATAATGTTATTAGAAGGTATTAGGCTTTTTGCAGTTTGATTAAAATCTTTTGGCTTACCATAGGTTGTAATAATATAAGCCAAAGAACGATTTACTGATAAGTTTTCTAGCAAAATAGACTGAATAAAGTTTTTTTTACTTTCAGCTATTTTAACAATTTCATTATTTCTTTCGGTTTGGAGAAATAGATATTTTTGGTAGCAAACTATTTGGGTAATTACTAAAAAAAATAAAAAAGTTATTATCCCATAAAGTGCTGAAGAACTTTCTGATCTATATTTTAAAAATTGTAAATCCAAAAATTTCAACATCGTTTGTTTTATACGCAAAATCCTAAATATGGATACTAATAATTCTTATCAAAAAAATGAGATCAAAAAATTAATATAACAATATAAAAAAAAATCTTTAATTTATAAGAAAGATAGCAACTCCTGATTTAATTTTTCTGTAGGTAAACCCATTACATTTGTATAAGAACCATCTATTGAAGAAACGCCCACCATGCCTATCCAATCTTGAATTCCATAAGCGCCAGCTTTATCTAAAGGATTAAAATTTAAAATATAATACCAAAGTTGATCATCAGTAAGTTTTGAAAAAGTGACTTTAGTAGTTTGAGAAAAAGTTTTAGATTTTTCTATTGATTTTAAAGTTACTCCTGTTACCACCAAATGCGTATTTCCATTTAATTTACTAAGCATTTTAAAAGCATCATTATGATCTTTTGGTTTCCCAAGTAATTCATCTTTAATAATTACAACCGTATCAGAAGTAATAATTATTTCATTCATTTTCACCTCAAATGCTTCTGCTTTAATATCTGAAATGTAAGCAGCTACGTCCATCAATGGTAAATTATCAGGATAACTTTCATCTACATCTTTAAGTAGCAATTCAAAATCAAATCCCATTAATTTCAACAATTCTTGCCTTCTAGGCGATTTTGAAGCTAAATATATCTTTTTACCCAATTCGGTTTATGTTAATGAAGTAATTTTACCAATTATAATATTATTTTAATAAAGTATAAATATTAAATTTTGGTTAATTGCTTTTTTTGGCATATTAAATGTTTTACTGTAGTGTCTCTTAGAATTAGAGATTAATTGTAAAACAAAAAATATCAACTATCATGAAAAATCAAAATGAAATTATTAATGATCTTAAAGGACTAATCAGCATCTTAAATGATGGAAAAGAAGGTTTTAAAGATGCAGTAACACATGTTAAATCAGAGGAACTAAAAGCAACTTTTATGGAATTTTCTAATGAAAGAGCTGCTTATGCCGAAGAACTAAAAGCCCATCTTTTACAACATGGTGCTATATCGGATAATGATGAAGGTGGAGTATTGGGTGCTTTACATAGATCGTGGTTATCAATTAAAGAAGCTTTTTCATCAAACGAAGATGCTGCAATTTTAGAAGCTATTGAGACAGGAGAAGAAGCTGCATTAGATAAATATGATGCTGTTTTAGAAGATTATCAAGATCATGCTGATCATTATTCATTATTAAAAAAGCAAAGAGATGGTATTCAAGGTGATTTGAATAAAATTAAAGCATTAGCATTTGCTTTTAAAGATTAAATTTTTAAATAATTGGGGGGCTAAGTTTAAAAATCTACCTATGATTTTCATAAACTTAGCCCTTATTATTTTACGCTACCATCATCGGCATTGGGTTTTTCTACAAACCAATCACCTTTAATTTTCAATACCTTTTCAATAATATCTCTAACAACACCTTCACCTCCATTAAATGGAGATATATAACTACAACAATTTTTTATTTCATCAACTCCATCTGCAGGGCACACAGATATTGCAACTTGTTCCATAATTTCCTGATCTGGCAAATCATCTCCTACATAAACAATTTCTTCTCTTTTTAAATTTGCTTTATTTAAAAAATCTTTAAATAATGGCATTTTATAGGAAGCGCCTAAATAGATATATTTTATTCCTAAACCCTGCATCCTTAACTCAACAGATTTGGATTTTGCGCCTGTAATAATGCAAATTTGGTAGCCCTTGTTCATGGCTAATTGTATTGCATAGCCATCTTTTATATTATATTGCCTTAATTGATCTCCATTTTCTGTTATCAAGATTTTGCCGTTAGTTAAAACACCATCAACATCAAAAACAAAAGTGGTTATATGTTTTAATTGATCTAACATTATCCTCTAAATTTATCAAGCATATTACTCAACATTAAACAATCTTGCTCAGAAATATTTTTAGATAAAATTTCTGTCATTGCTGGTTCTAAATGAATATTTTCTAATAATATTAAACCTTTATCGTTAATTAAAATATCAACAGCTCGTCTATCTTTTTCATTTGTGCAACGGGTAACCAATTCTTTTTGCACCAATCTATCTACAATTCTAGAAGCATCAGACATTTTATCCAACATTCTTTCTTTTAAAATATTAATAGTGCATGGATTTGGATATTGACCTCTTAAAATCCTCAAAATATTAAATTGCTGATTGGTAATTTTATTTTTATCAAGCTCATGCTTTAATAAAGCATTAATCCAATTATAGGTATAAAGTATATTAACGGTTGCTTTTTGATAGTTATTTACAAATTTTGTGTTGTGTATCTCTTTTTCAATTTCCATAATAGTACTTATTTACGGTTTTGATCCGTTTTTTTATTTTTTTTAAATTTCCAAGGACAGTGTTTACATTCGTTTTTACAGCAATAACCTCTATCTAAATGGTATTTCTCTGTAAAAACATAATTTCCGTCTTCATTAATATAATAATCAACTTTCTCTATTAACATCTATAGAATTTTCACTTCCAAATTAGTGCTAAAATAACTTTTTAAATGTTTACCGTCGCCATGTATGGTCCAAACTTTTTTTGGTGATACTTTTTTAATGGTTTCAATAATATCATCCCAATCTACATGATCAGATATGAATAATTTTTCATCATTACCTTTTTGCAGATTATCCCAGCCAGAGGCAAATATTTTAACAACTCCAATAGCTTTATGGTAAGCATTAAATGTTAGTGGAGGCACCAAATAAACCTGATTTACTTTATTAGTCTTCATCAACTTACGATCATAATGTTGATAATTACCCAAATGATATCCGGCGTTTTCGTAGAGCTGATGGATTGGATAAATGGAATAATGTAATTGTATATTTTTTTGAGGACAAATTTTATTAATCAATTGAGTAAGGCGCTGCGCTTTCCCTAAACCATAAACTCCTAATAAAATATTCGACTCAATTTTATTTAGTTTTTCTATTTCATTAAATTGATTTGGATGCTTTGTATCTGGATTAGCAAATGTAGTTTCAGTAATCAATACATCTGCTTTGCAAAATTCTATAGATTCACAAGTAGCATCTTCTTGTAATTTATAATCGCCAGTAAAAAGATAAGAATAGTTATTGTAAACCATTTTTATCATGGCAGAACCTAAAATATGTCCGGCTGGTAAAAATAAAATGAGCACTTCTCCCATTTTAAATTCTTGATGATAATTATACTCATGAAAAAATTTACCTGCATTTTTTTTAAACCTTAACTCCATTATATTTTTAGTAGGAGTTGTGCAAAAAATATGCTGATTGTGAGGCCTGGCATGATCCCCGTGAGCATGTGTGATTAATACATTATTTACTGGAAGAATAGCATCGATATAGAAATCACCATATTTACAATACAAACCTTGTGGAGTTTTAATTAAAAAATCCTCTTCCATTAATAATTATGTTGTTTAGCCTTTTGTAAAAAAATTTGATGGAGACTTAATATTTGGGGTATCAAAAAATCTTGTTCATTATTATTCACAATATAATGAGCTAAATTCTTTTTTTCATCCTCGGATAATTGATTATCCACTCTTTCCTGTATTTTTTCTTTAGTTGTGTTATCCCTATTAATTAGCCTTTTAAAGCGTAAATCTAATGGCGAACTTACCAGAATATTGATGTTGTTTTGTAAATAAGATTTACTTTCAAAAAGTAAAGCCGCTTCCTTTAAAACATAAGGTGATTTTTGTTCTTCGCTCCAAAAATTCATTTCTTTAAAAACGTGAGGATGTACTAAATTATTTAATATTTCTAGTTTCTTAGCATTATTAAAAACCTGGTTAGCAATATATTTTCTGTTTATTTCTCCTGTGGCCAGGTAAGAGTTTTCTCCAAAGTTTTGCTTAATTGCATCTATTAATTCTAAGTTGGTAAGCATTAATAGCTTTGCAACATCGTCTGCATAAAAAACCGGAATTCCTAAAATTTCAAAGATTTTACAAACAGTTGTTTTCCCGCTACCAATTCCGCCTGTTATGCCAACTTTAAACATTACTTTTTAATAAAAAAATCTAATTGATTTGGTTCTACTCTTCTAAATTTCAAAAATGATTTTCTCTTTTTAATAACAACAGGTAGTTGGTGCATATTATCAATCTTCCATAAATCAAAATTTACAGTAGCTTCAAAATCATCTTCAGTTATGCTTTCATATAAAGATAATGGAACCATGAAAACAACTTTTACTTTTTCAGGAATTAACTTAATATTATAATATTCTCTGTTATTAATTACCTTAACAGCAATGTTTAGTGATTTTTCTGTAAATTCTTCTACAGGGATTTTAATTTGGGCTAAAGATGGAAATACAGAAATATTTGGCTCGTTAGATCGGCTTAGATTAACGTTTGCGCTAATATCGTTGTTAACGTTTTTCTTAATTAAAGTATCAGAAGGCCAGAAATTTATTTTGTCTAAATCACTTTGAGGGCCGGTAACTGTAACCTCTATTGGATTTATGATGATATCTTTTGATTGCCCAAATTGCTTTACAAAAGTGAGTTTTGTTAATAATTTAACTGGCACTTTCTTTACTTTTCTTGTAGTAAAATCAAAATATAAAGTATCGGGCACAACATTAATAATTTTTTGTTGTGTAGAATAATCCTTATTAATTTCTTTTAATTGATTTGCAAATGTGACAAAATTTCTTTTTTGCAAAGGCAATAAATTCACTTTAACTTCCTTAGGATAAATCCTCATTTTAGTAAATAACAACTGCCAACCAGTACCTTGAACTGTTAAAGTTACTGTATCTGATTGTAATGGATTAAAAGCCTTGTTTATTGGGGGATTTTTAAAACTTACTGCAGTTTTAACCTCATACTCATAATTATTAGACAAAGAAAAAAATAACCAAGCCAAAACAGCTAAAATTAAGCAAGTTAAAAAAATGCTTAATTTTCTACGTTCTACAGCTGATAATTTTATGATTGCCATTTTGCAAGAATAGTTAATTTATCAAATATATTTTTTATGGTAGACTGTACTTGTTAAGAGGATGTGGCTTGTTAAAATATATAAAATAAAAAATGCCGTTTCCTATAATTAAAGAAACGGCATTAATTTTAATAAAGAATCTTAAGCATTTAATGCTTTAGAAGCATCTAAAGAAACAGCAGATCTATCAAATCTAATTTTACCACCACCTTCAGTTTCTATCAAAAATGTAGTTTCGTTCATATCTGCAATTTTACCGTGTATGCCTGCAGTAGTAATTACCTTATCACCCTTTTTAAGGTCGGCAACAAACTTTTTATGATCTTTTGCTTTTTTCATTTGCGGTCTTATCATAAAAAAATAAAACACTACAACAATTAATATCATTGGTAAAAAACTCATGATATTACTTGGTAATTCTAATAAAATTAAATTCAACATATTTATATAATTATTATTTTTTGGTTACTTCTCCTATTAAATGAACTTGTGTTTGTGCGGGGATAGTGTTTGCAGTTATAGTTACCACCTTATCTTGTAACCCTTCTTTTCCGGCACTACTAAATACTACTTTTATTCTACTTTTAGCGCCTGGAGCAATTGGTTCTTTTGGTGGTTCTGGTATTGTACAACCACAAGTTGCAACCGCTTCCTTTATTATTAAAGGGGTTTTTCCGATATTGGTAAATTCATAATCAAATGAAACTTTTTCTCCCTCGGTTATTTTCCCAAAATCATAAACTTCTTTTTCAAATTTAAATTTTGGTGCACTTGCACTATCAACTGATGATGTTTGATTTACACTTACACTATCAGAATTCCCACTTTGCGCAGATTTCCCATTATTGCAAGAAGCAAGAATAGCAACTGTGAATAAACTAAAAACTAATTTTCTCATATTATAATAATCCTCTACCGTATTTTTTAATTTTTCCTTGGCTTTTTAAATCGTCTAAAATTTTATCTAAAATACCGTTAATAAACGAATTACTCTTGGGTGTGCTAAATTCTTTTGCTATTTCTAAATATTCGTTGATAGTTACCTTTAAGGGGATGCTAGTAAAGAAAACAAATTCTGCCAAAGCCATTTTCATTAAAATCACATCTACCAAAGCAATACGATCAGCATCCCAATTTTTTGTTTTATTGCTAATCATTTCTTGGAAAGATGCATCATTAGCAATTGTTTTTTGATAAAGGTCTAAAATATATTCTTTATCCTCTGCCCAGCTTGCACTTATACTTGCTAAATTATTTTTACCAGTTTCAGAATCAAAATTCTTTAAAGTTTTGGCAATCATTGCCTGTAAAACATCCTGATCTACTTGCCAATTCAGATGCTTTTCTTCTAAGGCTTGTTGCGCTAAAGTAGATTTTAATATTACTTTTTTGAAAATAAACTTAATTAAATCTTTATCTGTGTGTAGGTCGTGTTCTGGATTTTGAATATATGCCTTATACTCTTCAGAAACTCTTAATGTGGCAAATAATGATCTTGCTAGTTCTGGATCAAAATCCCAAGATGTTCTATACTTTTTAATAGATGTTAAATATTCATTATTGTTTAATAAAATCTTAACAAACAAATTGTTTAAAACCTTTAAGTTAGCATTTAAATCATCTTCAGAAGGTAAATGCTTATTAGCTCTATCTATAGAATCTATTTCAGCATAATTGATAATATCAACAATAAGCGCCAATAAACCGATATACATTTCAAAAACCTTATCTACACTTGTTAAAAGGTTTTTTTCTTGAAGCCTAATATCTTTTACTTCTGCCTGTTGAAATGCATATAAAGTTTGCATTACCTTTACCCTTAGGTGCCTTCTGTTTAACATTTTTAAAGAACGATTTGGTTTTTCAACCGATATAAATTATAATTAATATGATGATTTTATTTTTTTAATATCTTGAATTCGCTTTTCAGCAATTTTATTTGCTGCTAAGTTAGTAGGGATATTCTCTAATTTAGATTTTTTTAATACTTCTCTCGTTGCTTCGTATATATTTTCGGCAAGTTGCATGGTTCTTTTTTTATTGTAGCCAGCAATTTCAGAGTAGCAGTTGATCAATCCTCCGGCATTTATCAAATAATCTGGTGCATATAATATTCCTTTATCTAATAACAGTTGTCCATCTGTTTTTTCATCTGCCAATTGGTTATTTGCCGATCCTGCAATAATACCGCATTTCATTTTACTAATTGTTTCGGCGTTTACAGTTGCGCCAAGTGCGCAAGGTGCATAAATATCGAAATTTAGGTCAAATAGGTTGTTATTATTTACAACTTCAGCTCCATATCTTTTAGCAACTTTACCCAAACGCTCTTCATTGATATCACTTACATATACCTTAGCATTTTCTGCCCTTAATAAAGCGACTAGATTTTCGCCAACATGCCCTGTTCCTTGTACTGCAATAGTTCTTCCTGCTAAGCTATCAGTGCCAAAAAGTTCTTTTACGCTAGCTTTAATCCCCATATAAACCCCTTTTGCGGTTATTGGAGATGGATCACCAGCTCCTCCAATACTTTCTGGAATTCCTGTAACATGTTTGGTCTCCATCCGGATATATTCCATATCCTTTATACCAGTACCTACTTCTTCTGCAGTTATAAAAGTTCCGTTTAAGTTTTCTATAAACCTTCCAAACCTTCGCATTAAAGCTTCGGTTTTATCAGTTCTACTATCTCCAATTATTACAGCTTTACCACCGCCAAGGTTTAAACCAGTAATTGCAGCTTTGTAAGTCATTGCCTGCGATAATCTTAAAACATCACTTAAAGCTTCTTGTTCAGATGCATAAGACCACATTCTTGTTCCTCCAATTGCAGGACCCAAAGTTGTATCATGAATGGCGATAATTGCCCTAAGGCCTGTATCATCATCATTGCAAAAAACAACTTTTTGATGACCGCAAGCGCTCAGCTGGTTAAAAATAGAGTGTTCTTCTAATTGAATTGAGGACATATTACAGCAAAAATTTGATGCTTTTTATTCTGCAAAAGTAGATTTTTTTATCGGTGTCAGAAAATAAATATGTTTAAAAGGTAATGATTTGAATTTTTTTCACTTTATCAATCCTGTAAACAATTATCTTACTATTTTTGTAAATCGATAAATGAAAGAACTAGCATACTTAAATAAATTCTTCCTCAAATATAAATGGCAACTTTTACCTGGTGTTCTTTTTGTAATAATTTCAAATTTTTTTGCGGTTTTACCTGCTCAAATAATCCGTATTGCTTTTGATTTAGTAAATGAGAATATTGCTCTTTATCGCCTTTTTAACGGGTTTGATAAGCAATCTTTAATATTAAATATTTTTGGATCTAGTTTATTATTATTTGGAGGATTAGTTATAGTAATTGCTTTAATAAGAGGATTGTTCTTGTTTTTTATGCGCCAAACCATTATTCTTACCAGTAGGCATATTGAGTTTGATCTAAAAAACGAGATTTATAATCAATATCAGAAGCTTTCTTTGGCGTTTTACAGGCGTAATAATACAGGTGATTTAATGAACCGAGTTACCGAAGATGTTAGCCGAGTTAGGATGTACGTTGGCCCTGCTATTATGTACACTATTAATACATCTTTTTTATTTGTGTTAATTATTATAGCCATGCTAAGTGTAAATGTAAAACTAGCTCTTTATTGCTTAGCTCCTCTCCCATTATTAGCAATTACCATATATTATGTCAATAGCATCATAAACCATAAAAGCGAAAAAATCCAGAGACGATTAAGCACTCTATCATCTTTTGTTCAAGAAACTTTTTCAGGGATTAGAGTAGTGAAATCTTACGTTAGAGAAAATAATATCCGAGACGGATTTGCTAAAGAGAGCGAAGCTTATAAATCAGAATCGCTAGATTTGGTTAAAGTACAAGCTTTTTTTTTTCCAACTATGCTTTTAATGGTTGGCTTAAGTACCATTATTACTATTTATATTGGTGGTTTACAAGTAATGAATGGGAAAATAAGTAGTGGAAATATTGCCGAATTTATAGTTTATGTTAACCAACTGACTTTCCCTGTTACTTCTTTAGGATGGGTTACTTCTTTAATACAAAGAGCTGCTGCATCACAGAAAAGAATTAATCAATTTTTAAAAACTAAACCAGAAATCATCAATCCAAATCCAAATCCTTTTAAGGTTAATGGAGCAATTTCTTTTCAAAATGTAAGTTTTACTTATCCTGATACTGGAATTCAAGCTTTAAAAAATGTTTCTTTTGAGGTTAAGGAAGGAGAATTATTGGCCATAATTGGAAGAACTGGATCGGGAAAATCTACCATCGCTAATTTAGTGATGAGGATGTACGATGTTGACAAAGGAGAGATTAAAATTGATAATACCAATATAAAATATCTAAACTTAGAAGATTATAGAAGCCAAACTGGTTTTGTGCCACAAGAAGTTTTTCTTTTTTCTGATACTATTGCAAGAAATATCGCATTTGGCCAAGACCAACTAGATATGCAAAAAGTAGAACAAGCTGCAAAAGATGCTGCTGTTTATAAAAATATCGTTGCTTTTGATAAAAAATTTGAAACGTTTATCGGTGAAAGAGGAATTACTTTATCTGGCGGGCAAAAGCAGAGAGTTTCAATTGCAAGGGCGATTATTAAATCTCCTCAAATCTTAATCTTTGATGATTGCCTTTCTGCAGTTGACACTAAAACAGAAGAAGAGATTTTAAATAGCTTAGGAAAGGTAATGAAAGGTAAAACGAGCATTTTAATTGCTCATAGGGTTTCTACAATAAAAAATGCTGATAAAATTATTGTTTTAGATAATGGTGAAATTGTAGAACATGGCACCCATACCCTTTTAATGAGCAAAAAGGGAGTTTATTTTGAACTTTACGAAAAGCAGTTACTAGAAGAACAGCAAGAATTATCTTAAACTTTACAGTTTATTTGGAACTTCAATATTTTCTTTATTTATTTACTGCAACAAACCACAAATTTTATTTAAAATGGGAGATTACGATAACAGGGAAAGAGAAGAAGTTTATTCTAAGAAGGTTAGAGCAGGAAAAAGAACTTACTTTTTTGACGTAAAGGCAACTAGATCAAACGATTATTATGTTACCATCACAGAAAGTAAGAAAAGATTAGAAGATGGTGTTTTTATTAAACACAAAATCTTTTTATACAAAGAAGATTTTGAAAAATTTGCCGAAGGCCTAACACAAACCATAGAATATATTAAGGCTAATCAAGAAGTGGTAGAAAAGAAATACGAATTTAATCCAGATGGAGCACCTGTGAAATCTGACGATGATTTTTCATTTGATATTTAATTAAAAAAACAACATAATCAAAAGCCGATTTTAATTAAATCGGCTTTTTTTTATGCAAAAAAGCTCGATTTTTGGGTCGAGCTTTTTGAGAAAATTTTATAAACGCTTATACTTTTTTAACGTTTACAGCTTGAGGGCCTTTCTTACCGTCAGAAACTTCAAATTCTACATCATCATTATCTTTAATTCCATTTACACCACCTTCAACATCTTTAAAGTGGACAAAAATATCTTTTCCTTGAAAAATAATAAATCCAAATCCTTTTTGTGCATTAAACCATTTTACTTTACCTGTTTCCATTATATTGATTTTAAAAATTAAAATTGAAAATAAAATCAATTCTGTATTGAAAACATGAGCTTGATTCTAATTTAGTTAATACTCAAATTTATAATAATTTATCAGGAAACAAATTATTATTTATTTGGCTGAGGTGTTGTTCTTAAGTAAGGTTTAATTACTGTATATCCTTTAGGAAATTTTGCAGCAATATCTTCAGTTTTAATAGCTGGAGAAACAACTACATCTTCGCCATCTTTCCAATCTGCTGGTGTAGCTACACTATGATAAGCTGTTAGTTGTAATGAATCTATTACCCTTAAAACTTCTTGAAAATTTCTTCCCGTTGATGCTGGATAGGTTATCATCAATTTAACAGTTTTATCTGGCGCAATAATAAATAATGACCTAACAGTTAAAGTTGCAGATGCGTTTGGGTGTAACATCCCATAAGCTTCAGAGATTGTTTTATCTTCATCTGCTATTATAGGAAAATTAACTTCTGTATTTTGTGTTTCATTAATATCACTAATCCATCCCTTATGAGATTCTACTGAATCTACACTTAACGCAATAACCTTTACATTTCTTTTATCAAACTCCGACTTTAAGGAAGCTGTACGGCCTAACTCTGTAGTACAAACTGGAGTATAATCTGCCGGATGAGAAAATAAAACTCCCCAACTGTCTCCTAAATAATCATAAAAATCAATCTCTCCTGCTGAGGTTTTCGCCTTAAAATTTGGAGCTATATCGCCTAATCTTAACATAATTTATATATTTTATTTTATACTACTAAATTAGTAGAGATTTATTTATAAACCAAATTATATATAAAAGATTAAAAAACGATGATATATATTGTTTGATTTTATGATCCTCTTACCATTAGAAATAGAATAATTAACATCATGTATATTAACAAATATTAATTATTTATTCAAATTATTTAAAATAGTGTACAATTAACACTAAGTCAATT
>JBBRYE010000103.1:0-13669 GCA_038237895.1 Sphingobacteriales bacterium | reverse complement strand
TCTTGGATGAACCTTCCATTGGTTTACACCAAAGAGATAATGATAGATTAATAAAGGCTTTAAAAAATCTTCGTGATTTAAACAATACCGTTTTGGTGGTAGAGCATGATAAGGATATGATTTTAGAAGCTGATTATGTGATAGATATGGGTCCGGCAGCGGGCGTACACGGCGGACAAGTTGTTGCACAAGGCACTGCAGCAGAAGTTTTGGCTTCTCATACTTTAACAGCTTCTTATCTAAATGGGGAAAGAGAAATTGCCATTCCTGAAAAAAGAAGGGAAGGAAATGGAAAGGTTTTATCACTAAAAAAAGCAAGTGGAAATAACCTTAAAAATATAAGTGTAGATTTTCCCTTAGGAAAACTGATTTGCGTTACTGGAGTTTCTGGAAGTGGAAAATCTACTTTAATTGGAGAAACTTTATATCCTGTTTTAAACAAACATTTCTTTAGGGCAAAGAAAACGCCGATGCCTTTTAAAGAAATTAAAGGTTTAGAGCATATTGATAAAGTAATTGAGATCGATCAAACTCCAATTGGTCGTACGCCGAGGTCAAATCCATCTACTTACACCGGAGTTTTTTCTGATATTAGAAATTTATTTGTCGCCTTGCCAGAATCGCAAATTAGAGGGTATAAACCTGGTCGTTTTTCTTTTAACGTAAAAGGTGGCAGGTGCGAAGTTTGCCAAGGTGGCGGAATGAAAGTAATTGAAATGAACTTTTTGCCGGATGTACAAGTGCCTTGTGAAGCTTGTGGCGGCAAACGTTATAATCGTGAAACTTTAGAAGTTCGTTTCCGCGGAAAATCAATTTCTGATGTGTTGGATATGAGCATTGAAGATGCAGTTAATTTCTTCGAAAATATTCCATCCATTTATCGTAAAATAAAAACTTTACAAGATGTTGGTTTAGGTTATATCACTTTAGGTCAGTCTTCTACTACACTATCTGGCGGTGAAGCACAAAGAGTTAAATTAGCAACAGAACTATCAAAAAAAGATACTGGAAACACATTTTATATATTGGATGAACCTACCACAGGTTTGCATTTTGAAGATATTAATGTACTTCTTGGAGTTATAAATTTAATAGTTGATAAGGGAAACACAGTTTTGGTTATTGAGCATAATCTTGATGTGATAAAAGTTGCAGATCATGTGATAGATTTAGGACCAGAAGGAGGCTCTGGAGGTGGAAATATCCTTTATGCTGGCGCACCAGAAGGCTTAATTAAGGTGAAAGAAAGCTTTACAGGATTATTTTTGAAAAAGGAATTAGAAAGTATGGCTAAGGTTAAATAGATTTTTTCTTAAATTTATATAAAGCAATTTTTGTTAAGAGGGTTTACAAAATGAAATATAAGAGTTCGATAATTGCGTCCAAAGTTTCAGATACTGATGCTAATTTTGAAAAAGCAGAAATGGATTTGTTAAGAAGAGCTTTAAAAACCTCTTACACGGAAAGATTTTTTGTGATGACTCGATTAATGAAAATGGATATTATGTTAAGAAATGCGAAAATTACTCATCAAAAAGACGATAGTCAAACATTGTAATAATGGATATTTTTGATGAAGAACTGCTGAAATTATGGCGATGCCTGAATAATGCTAAAGTTGAATATATTATGATTGGTGGTATAGCCACAAATCTTCATGGATATCATAGAACTACTAATGATATTGATATTTGGTTAAAAGATTCCATTGAAAATAGGAAAAAACTCAGAGAAGCTTTTAAAGCTTATGGATTAGGAGATTTCAAATTTATTGAAACTACCCAATTTGTTGCTGGATGGACAACTTTTAGATTAGATAATACATTGGAGGTTGATATTATGACTGAATTAAAAGGTCTAGAAAACATTGAATTTAATATGGCTTATAAACTAGCATCTTTTGCTGATATATTGGATGTAAAAGTTCCGTTTCTTCACATTAATCAACTCATTACCTCAAAAAAAGCAGCTAATCGTCCTAAGGACCAAATTGACGTAATGGCTTTAGAAAAAATCAAAAAATTGAGAGAAGAGGGAAACTAGAATCTCTATTTTCTAAAAAATCCCTATTTTCACACCAAATTATATTACAAAAAATCATGAAATTACTGGAAGGAAAAACAGCGTTAATTACTGGCGCATCTAAAGGAATAGGACGTAAAATAGCTGAAAAATTTGCAGAACATGGTGCAAAAGTGGCTTTTACTTATCTATCATCAGTAGAAAAAGGAGAAGCTCTTGAGAAAGAACTACAAAGTTTTGGAACACAAATAAAAGGTTATCGTTCTGATGCTTCAAAATTTGCAGAAGCAGAGCAATTGATAAATGATATAGTTGCAGATTTTGGTACTTTAGATATTGTAGTAAATAATGCAGGAATCACAAAAGACGGATTGTTGATGCGTATGAGTGAGGAAAACTTCGATGATGTGATTGAAGTTAACTTAAAATCGGTTTTTAATACAACAAAAGCGGCTTCAAAAATTATGATGAAAAACCGTAAAGGCGTTTTTATTAATATGAGTTCTGTTGTTGGCGTACAGGGAAATGCTGGTCAGGCTAATTATGCTGCTTCAAAAGCTGGAATTATCGGCTTTACAAAGTCGGTGGCCAAAGAATTAGGCTCTAGAAATATACGTAGTAATGTGGTTGCACCAGGTTTTATCCGGACAGAAATGACAGAAGTTCTAGACCCAAAAGTTGTGGAGGGTTGGGAAAAGGATATCCCACTTAAAAGGGCAGGAGAGACTGAAGATATTGCAAATGTATGTGTGTTTTTAGCATCTGATATGAGTTCTTATATAACTGGACAGGTTTTAAGTGTTTGTGGAGGAATGCTTTAGAAGTGCAAAGATTTAAAGATGAAAGAATAAAGAAATAAGAGTGGAGTTTTACTTCGCTCTTTTTTGCAAATCAATTTTTATTTCCTTTCCAAAACATAAAACCTCATATTTACTCATTAAATATGCCTCTATTATTCTCATTACTTTTTAACGATGTAAGCGCTTGGTTCATAATCCCTTGTTTAATATTGGGTTTTGGGTTTGCATGGTTATTATATCAAAAAAGTAATATTGATGATAAAAATATAAAAGTCATATTATTCGCTACAAGATTTATAATCATCGGCGTTTTAGCTTTTCTATTATTGTCTCCACTTTTAAAATCTATCAAACAAAGATTAGAAAAACCGCTTATTATTATTGCTCAGGATGCTTCTGCTTCTATTGCTTTTGCCAAGGATAAAGGTTTTGATACCTTAAAATATCACCAAGATTTCAATAAATTGGTTTCTAATTTATCCGCTAATTATGAAGTTAAAACCTTAAACTTTGGCGATGGTGTAAACTTAGACTTTAACTTTAAACAGAATCTAAAGCAAACAGATTTTTCGCAACTTTTCCAATACATTAAAGATCAATATACCAATCAAAATATTGGAGCTTTAATTTTTGCTTCTGATGGGATTTATAATCGTGGTACTAACCCAATTGCCGATGCAAAAAGACAATTGTTTCCAATTTATACCATTGCTTTAGGAGATACCATTCCCAAAAAAGATTTAATTGTTTCTCCTATCAATTATAATAATTTGGTTTATTTAGGGAACGATCATGAAATAGAAATACCAGTTTCTGCATTTAAGGCAAAGGGATTAAATTCTTCTTTAAAAATCATTACCAACGATGGTCAATCTAAAAATATTGCTTTAAGTATTGATAAAGACAATTGGTATAAAACGTTTAAAATCAACATAGAAACAAGAAAGAAAGGAATTCAGAAAATTATTATTACTGCTAATCTCATTAAAGATGAACTTACAATAGAAAATAATACTCAAACCATTTTTGTAGAAGTTTTAGACGGAAAAGAAAAGATATTGATCCTTGCAGATGCTCCACATCCAGATATCAGTGCCATAAAACAAGCTATAGAAAGTAATAAAAACTATGAAGTAAAACTTGCTTTCGCTGATGATTTACCAAAAGATATCACCAATTATGGATTGATTATTTTTCATAACTTACCCTCAACAAGCCATCCAGTTAATCAAATTTTTGATCAAACTTCAAAAAAATCAAAATGGTTTATTATTGGTAATCAAACCAATACATCGGCTTTAAGCCAAAAACAAAATTTGTTAAACATAAGTGGTAATAACGCTTCACAAGAATATTCAGCGTTTTTAAATCCAGAATTTACGGCTTTTAGCCTAAGCGAAGAAAGTAAAAATCGTCTCCATTCATTAGCACCTTTAACGTCTTCTTTTGGCAATTATAGTTTAAAAAGTGCAGGCTCAGTTTTGTTTAACCAACAAATCGGAAACCTTAAAACAAATGCTCCTTTGCTCGCTTTTGGAAATGATACTGGAGTAAAGACTGCAATTTTAACTGGTGAAGGAATTTGGCGTTGGCGAATAGAAGATTTTGAAAAAAATGAAAATCATATTGCTTTTGACGAACTCATTTCTAAATCTGTTCAGTATTTGAGCGCAAAAGACGATCAAAGAAAATTTAGGGTTTATCCTGCTAAAGCAAAATTTGCAGATAATGAACCAATTATTTTAAATGCAGAACTTTATGATGATGCTTATAATTTAAATAATCAGCCCGATGTAAGCATTGATTTAAGGGGTAAATCTGGAAAAAAATATAGTTTTCAGTTTACTAAAGCTGGAAAATCTTATCAATTAAATGCAGGATTTCTACCTGCAGATGAATATACTTTTGAAGCGAAAACAAAACTCGGAAAAAGCATTTTTACTGTTAACGGACAGTTTTTAATAGAGCAGTTAAACATCGAGTTAATGCAGACAACAGCTAATCATCAATTGTTGTTTAATATGGCAAATACAAGTGGCGGACAAATGGTGGAGCCAAAAAATCTTTTAAGTTTAGAAAACCTAATTCCAAATAACGAGAAAGTGAAAACGATAAGTTATGAAGAAAAAAGTTACGATGCCCTAATTAATTTAAAATGGATATTTGCTCTAATTATGCTTTTATTGAGTGTAGAATGGTTTTTAAGAAAACGAAATGGAGCTATCTAATTTAAATGTTGGCGAGGTAATTACCATTTTGGGTACTTTTTCATTTGCCGTTTCAGGTGCTTTTGCAGCTATGCAAAAAAGGTTAGATGCTTTTGGTGTTCTTATTATTGCTTTTGCAACATCTGTTGGAGGTGGTACTTTAAGAGATATTTTAATTGGCGATACTCCAGTTTTTTGGCTAAAAAATGCAAATTATTCTTTGCTAATCTTAGTTACAGGAATATTAGCCATGATTTTTTGGAAAAAAATTAAAATGTTAAAAATCACTTTATTTCTTTTTGATTCTCTGGGTCTTGGCTTTTTTACAGTTGTTGGTTTACAAAAAGGTTTAGCATTTGATTTAAGTCCTGGTATTTGTGTTGCTTTAGGAACAGTAACTGGGTGCTTTGGCGGTATTACCAGAGATATTTTATTAAACAATATTCCACTAATTTTTAGAAAAGAAATTTATGCTACTGCTTGTATTATTGGTGGTTTAGTTTATCTTTTATTGAGATATTTAGGTTTTGATGAGGCAATTGTAAAATTTACAGCAGTTGGCATTGTATTCATAATCAGGATTGTAGCTGTAAAATATCAATTATCTTTGCCTCATATTTATTGATTTTTCGCCACTAATTTCACTAATCTGAAACGATAAAAATATTTCACAAATCTGCGTCAAATAAGATTTATCCTGTTAATCTTAAAATCTGGTAAATCAAGATTCAGACAAATTAAATTTCTACCTAGAAACCCAAGTTCCAATTCCCAAACCCAAAGAAATGATTTTTGGTTTACCTGTAGTGAGTATAAAACCATCTATTTCTTGATAATTATAAATAGCCTGTAAAAAATATTTAGATTTTTTCTTGGTTGTAAAAATAGCCCCAACGCTCGCTTCATAATTTAATCCTTTATCATTTCCATCAAAAATTTTGATTGCATAACCAGCGCCACCTTTGATAAAAAAGTTTAGATCGTCATCATTTATAGGTTTTAATAATTGATGTAAATTACCGCTTATGCTTAAGGTATTAAAATTTGCTCCGTTACTACTATCAGAATTTTTAAATGTTGCATTTTCTAAACCTATTCCAAATCCTGTTTGTGGAGTTCCTAAACCGAAAACACTTTTAATGTGTAAAGAATTTATTTTTTGACCAATAACCGCATCATTTAAACCAAAAGTGTAGCTCAAAGCGCTCCAGTTAAAAAATTTAAAATCCGTTTTAGCTTTTTCTTTTTCTTGTGCAAAATTATTTGATAGCATAGAAAAAGATAAAAAAATAGAGAAGAGAATTTTTTTCATTATTAATTTTTTATAAAAGTAAAGATATAGAATTAGCAGATAAACTTAGTTAAAGGATGATGATTACATTCCCTTAATCGGGTTTTTTACATTATGTTTGCAAACCATAATCAAAACGGTTTGTTTTTTGAAAATGCTGAAATTAGATCAGATTAAAAAACCCATAGAAAAAGAAATAGATGCTTTTGAAGAGAAGTTTAAAGCTTCTATGCAAAGTTCTGTTCCGCTTTTAGATCGCATCACCCATTATATTGTAAAAAGAAAAGGTAAGCAAATGCGCCCAATGTTTGTTTTCTTTTCAGCAAATATTTGCGGTGGCATAACAGAATCTACATATAGGGCCGCATCATTGGTAGAACTGCTGCATACTGCAACTTTAGTGCATGATGATGTAGTAGATAATTCTTTTGAGCGCCGTGGTTTTTTCTCTATTAATGCTTTATGGAAAAATAAGATTGCTGTTTTAGTTGGCGATTACTTGTTGGCCAAAGGTTTGCAACTTTCTGTTGATAATAATGAATTTAAGCAGTTAAAAATTGTCTCGGATGCTGTACAACAAATGAGCGAAGGCGAATTGTTACAGATTGAAAAAGTGCGTAAAATGGATATTAGTGAGTCCATTTATTATGAAGTAATCAGACAAAAAACAGCATCTTTAATTGCGTCTTGTTGTGCTGCAGGTGCTACATCTGCTGGTGCAGATGATGAAACTGTTAAGTTAATGCATTCTTTTGGAGAAAATATTGGTATAGCTTTTCAAATAAAAGATGATTTGTTTGATTTTGGCGTAGATGATGTAGGGAAACCTAAAGGAATTGATATCAAAGAAAAAAAAGTAACGCTTCCGCTGATTTACGCATTAAATAAAGCTGATAAATCAGAAAAAAAGAAAATGATTAATTTGGTTAAAAATCATGATGATGATCCTACAAAAATTAATCAAATTATAAATTTTGTACAGCAAAGTGGTGGTTTGGCTTACGCCGAAGAACAAATGATGAAATATCAGGCCAAGGCATTTGATATTATTTCTAAATTTCCTGAATCAGCATCTAAAACAGGATTAGAACAATTGGTACGTTTTACTACCGAGAGAAAAAAATAAATGAGTCACGAATTAATTTTCTTTGGGGCATTTACCCTGTTTATCATATTAATGCTGTCGCTGGATTTAGGTCTTTTCCATAAAAAGGATAGTCCTGTAACGCTAACACAGGCAGCAATTATGAGTGCAGTTTGGGTATCATTTGCTATCGCTTTTTATTTTTTTTTAAAAGCCGAAGGACAGCAATTACATAATATAACTAGCCAAGTACAATTAGAACAAATTGTAAAAAATCATCAGCATAACATTACCATAAACTCTGCTAATTTTCAAGAGAATCTAAATAAATATAATGATAATTTAAGCTTAGAATTTATTACAGGATATGTTATAGAATACGCATTATCAGTAGATAACATTTTTGTTATGGTTTTAATATTTACCGCGTTTTCTGTAGATAAAAAATATTATCATAGGGTGTTGTTTTGGGGAATTCTTGGTGCTGTAATAATGCGATTTATCTTTATTTTTTTAGGTGCAACGTTAATTAATGAATTTGGATGGATATTATACATTTTTGGTATATTCTTAATTTACAGTGGCTTAACTATGTTTTTTAGTCGGGATAATGATGAAAAAATAGACCCTGATAACCATAAAGTAGTGAGATTAGTCTCTAAGTATTTTCCTGTCCACCCAGAATATGTGGGCAATAATTTCTTTCATAAAAAAAATCATAAATTATTTATTACTCCTCTTTTTTTAGTATTGTTGGTGATAGAATTTACCGATGTAATTTTTGCGGTAGACTCAATTCCTGCCATTTTCGCGGTGACTAAAGATCCATATATCGTTTTCTTTTCTAACATATTTGCGATTTTAGGATTGCGATCTATGTTTTTCCTTTTGGTAAACGTGATTGATAAATTTCATTATCTAAAAACTGGTTTGGCAGTTTTGTTGGTTTTTATTGGCGTAAAAATGCTCGCTCATCATTGGTTAGTAAAATTGGGCTTTAATACTATAGATTCTCTTTTTGTGATTTTAGGTATTTTAACCGTGAGTGTGGTAGCTTCATTGATTTTTCCCAAAAAAAAGGCGTATTAACCACAGAGAACACGGAGAAAAATCACAGTGGAAAAGAATAAAATGTCAAGTTTTTAATTTCAAAAGGCATAAGGTTTAAAGCATTAGGCGCAAATATAATAAAAGCTTTATTCGATAATCAGCAAAATATGCGAGAAAGTTATTTGCCATTATTACACTAATTATCATTACTCCAAAACTGATATAATTAACCAACATGGCTTTAAGGTTAATCTTGTTAATCCTTTAATGCTAAAAATCGAGATTCAGACTAATTTAATCCTGAAATCAAGATTCAAACAAATTTTGTCAACTCTCAAAATATCAGAATATCAAATATTTCTTAATAAGAAAAAATTGGCTTAGAATTAGCTTATTATTTTTTTATAAAATTGATATATGCAATCAGATATAGACGAAAAAATACACTTTGACGGAATGGGTGCTCTTTTACATGATAAGGGAGTGTTTTTTAGAGTTTGGGCTCCACACGCTAAAAAAGTTTTTGTTATGGGCGATTTTAATAATTGGACATCCAATGAACTAGAATTAGCACATGAAGAAGACGGATATTATGCTGGTAATGCAACAAACGCAAAGGCTAAAAGCGAGTATAAATTTGTAATCATCACTCAAGATGATAAAGTACTACCTAAAAATGATCCATACTCAAAAGAGATGATGCATTCTAATGGTAACTCTGTTGTTTATGATAACACTAATTTTAGTTGGGAAGGCGACGAATCTTTTATGCCATATTGGAATGAAGCTGTAATTTATGAATTACACTTAGGGACATTTAATGTAAAAGAAGAAGGTAAGCCCGGCGATTTTTATACACTAAAAGATAAAATCCCATATTTAAAAGAATTAGGAATTAATGTGATAGAAATTATGCCACCTTATGAGTTTCCTGGCGGTTTTTCTTGGGGTTATAATCCATCTTATCCTTTCGCTATAGAAACAGAATACGGGGGGCCAGATGCTTTAAAGGAATTGGTAAAAGAGGCTCATAAAAATGGAATTGCAATAATTTTAGATGCAGTTTATAATCACTTTGGTCCGTCTGATTTAGATTTATGGCAGTTTGATGGTTGGAGTGAAAACGATAAAGGTGGAATTTATTTTTACAATGATTGGCGTTCTAATACCCCTTGGGGTGATACCAGACCTGATTACGGAAGGGAAGCCGTTCGTAATTATATAAAGGACAATGCCCGAATGTGGCTAGAAGATTTTCATATTGATGGGTTGCGAATGGACATGATTCCATATATAAGAAATGTAAATGCAGATGAAAATCCTGATGGTAAATTGGAGGAGGGATTAATTATGTTAAGAGAGATTAATCAGGAAATAGCTGAAAAATATCCTTACAAACTGACGGTTGCAGAAGACTTACACAAATTAAATTGGGTTACAGATAGGGTAGGAGATGGAGAAGGTTTAGGATTTGGAAGCCAATGGGATGCTGCATTTGTACATCCAGTTCGCAGATTGTTAACAGCCCAACATGATGAAGAGCGTGATATGAATGTAGCTGCAGAAGCACTTCTTCATCAATATAGCGGAGATTATTTTAGACGCGTTATTTATACAGAATCTCATGATGAAGTTGCAAATGGAAGTGCAAGAGTAGCAGAAGAAATAGCCGCAGATGATGTAAATAATTGGTATTCTAAAAAGCGGGCTTCTTTGGGTATGGCTATGGTTTTAACCGCACCAGGGATACCAATGATATTTCAAGGACAAGAACTACTGGAAGATAAATGGTTTTCTGATACTGATCCTATTGATTGGAGCAGACTAAAAAAACTAAAAGGTTATCATAATTTGCATAAAGATTTAATAACATTAAGAAGAAATTTATCTGGTATTACAGCTGGTTTAACCGGACAGCATATTCAAATCATCCGTACAGATAATGAGCAAAAGGTAATAGCTTACCAACGATGGAAAGAAGGAGGCACTAAAGATACCACAGTTGTAATCTTAAATTTTTCTGGTACAGGTAAAGCCGTATACAGAATTGGTTTTCCATCTGCAGGACTTTGGAAAGTAAGATTTAATTCTGATTATAAGGGTTATAATGAAGAGTTTGAAAATTATCAATCTTATGATGTTGAGGCTTTCGCCGATGCTCGTGATGGTTTTGAACATAGCTCAGAAATTTCAATTGCTCCATATACAGCTTTGATTTTATCGCAAGATTAATTCATAAAATAAAAGCTTAAAAAAAATTAAAGAGTGATCAAAAAGCCTTAAAACATGATTATTTAATCAAGTTTTAAGGTATATTTTACTTTATAAATTTTCGTTTTTAATTATTTTAAAAATTTTATAGCCGAGAGCTTTTAGTGTATTGAATTTTTTATGATGTTATTTAAAATTTTTCTCCCATTGTTTAATCTGAATTGGATTTAATTCTTGCATAGTCTCTTTTTGTATGATAATTAATTCTGTTTTTATGGCTTTAAAGTTGTGCTAAAATGTATTACATTTTATATTTTTATATAAAATAAAATCTCCTAACTATTGTTAAACCAATTATTTAAAAATTCAAAAATCTCTTTTCTATTTAAATAAAGTTTAACTCATTTTAAATTATCACTTTAAATTAATATAACCTTAGAGTTTAATGCTGAAATCACTACTTTAATTTATAATAATTGTGCTTTTTAATTTATTCTCTCCGATATATATAATATAAATTCCTTTTCCTAAAGTATCGTTAATTTTATAGGAAGCATTCCCATTTATGAAATTTACCTTATCGCTCAGTAATTTTTTACCTCCTAAATCATAAATCACTACCTCTTGTAAACCACTTAAAGTTTGGTTTGTGATATTTATAAGCCCATTATTTGCAGGTTTGGGATAAATTGACAAATCCACTTGGTTAAAGTTGGCAACCATAATGGTTTTTATGGCTAGTTCTTCGATTTTACCATCCTTATCTGTCTGACTTAATTTATAGTAACTAATGCCAGCAAATGGCTCGAAATCTATGATAGTATAAGCACCACCATCACCCTTAGAAGGTGTATTTATTAGCGAAATAAAGGTTTTGCCATCGTCACTTTTTGAAACAGTGAAATAGTCATTATTACTTTCTGATGCAGTTTTCCAGGCTAAATTTACTTGTTTTTGGTTTTGTAAGTTAGCCTCAAAAGAAATAAGTTTTACTGGCAAAAGAACCACCAAATAAGATGGTCCTGCATCACTTCTAGCTAAAGGCTTATTGGTAATTGTTCCCGTTGTATATTCATCAGCACCCATGTCTTTTTGTGTTTTATCTGTTGGTCTTGTTTGGCCTTCAATATCTAACATTAAATATGGATCAATATCTACATTTGGGTTGTTTACAATAGCGGTATAAGTACCGTTTGAGTTGTTTATAGCTGGACTATTAGATGATAAACCATAATAATTATTTGCATTTAGAATTAATTGAGGGTCAATATTGGTAAACTGTGCAGCAGTGGCGCTGCTTACCCCCAATGATGCACCTCCAAAATATTCATTGTTATTAAAACTTACATTTGTATTTGAATCGGCAAAAATATTACCAGAAGTTTTGTAAAATATATTATTTGCAAAGGCTACATTGATTGGCTTAAAAAGGCCATTACCTGCATTTAAGTAAATATTTCCTGGATTATAAAAGGTATTGTTGTAAATATATATCGTATTTGGCCTCCATGTTTCTGTAGTAGGTGAGGTAGAAGCATTATCATTTCTTAATTCTAGCGAACTATTGGTAGACGCACCTTGAAAATAATTATTGTAAATCATATGTCCTGAGCCTTCTTTTATACGAACTCCCCCAGAGTTGATAAAGAAATTTCCATAAACAGCAGTATTGTTTCCTGTTCTTAAAGAAAAACTGCCAAGCGGGTTATTGTTTTGCGTATTATAACGCACCACATTACCCACACTTTTTATTGAAACTGTTTCAGCATCACTGGGACCTACATTTTCAAAGTAACAATACTCAACTACAGCAGCACTTACATTGAGTTGCTCTGCACCTAACCCTATTCTGATAGGTTCGTTGCCAAAATCACCACTGTTTCCAATGCCATTCATAAAAGTACAATATCGTATTCGTGTGTAGTTAATAACAGAGCTAGAAGTAGAAATTTGGATACTAGGACCTGCATTTCCACATCCAGTACATGGTGTTACTAAAGGACTTCCGTCAGGATTTGCTGGTTTAGCTTCTAAATTACAATATGTAATTTGAGTATATTGACTTCCTGGTCGAATATGTAAATAATTATGCGATACAATACTAAAAAAATTACATTGGGTAATAACATTATAGTTGCCATATATTTCAACTAGATTGCCTGTTCCAATATTACCATTTTTATATTGAAAGCCGGTAAAAACATTGTTGCTGCCAGTAATTGAGCAGGTAGATGAACCGTTAAAAGTAACTCCACCTGAAGTGAAAGCCCCAACTGTAATGCCACTAGCACCAACTACCACATTTGCGTTAATATAGGTACCATTAGCAAGTAACACAATATCACCCGCCACTGTATTTAAACCATTAATTCTGCTATTTAAACCAACAATTGAAGTTTCGGTATAGGTTGCCGCATGAACTTGAAGCGAAACAAAAAAAACAATAACTATTACCAGATTCCATTTATTAAAAAATTTACTTTGGTTGTGTTGGTTATTAAATATTGAAAAATCTCCCATTATTTTTGTGGTTGTTTGATTATTTTAAAAGCACCTATTTAAGGCAAATTTATTTTACTTTTTTTTTGTATTCTGAGGCTAAAAAATTCAACATATCCTGATGAAGGTTTTTAACCGTATTAATATATTGTTTTTCATTAGCAACGTTCATAGTTTCGTTTGGGTCTTTTTTGTAATCATACAGTTCTATTCCAACCATTAATTTTTCATCAAATGTTTGATAGCTTCTAAAATTATCTTTCATCCAAATGGTGTATCTATAACGATTGTTTCTAATAGAATAACCCATGTACTTTCCATCGGCATAGCCTAAACGGCCGATTTCTCTGCTGTTTTCGCCTCTTGGGTATTGGCTTACTGCAAACTTTTTTCCTTCGGTGTTTGGGTTTTTCATCAACTTAACTAAGCTGGTTCCATCTAAATAATTAGGGACGTTTAAGTTTGCTAACTAGCAAAGTGTTGGAAAAATATCAATAAACTCTGT
>JBBRYE010000102.1:0-13937 GCA_038237895.1 Sphingobacteriales bacterium | reverse complement strand
TTTAGCGAAACCTGCAACTTGTAGGGTAAAGCAAGTGCCATGATTGTTTTTCGCATTCATTTCATCGTTACCGTTTTTACTAGTCATTAACCATTTTGTGTAATCGGAAAACCAATTTTTAATAGCAGTAAAATCTGTTGGATTAATTTGAGCACTCATTACCAAAGTCCCCTGGGCAACATCTAATAAATGAATCGTATCTATAATTCCAATGCCACGCCCCTTAAATAATCCTTTAATTGCTTGTGCATTTTCCAAATTGGGGTTCATCAAACTTTCAGGATTAACAAACCAAGCTTTTAAATGTAAAACAGCTTGTTTTACATATTTTTCATCACCTGTGATTTTATATGCTGAAGCCAAAACACCAATAATTTTGCTAAAACGAATCATCGCAAAACGATGCGCTGTAAAATTATCAGGATTGGTTAAGCCGTCTTTTTGAATATATGGTCCATTTGGGTTTTCGGGATTTGGCCACCAATAATCTCCTTCCGAGTAAAAATCATGGATGCCTCCTGCGCTTCGGGGTGATGATGTATTAGTTACTGTTTCTGGTTTTTGTAGCATTGCCCAATCGGCTTCTGCTAATGTTTGTTTTTTTAAAAATTCTTCTGTTTGGTTTGCAATAGAAGACTTCTCAAGTTTGATTTTAGGAGAACAACTTTGAAAGACGAAGAAAACGAAGAGTATACCAAACGCCCTAAACATATTTATAAACTTAAAAATGCTGTAGCAATTCCATCCGCTTTTACAGAGGTTATGCTTTTTCCTCCATTGGTATATAAACTGATCACAGCTCTTCCATTATACAACTCCAATTTTCTTGATCCAGAAGAAGTACCTTGATTATCAATTAATTTTCCATCTCCGGTTAAACCAAACTCAATTACGTTCTTTGCATTAAGACACAATATGTTATTGGCATCTAATAATTTAGCCTGAATGGTGATTTTTCCGTTATCATCAGCTATTTTTTCTAAAATCAGTTTTGTTGGTTTACCCCATTTAGCAGTCTGATAATCTTGGGTAATTTCATCAGTTACTGATTCTTTTCCTTTTCTAGCCACAACTTTTAAAGTATTGCTTCCTTCTTTATAATTCACCATCCAACGTAAACCAGCAGCAGGAAAATCCTGACTGTTACGCTTTTTAACTCCTTGACTTATACCATTAACAAATAATTCTGCTTCGTCTGCATTAGCATAAACTTTCACCATTCTATCTTCATCCTTATCTCCCCAACGTACTGGCCAACTGTGTCCATATATATGCGCCATTAATTTTTTTGTCCAATAAGATTGAAAGACATAATATGCCTCTTTTTTGGTAAAGTCTCTTTCTATAACCCCTTTTTGATTTACATATGGGACCGGATTATCCGGCCTTACTGGTGTAGAAAAATCTTTAAATGGCCAATAGGCACTTCCGCTTAACCATGGCATCGTTTCCTGTTCTTTTAAATGCCAGTCAATTAAACTACAAACATAAGATTCACTCCAGTCGCCATCTTTAGAAATCCTTGCGCTTCCACCAAAAAGCGAGGCATCTCCATCTCTTTCATCACCCTTGTTTGATCTGTTTACTTTACTCACTGCATCATCAGGATTTTCCGAATGTCTGCCAGCGTGGCTATCACCACCCCATTCTACGTGTAAAAACTTATCAACGCTATCAAATTCTTTTTCCGTAATTTCTTTGTAATCAGTATATATTCCACGATACCAACCCGCCCAAATAGATGGAGAATAAACATCAACAATATCCTTACAAAAATCGCAGCGGCGAATAGCGGTCATCCTTGTATTATCTATTTTATGACTCAAATCATTAAGTTCGCTCATGAAAGCTCTAATTTTGCTTTCATCAAAAGTGGTAAAATCGTTAGGCCAATCGTTCTCGTTACCTAAACCCCAAATAATTATTGCGGGATGATTGTAGTGCTGTTCTATCATATTGGTGAGCATTCTTTTGGCTTGCGCCTGATATACTTGTCCACCTAAACCACCACGACACCATGGAATTTCTTCCCACACCATTATACCCAAACTATCGCAAAGGTTCAAAATGATACGCGATTGTTGATAATGACCCAATCGGATAAAGTTTACGCCCATATCCTTCATCATTTGTATTTCAGTACGGATCATAACCTCTGTCATGGCTGCAGCAACGTCAGCATGATCTTCGTGACGATGTGTTCCTCTTAATAATAAACGTTTCCCGTTTAACATAAAAGGACCCTTTTTTATGAATTCAAAATTTCGGAAACCTACCTTTTCTGTATGAGAAGTTTTTTCTCCGTGTTGCTCAACTGTAACCTCAACAACATAGAGGTTGGGAGAATCTGGTGACCATAAAATGGGTTTCTTTAAATTTATTTGTGTGAGATCTTGTTCGTTTGTTAATTGCTTAATTTGTTTCTCGCTTTCGCTAATAACTTTCCCTTTTGGGTCTATTATTTTGATATTGAAATTTGCACTTATTATATGATTTGGATTATCGAATCGAGAAGATATTTTTAAAGTTCCTGTGCTCCCATCTTTATCAACTTTTGCGAGAGCAAAAACTTTATCAAAACTTAATTGGGGTGTATATACTAAATTAAGATAACGATAAATTCCTCCATAGATATTAAAATCAGAAAGATCTGAAGGAATCATTTCCAAATCTCGAGAATTATCACAGCGGATTGAAATCGGAATTTTTCCTTTAAATCGACCATTAAAAATAGTATCTTTTTTGAAGGTCTCAACGGCATCAGTAATATCAACTGTCCATTCATCATAGCCGCCCACATGTTCACCTACTTTGGTATTGTAAATGTAAACTTGTGTTTTTTGACCGGCTCCTTCAAAATGTAAAGTTGTTCTGCCATTATGATAAGGATTTTCAATTTTTAAATTAGAGTGATACCATCCAGGACCTTGATAATAATTCACATCTGGATCAACTGCATCTAGCGCATTAAAACAATGGGGAATTGTAACTTTTGTCCAAAGAGGAACACTTTCAGAACTACCTACTTTAACTGGACGGTTTGCTTCCCAAATACCCCCTAAATCACTTTTTAAAAATACCCAATCGTGGTCAAGCCTTCGAGTTTGTTGGGCATTTGTGTTAAGGTAAAGACATGAATTTAATATAAGTAGAAGATATTTATATGACTTCATTAATTTTGATATTACAATAATTAGCTGCCGCTAAATTACTAGGTAGCGTTTTCATAAATAGGTGATATTTTAAAAATAATAGGGATAATCTTAAATAAATTCGACTTTTATTTAAAATAAAATGACTTTTAATTCTATAAAAACAGCTCTAAATCGACAATAAGGCCACTAATCTTTTAATAAATTTCAAATCTTGATAAAAATTATTAATTAGGTTTATTATTTATCACCTCTTTTCTTGGTTTTTAAAAAATATCAACATCTCGCCCATTAATTTCTTCTTTACATCTGCATATTGTTTATCATTTGTAAAGTTTGTTTTTTCTAATGGATCAAGTTTATAATCATATAATTCTGAGGCATAAATCCTAGACTGAGTAAACGGCTGTGCACTTGTAAAGCCATTATTCATCCAAAGAGTTAGTCTATACTGTTTATCTCGTAAACTATATCCCATCAACTTTCCATTTGCATAACCTAAAGTTTGTGATTCTGTGCTTTTAAGTTTACGAGGATACTGACTCATTGCAAAATTCATTAAAACAGCATCTTTATTTTGCATCAATGGTTTAAGGCTTTTTCCCTGTAATACGTTTGGTATTTGTAAACCAGCAAGATCGCATACTGAAGGAAAAATATCCAAATGTTCTGTAATTGAACTTGTTTTACCAGATTTAAAACCAGGAGCCGCTATAATTAGTGGAGAACGAGTAGCTTGTTCAAAATTTGTATGCTTTCCCCATAAATCATGGTCGCCCAAATGCCAGCCATGATCCCCCCATAATACAATAATAGTATTGTTTAAAGTTCCTAAGGAATCGAGTGTATTAAGTAATACACCAACCTGTGCATCTACATAAGATGCAGCAACATAATATCCATGAATTAATTCTTTTTGTTTTTCTGGTTTTAAACCCGCCCTTAATTCTTCTTTTGTATAAGATGTAAATTCTGGTATATCAGTATAATTACGTAGTTCGCCAGAAGATTCATAAGCTATAAATACTTCATTTTTAGCATGTTCTTGAAATTCGGCTAATGGCATATCTTCCCTTTTATACATGTCCCAATATTTTTTAGGCGCTACAAAAGGTAAGTGAGGTTTATGAAAACCTACGGCCATAAAATAAGGAATACCGGTTTTTGATAAAGCCAAAATTTGTCGCTTTGCGATTTTAGCAGATACACCATCTTCGTAAGCATCATCTGGCAAACTTAAACACTCGGTTGCCGGGCCTCCTTTAGTATTCGCTTCTTCATCGCTTTTTTCTGTTTTTGATTTTGGGATAGTATTCTTCTCTTTGTTTTTAATCTCTGGAGATTGATAATGTTTAAAAGCAGGTTCGCCAAAGCCATTTGCATAATCACTAGCATTCGGTATTAAATACGGAATTGACCATGATGGTAAATCAAGTTTTTTATCAACACAACCAGGATGGTAAATCTTACCAACACCAGATGTGGTATAACCTTGTGAAATAAGATATTGGGGTAAGGTCAAGATATCAGGATTAACATCTCTCATCTTGGTTTTTAAATCCCAAACTTTTGTAAAATCAGGACGCAAACCACTCATTACGCTAGCCCGCGTTGGCCCACAAACCGCTTGTTGACAGTAATTACTCTCAAATATGGTACCCATCTTGGCTAAACGATCAATATTTGGTGTTTTAATTAATTTGTTTCCATAACAACCTAAAATAGGTTTTAAATCATCAATAGCGATGAAAACAATATTTGGTTTATTTGTATTCTGAGCTGATGAATGATAAACTAAACAGGTAGTTTGATAAAAAAATACCGTCAAAAAAATTTTTAGTTGTTTGTTCATTATTTTGTTTTAAAAGTAAACCCTAGTGTAAAATCAAAATATTAAAGCTTATCTAACTATAAACTAGAGATAATTTAATTCTAATTCCAACCTGTGTTTTGAACCATAAGTGGGTTCAATGACATTTCCTGTATTGGAATAGGAAAGGTCAAATCTCTATCTGTTGCGTTAGAATAAGCTCCAACAATAGCTGCAAAATTTGTCTGTATGATAGGGATCATTGCAGTCATTGTAGACCTGAAAGTACCCCAACGAAATAAATCTAATTTATGATGACTCTCCCCTGCTAATTCTCTACTACGTTCTTTCATTATTAGATCTTTAAATAATAAAGGTTTACCAGAATAAGTTGCTAAAAGAAGCTCACAGTCTGCAAGATTACTTATTGTTGGGGTTATAACTGCTCCGGTACCTCCAGAAATAGTAATAGTTGGAGCAGAGGTATAATTTGCACCACCATCTATTATTGTAATTCCTGTAATTTTACCAGATGTAATTTTAGAAATTACAGCCTTCGCATCTTTACTTGCTCCTCCACCAGAAATAGTAACAACTGAGGCAAGTGTATATCCAGAAGTTCCTCCGTTTGTAATTGTTAAATTATTAATATTTCTACCTACTAAAGTTGTACCATAACCTCTTCTACGCACCTGATTTACATATTCAATATTTTCTCCTGTAGGTCCGTTAATTTCATTATCGGCCTCTGCCAGAGTAAGTAAAACATCTGAATATCTTAATAACGGAAAATTAGTTGGGCCAAAATTTTTGATGCCAATATTGGCAGCATTTTGATATTCACGGCGCCACTTAGCCAATGGACGTCTCCATTTAGTTGCAGGATCTATATATACTTTTCCATTAAGGGCAGATTTAGGATTACCACCAAAGTTATAATTAGCAATTGTCCAATCTCTTCTTAAATCGCCTGCTGCATATAAATCATAAAGTGTACCTGTTGCGTTATAAGTGCCTTGAGTAAAACCTGTAGAAATATCTTGATTTTCAACTCCACTTGTTGATCCAAAACGTTCGTACTCAGAAAATATACCTGTTGCATCTCTTGTAAATTCTACTTCCCAAATACATTCCTTATTATCGTTAATATCCTGACTTTCATTAATAAAAATTTGTTTGTAGTCGGGATTTAATTTGTGTTCTCCACTTTTTATCACTTCTTTACCCCAAAATACGGCTGTGGGTAAATAAGAATTATCTTTTAATCTTCCTGCAGCATGTAAGCAAACGCGAGATAAAATTCCTTGTACCCCTGTTTTTGAAATCCGACCAGTATTAGTAACGCCCCATATTGTTGAAGTATTTACCAAATCTACTGCGGTTGTCATATCTAAAATAATCTGATCATAAACTTGTTTTGCAGGAGTACGGGCTCTTTTCACATCAGATGCACTCTTTGTGGTTGTTAGTTTTAAAGGTACGTCTCCCCAATAGCTAACTAATAAAAAGTGGTAATATGCTCTTAAAAACAATGCTTCACCTTTAATTTCTTTGACATCTGCTATCGGAGCAGGAGAAATTTCTAATTGTTCTAACAAAAAATTAGCTCTTTCTATTCCTAAATAAAGGTTATTCCAGCAGTTACCAAAAGTTTGGTATGAAGAGCTTGCATTATAAATACTTGCAGCAGTTGAGTTAGCGCTGCGTAAACTAAACTCATCAGATGCACAATTTGCTTCAAGTGGGAAAAACCTAGAGTATGTTGATTCGTCAATACTACCTAAAGGCGAATAAACTGGCATCAATGCTGAAGTTAATTGCTCTTTTGTTTGAAAAAATGTTTGAGGTGAGGCTGAGTCTTGAGGTAGCTCTAATAAAAATTTATCACATGATGTTAAGCCAAAGCTTAAGATTATAAATGATACAACTAATTGCTTTTTCATTTTAATAATTTTATCGTTCAAATTCAATTTATATCTTTTATTAAACATATTTTATAGTGTAATTTCAAAACCAAAGGTGATAACTTTAGCTCTTGGGTAGGCAGAATAGTCAAATCCAGGAGTTAAAGCCGTACTAAATGTGTTTACTTCCGGATCTAAACCTTGATAGTTTGTTAAAGTCCAAAGATTTTGAGCTGAAGCAAATAATCGTAAATTACTGATGCTGATTTTTTTTAATTTTGCTGTATTAAATTTATAGCCCAGATTTAAGGTTTTTAATCTTAAATATGATCCGTCTTCAACTACCCTAGATGTATAAAAAGTTGGTGATTTACCACCAGCACCTGCTGCAGAATATTCATTAGATGGATTAGTAGGTGTCCACCTGTTTGCATAAGAGGCAAACATATTAGCACCTTTTGTTGAAGATGTTCCACCTCCACCTTCCATTACTATACGGTTAACATTCATTAATTCACCACCATAACTAAATTGAAAGAAAAGGTTTACATCAAAATTTTTGTAATTAAAATTATTTGTAAATCCACCTGTAAAATCAGGATTAGGATTTCCAATTACTGTTAAATCTTGTGAATCAACTACTTTATCTCCATTTAAATCTTTAAATTTCCAATAGCCAGGAA
Organism: Sphingobacteriales bacterium; assembly: GCA_038237895.1. Lineage (GTDB taxonomy): Bacteria > Bacteroidota > Bacteroidia > Sphingobacteriales > Sphingobacteriaceae > Pseudopedobacter. The sequence continues at coordinate 6,388 of JBBRYE010000102.1, read as the reverse complement.
ATATCTTAGTCCTATCGATATTTGCAGACGCAATTTCAGGTTTCAGAGTATATATACCGGGAGTATTTTGGTCAAAATCGCTATATTGATACACTCCATCCCAAATTAAACCATAAAACATACCAATAGGTTGGCCTATTTGAGCTAAATAAGAAGGACTTGCTGCAATACTATTGCCGCCCGACCATTTAGTTATGCTTGTAAAGCTATTTTGATTTGAAGTAAGGGCTAAAATTTTATTCTTATTAAATGAAATGTTAAAACTTGTACTCCATTTAAAATATTTTTTATCTAAATTAATTGTACTCAATGCAATCTCTAAACCTTTATTCTCTACAGCGCCAATATTTTGAAAAGCTGAAGTATAACCACTACTACCAGGAAGTTGTGAGCTTAACAATAAATCATCTGTTTTTTTATTGTAATAATCAACAACCAAGGTAATTCTCTGTTTTAGAAATCCTAAATCCAATCCAAGATCAACCTCTTTTGTTGTTTCCCATTTAAGAGCCGGATTACTTAAGGTTAAAGGATAGGTACCTGTAATAAAAGTACCATTAGATGAATAAGAGTTTTGCCCTCCAGTTCCCAATAATGCATAAGATGCATAATCAGATACCCTGTTATTTCCGATAACACCATAACTTGTTCTTACTTTTACATCAGAAACAATTTTATTATACTTCAGAAATTCTTCTTCGCTAATGTGATATGCTAATGAACCCGATGGAAAATAACCCCAAACATTATTTCCTACAAATTTAGAGGAACCATCTGTTCTGAAACTTGCTGTTGCAAGATATTTTGATTTGTAATTATAATTTACCCTACTTAGAAAAGAAGCTAAAGTATTTTGAGTTTTTGATGTTAAAACAGATTGTGGTGTACCTTGCCCTAAGCCATTCACACCTAAATTTTCATTAGGTAATAATGTTGCCCCAAAACCATTTACAGCTTCATTATTTACACCAAATGATGAACCAACTACAATGTTTACCAAATGTTTTTTGTTAAAGTTTTTATTGAAGGTTAGGGTATTTTCATTTAAATAACTATTTTTATTTGTATTAGTTATTGAACCGTTTGGACCACCATTACCTTGAGTACTTGTTGGACTACCTAATCTAGATTGTGAATTATTAAACTGATCATACTGCAACATACTAGAGTTAATACCTCCTGTTACCTTTAATTTTAAATTATCGGTAAAAGAATAATCTAAAAACACATTGGCGGTTAATGCATTTGTGCCCTTATTACGTGTTTCATTATTTCTTGTAAAAACAGGATTCCATTGGTAATTTGTTGCAGAAAGAGCTATTAAAGAAGGATCTTGTATACTGTTAAGTAAAATATTAGGGTCTCCGCTTGAATCAACAGGTCTATATCTCCAGGCGCTTATTAAAAATGCATCGGCTGTTGTGGATTGCCCACTGATTTGACTACCTGTTGTAGTAATATTACTAAAGTTAACGTTTAAGCCAGATTTTAGCTTACTACTAAGGTTTTGATTTAAAGTAATACGAGCTTGTTTCCGTTGAAAATCTGAAGCAATCAAGGTGCCATCTTGACCAAAGAATGACCCAGTAATAGCATATTGAGAATCTTTTGTTCCTCCTCTCAAAGATAAATCATAACTCTGCATTGGCGCAGTTCTAAAAATTTGATCTTGCCAATCTATCCCAGCAATATTATAATCGGCTAAAGATTTTGTTCCAGTAGGATTTAAAGTTGGACTGTAAATGTTATATATTACATAACTACTCTGCCCTTCGGCTGGAATAGAGTCAACATCTATCTGATATCTCACAAACTCATAAGGATTCATTAATTCTATTTTATTAGTATTAGATTGAAAACCGTAATATGATTTAAGACCAATTTTTGTCTTACCTATATTTCCCTTTTTTGTTGTGATTACAATAACTCCATTAGCACCTCTTGCACCGTAAATAGCAGTAGAAGAAGCATCTTTTAAAATATCAATAGATTCTATATCCGAAGGATTGATGGAATTGCTATTAAAATTTTCAATAGGAAAACCATCGATAACGTATAATGGTGAGTTATCTTGAGTTACAGAGTTATTTCCTCTGATTGAAATTGTTGGTGCGGCTCCCGGAGTACCATCTGGAGAGGTAACTTGAACACCAGTAACTCTCCCTGCTAAAGCATCTTCAAAAGATTTTACTGGCGCTTTATTTAATTCATCAATATTAACAGAAGAAATGGATCCCGTTAAGTCTTTTCTATTAACCTGACCGTATCCTATAACTACAACTTCTTTTAACCCAATTAGATCCTCGGAGAGTGTTACATTTATTATTTTATTATTACCAACAGTTACATCTTTATTTAAAAATCCAACTGAGCTAATTACAATAATTGATTTAGAATTATTAACAGAAATAGAATATCTTCCTTGAAGATCAGTAATTGTTGATATATTGGTTCCTTTTAATTTAATGCTAGCTCCAATGATTGTTTGACCTTCATTATCTGAAACAACTCCCGAAATTTTTATACTTCCGGTTTGTGCTTGTGCATTTGAAAAATAGAGAACTGTAAAACAAAGGATAAAAATTACACTTGATAATTTAATACTTGTTTTAGGCAAGTATCTGGTAAAAGATTTGATCATAATTTAGGTTTTAAAGTTTATTGGTTAAGTGGTTTTTGTTCTAAGCGAATTTTAAATATTCTATTATAAATTTAAATACAAGAGTTGTAGATAATAAATTTATGTTTAGAATTTTAAGTTTAAAAAAGCCGAAGTTTTATAAATTTAAATTGGTTGCATAAAATTAGATTTCCAGTTTTAGTTCAGAGCATAAAATCTTAAACAATAAGAGTAAAATCTTAAATAATACTCGTTAAATAAAGGTTTTAAATAAATGAATAAAACGTTACAAATTCTTTTGAAAAACATTTTATAATATGTTGTGGATACAATAAAGAGGTTTTAATACAACGGTTTATTTTAGAATTTTATAACTTAACTTAAATTTAAGTTTTAGTTTACTAGTATATTTATGAACTTTAAAATGTAAAAAAGGATAATTAAGTACGATGTAACATTTAGATATAAACAAATTATTAGGGTAATATTTAAATATTAATTACTTCCACCATTTTGGCCCAACTTGGCTAACAGCAATTGGAGATGGCTTGGTGTTTACATCAGCTTTAACTCCGGTTTGATTAATAGAAATGATTACATCATTTTGAAAAGCAAGCGCACCAAAATTAAATGCAGGACTTAGATTATTGATAACATATAATCCATTTTTATCAAGTTTTAGTAAAAGATCTTTAAAAGTGAAACTTTCAACTGTTATACTCTTTGAAACTGTATTGCCAAATACAATATTGTTTAAAAAGTGGTTCGGTTTAAAAGTAAAAACATCTAAGGGAACATTCTTATCTATTAAAGGCTCATGAATAACAAGGGATTTTGTATTATAAATTATATTATTTTCAAATTTATTATCCTCAGGAAAAAGAACCATTTGTAGATTTGGCCATTGATTTTTATATGCAAATCCAATATCAATTCCATAGCCTCCACAATTAACAATTGTGTTATTAGCGAAATAGCTTTCTTTTACTTGTAAATATTTAGGTAATGTTTTCTTTTTAGGTGCGAATTTATCAGTTAAACTTTTTTCGAAGTATTCGCCAGTGATCAATCTTAAACCATCTTCAGCTACATCAGCAATATAATTATTGGTAACCCTATGATGAGAACCTGCAACACGTATACCAGTAGAGCCTGGGTAATTTTGACCCAAAATATAGTTACCATGAAATGTATTGTACTTCCCTCTTCTACCAACCAAACCTCCGTGTGAAGCAATAACTGTATTATATTGTACAAGATTATGATTTGATTTTAAAGAAACTATTTCGGTTCCTTCGCCATCTGCATGATCAAATAAATTATATTCTATAGTAAAGTATGCACCACCATCTCCTGTTTGGTCAGCATGGCCGTAACCAAAAATTCTAAAAATCTCCCTACCGTTAGCATCAGGAATAAAAGGAATATCCTTAACATAACAGCTATCTACATTATTATAAAGAGAGTTCTCTTCATCATTTTGCACTACTGGTTGCATATTATTTTTGCCTTTAAAAATGCAATGATCCATCCTATTAAAGCTTCCTTGAAAGTATACTCAATAATATTTTGTATCAAAACTTACGGGGTTATAATCAATAATAGCCACATTGGTAAGCCTGCAACTTTCTGATGCAAAATTGACTACAGAATTACTAGATTCATCTATAGCTCCACTTTTAAAATACAATCCGTCAACAATAAGAAAAGGGGCAGAAAAAGTAAGTCTTGATGATCCGTTTAAGATAACTTTACCTGGCGTTTGAGCTTTTAATGTGATTTTTAAAGACTTTGTAGCCTTTGAATTGAAATTAATAACTGCATCATGCCAAATACCATCTTTCATAATAATTACACTACCTGGTTTAGCTAAAATAATTGCTTGATTAAGCTCTTGAACTGTTGAAACCAGCACTTCTGCTTTTACCAAACTAAAAAGGCTATGAAATAAGGATATTGCCAACGATAGAGATAAGTGTTTGAACTTCATAATTTTTAAATATTACTATAAATTTTTATGTACATATTATCTGTACAATTACTGTTTTTGATTTAATTAATCTTTTTGATTTTTATTCGCATGCCTACCTGTACCATCTCCTGTATCTATAAATCCTCCTTTAGGATTTAATCTTACTAATTCTTCTTGTAAATCTTTTCTAGCATTTATTGCTGCGGCATTTTGGGTACTGGATGGGACTAATATTTCTTCAAAAGGCGCTCTAGACATGTCAAATAATTCACCAGCTTGGTTAAGTTTCCAATTTGCATTTCTTACAAAATAGTTATTTGCCAATTGAACAAAAACTGATGATCTTGGAACACCCTTTTGCCCATGAAGCTGAGCATTAAAACTTTGACCATCTAAAATCTTATCACTAGGTAATTTAACCCCTACTATTTCTGCAAAAGTTGGGAGAAAATCTGTAGAACTAATTAAATCATTAGATACTTTACCAATTGGGGTAACTTTGGGCCAATAAACTATTAGTGGTTCTAAACTACCTCCTTCTTGCATAGATCCTTTTGCTCCAATTAATCTCCGCCCACCAATAGTTGCATTGTCTGATTCGTTATTTGCTGTTCCATTATCACTAAAAAAAATCAATATGGTGTTGTCACTTAATTTTAATTTGTTAAGCTCAACACGTAATTTACCTACCAATTTATCCATATAGGCTACATTATCGGCATAAATGGTAGTGCGGTTTGGCTTACTATCTGGTGTAGGTAAAATTTGTGTGTGTACATGCGAAAAAGAATATTGTATAAAAAAAGGTTTATTTCTATTTTTAGTAATAAAGTCAATGACTGTATTATGCATCAAATCTGGCATATACTCTTTATCCTTTAAAGCTATAGTTCTTCCATTTAATGTATAGTTTTTCCCCTTATCTTGAGTATTCCAATAGATTCCACTTCCTTGGTAAGTAAGATACTCATCATAACCCCAATCAGAAGGTTTTAAAGATAATTGCCCCCATTTACCAATCATTGTGGTTACATAACCTGCTTTTTTTAGATAAGTAGGAATAAAGGTTTCTTGTGAAGGGTTCAAATTTCCACAAGCATCTTGATTTGTTGCCCCCGTTCTAAAAGGGTAACGGCCTGATAGCATGATGGCTCTTGGTGGACCGCATAATGGGTTTGCATAAGCTTTAGTAAACCTTAATCCATCTTTTGCTAATTGATCAATGTTTGGTGTTTTGTATTTGTCAGAACCATATACACTAGTTTCAGCATATCCTAAATCATCAACTAAAATGAAAATAATATTAGGCTTTTTTGGCTGCTTACTTTGTGAGAAAATGCTTTTAGGATTTATCACTAATAAAAAACATATCACCATTAAAATTAAATTTAAGTGATTTAGGAATTTAAGGTGCTTGATTTGTGTTTGCTTCATGTTGTTTTTTTAAAATGATTATTAATCTTGATTACCTAATTTTTTTATTGGATACGATAAACTTTGAAAGATGAAATTTGATGATGGCTATTGGTTGTTCTAAAACCAAAATAACCCAAGTTATAAGGTTTCTGATCTTTAAACTCCCAAAATAAAATATCATTCAAAAAATATTGAATTGTGCCATTATTGCAAACTATTTTAATATGATATAAATTGTTTCCTATTAATAAATGCTGAGGGTCTGTATATTCTTTTAAAACCTCTTTTCCAGCACCTCCTTCATACTTTCTAAAACGCGTAAACGTATTATCATGCCCTCCCACACCTGCATAATATAAATGCAGATTATCATAAGATGA
>JBBRYE010000101.1:0-13964 GCA_038237895.1 Sphingobacteriales bacterium | reverse complement strand
TATGATTTAGAACATAGTTCACAAACATACTTTACGGTTACTTATAAAATGAGATGTCTTCTATCGTTAACATGACAACAACAAAAATCTGAAGAATACGCTCTTATCAATCATTAAATAAATTGTTTTAAATTTGAGCAAAATAAAATAGCTTGGCCAACATCAATAAAAACTCCCATAAAATTATTTACAGAAAATATACATCTGTAATAAAGTATGTTTTGATGGCTTTAAGCATCATTATTATTACTGCCGTTTTACCCAAACAAGCTAAGTTTAAATACGAATTTGAAAAAGGAAATGTTTGGTTGCATGACGATTTAGTTTCTCCTTACAATTATCCGATAAGAAAAACCTTTGAGGAGATTAAGGATGATAAGGAAAGTATTTTAAAATCTATTTTGCCCGTTTATGAAATAGATGATCAGGTTTTGCAAAATCAAGCGGACCAATATAGAGCTGATTTTGAGGCTAAATGGAAAAATGCAGGCTTAAAAGATGATGCGAAAAAAGTGTTAAATTTTGATACGGGTTTTCAAATTCTCCAGAATATTTATCAAAAAGGCGTTATCGGTTTAAACAAAAAGTATCAAAGAGATGGCGATCAATATGTTATTTCGCTTTTAAAGAATAATTATGAAACTCAAGTTAGTACTGCAAGTTTATATACACAAGCATCTGCAACTTTAGAGGCTGGAAAAGAATTAATCAGTAAAAAAAATATTGAATCTGATATTATTTTAGGAATTATTAAAGATAGAATATCTCCAAATATTATTTATAACGAACGTTTAACAGAAAAAATTGAACAGCAAGCTATAGAAAATTTATCCTCTACAAGGGGTATGGTGCAAAAAGGCGAACTAATTGTTGCTAAAGATGCCAGTATTGACGAGGATATTTACCAAAAGCTAGAGTCGTTAAGGTTATCTTACGAGGATAGTGCTTCAAGACCAAATGAGAGAAGGCTAACTTTAGTTGGTCAGTTTTTATTAGTATCTACTATACTTGCCTTGTTAATGTCGTTTTTGTTTTTGTTTAGAAAAGATATTTTTGCAGATAATCGCCAAATTTCTTTAATTCTGATTGTCTTTACAGGGATGTTAGTGTTTTTATCTTTGTGTATAAAATTTAAACTCCCAAGCCTTTATTACATACCATATTGTATTGTACCCATTATAATCAGGATTTTATTTGATACTAGATTGGCTATGAACATCCATTTATTGGTGGTTTTAATTGCCAGTTTCTTTTTGCCAAATAGTTTTGAATTTGCGTTTTTGCAGATTACTGCAGGGATGGTTGCCATATATAGTATCAAAAATTTGGTTAGAAGAGAGCAATTTTTGCTATCTGCATTGATGATTTTACTCAATTATTTTGTTACTTATTTAGGTATTTCTTTAATAAGAGAAGGAACCATTGATGCTATAGAATGGATTAAGTTTTTGCCTTTTGTATTTAGTGTGTTGTTATCGCTTTTGGCTTATCCGCTTATTTATTTGTTTGAGAAACTTTTTGGAATTACATCTGATATTACCTTGATAGAATTAACAAATACAAACTCTAGTATTTTAAGGGAGTTGGCTTTTAAAGCTCCAGGTACTTTTCAGCATTCTTTACAGGTTGCCAATTTAGCAGAAGCAGCCATTTTTAAAATTGGAGGTAATGGATTATTGGTTAGAGCTGGTGCTTTGTATCATGATATTGGTAAAATGGATAATCCGCAGTTTTTTATAGAAAATCAGAATACTGGATTAAATCCGCATGATAAGTTACCTTATGAAGAAAGTGCTCAAATTATCATTAAGCATGTTTTAAAGGGGATTGAAATGGCAAGAAGACATAATTTGCCAGAAGTAATAGTAGATTTTATCAGGACACATCATGGTAATACAAGGGTAGATTATTTTTATCAATCGTTTTTAAAAAATTTCCCTGAAAAGATAGTAGATGAAAATACTTTCCGCTATCCCGGGCCCATTCCTTTTACCAAAGAAACAGCAGTATTAATGCTTGCAGATTCTGTTGAAGCAGCATCTAGAAGTTTAAAAGAACCGGATGCAGAAAGCATTAATACTTTGGTAGAACGTATTATTGAATATAAATTAGAGCAAAACCAATTAAATGATAGCAATATTACTCTGAAAGAAATTGAGACTATCAAGCTGATATTTAAGACTATGCTGATGGGAATTTACCATGTTAGGATAGATTACTTGAAACAGAATTAAAATTTCTTTTTGTAGATATAAGCGGATTGCTATATTTGCAACCTCTTAAAGAGATAGTCTGCTAAAAACTGCTATATTTTTAGAAATTGGAGAGATGCCTGAGTGGCCGAAAGGAACAGTTTGCTAAACTGTCGTACTGGCAACGGTACCGAGGGTTCGAATCCCTCTCTCTCCGCATTAAAGCCTGCAAATCAGTTGATTGCAGGCTTTTTTTGTTTTAATATTTTTGGAAATAATTTAAATAATTTTATCATTATCTAGGTTTTTATATGAATGATTTTAAAGTTTTATCAGACAAAATCTTGAAGATTTTGAATTAAAATCACAATTTAAAATTTAACCCTCAATTTGAAAATTACTTAAATCATTGAACTAAATACCCTAATCAGCTAAAGGTTCACAATAAATCCCCTTTTCTGAAAATAATTTTTGAACGGTTTTTATACAGACCGATTTAGCTTTTATCCTTAAAATATGATCACAATCTTCCAAATCAAAATTGATTTGCGCCACTGGAAATAATAGCAGCAATTCAAAAATGAGATGATCTGCAACTGATGTTTCTTTAATATCAGTTTTAAAAACCTCCACCATAATCTACTATGTGTTTTTACTTTAAATGTAGAGCGAACTAATTTTTATGTCTTATTAATTACTAAAACCTTAATTTAATACCTATTTATTTTTATAATTTTTTAGGTAAAATATCAGAATTTAATTTATGATAATAAATATAGGAAAGGGATAAAATCCCAATAAAAATTAACGGGAAAAAAGACATAGGAACTAAACCATCAACTGCAATGAGTGATATTGCTGCAAATACAAAATCGAATGTAAAACCGGCATAAGCCCACTCTTTAAATCGTTTTGGAACTTGTGGTATAATTAATAATAATGTCCCAACTACTTTGAAAACCACTAAAGCATTTCCAAAATATTCTGGATACCCTAAATGCCTTATACCTTCTTTTGCCAATTCAGTTTGAGATGTTAGAGCTGGCATTACACCTTCCATTAAAAAGATAATAATTGTGGCAGTCCAAAAGATAATTTTTTGAGTTTTCATTTAGTTAATTATTAGTTGTTAAATTATAAGATTAAGTATTAGGAATATTAGGTTCTACTAATTTTTTCAATTTATCTAAAGAGTCTTGCCATCCTAAATAGCACATTTCAGAGGGTATTTGTTCAGGAATATTATCTTGAGTTATTTTTATATCCACACCGCATGATACTTCTTTAAACCAAACTGTCACTATCATTTCTCCAGGTAAATTTGGGTCATCAAATTTATCTTTATATTTCAAAAATTCATTTGGTTTTATCTCTAAATATTCCCCTCCAAATGATTCTGTTTTTTCAGTAGTAAAATTAGTGAAAGACATTTTATAGGTTCCGCCTACAGTAACATTAATATGGTCTACTTTGGCGGTATAACCGTAAGGTGGTAACCAAGAAGCAAGTGCATCGGCATTTGTAAATGCTCGATATACTTTTTCTGCACTGGTAGCAAATACTCTGTGTAATGATACATTGTTATTTTTCATGATATTTATTTTTAATCGATATTTGTTTCTCTAGTATAATTTAGTAACCAATGAGTGCCAAACTGATCCGTTAAATCGCCAAATGTTGCACCCCAAAATGTTTTCTCTAACAGATGATTTTTAGAACCTTTTTCAGAAAGTTTTAGAAACATTTCTTCTATTTGATGTTCGCTTTCACAATTTAAAAATAGAGAAACGTTGTTACCACTCTTCAATCCTTTTTCACCCACCATATCAGATGCCATTATTTCAATATTTCCTGTGATAAGATTTCCATGCAAAATAGCATCTTTCATTTCTTTTGGCATTTGCGTAGCCATTGGCGATTCTCCAACTGTTTGTAGTTCTAAAACGCCACCCAAACACTTTTGATAAAAGTGCATCGCTTCTTTACAGTTCCCACTAAATGTGAGATAAGTTTTAATTTCCATGTTAAGATTCTGCTATTTGTTTAATAATTTTAAGCGCATTTGGAAAAGTTTTTTCAAAAAATGATGCAAATTCTTCGTTAGAATCTACTGAAACAAGTAATTCTGTTTCTCCTTTATTATCAAAAAGTTGGTATTGTTCAATTGCTCCACTCCAATCGCCTTTATACTTTTCTCCGTTTTTAAGCTCTCCTAAATGTTTAAACGTCATTTCTGAAGGTTTTTCTAATTTTTCGATTACGCTGTACATGCCATTTTCCTCTGCATCCATAAACAAAATCTCACTACCTTCCTTCCAATCACTTTTTGCGTGTGAAGTTTCAGAAAAAATACTTGTCCATTTGCGGTAGTTTTCATCCGCCCACAAAGCATCCCAAACTTTTTCTCTATCAGCATTTATACTGATTTTAAATTCTAATTTTTTCATATTAAATTGATTTTAAGGTTTCTAAATCAAATTTTTTCATTTTCATAAACGCTGCAACTACTTTTTGTCCTTTTTCGAAATTGCTCATTAACTCGGGTAAAATAGCAGGTACAATTTGCCATGATAATCCATACTTATCTTTTAACCACCCACACTCACTTTCACTGCCTCCTTCTGTAAGTTTATCCCAAAAATAATCTATCTCTGCCTGATCTTCGCAATTCACATAAAATGATATAGCTTCGGTAAATTTAAATTGCGATCCTCCGTTCAAGGCAAAAAACTGTTGCCCGTCTAATTCAAATGTTACTATCATTGGCGAAGCTTTAATAACTTTAGAATTTTTAAAAATGGAGACATAAAAGTGTGCAGCTTCTTCAGCTTGGTTATCAAACCAAAGAAATGGGGTAATTTTGTTTAGTTTCATAATTTTTTACATTTAAGGCTAATTATTTTTAATGTAATCTTTAAATATTCCATTCTTTGTAATTGATATATTCAAATTTAAAAGGATTTATCATATTTAACTCTGTGGAAAAACGACAATAGAAGGGTATATTGCGACAAGTTTTTTTATCTTTAAATTATGAAAAGAGTAAGTATACTTGTTCCTCAAACAGCAATAATAGAAGCAGTTGCAGATCCACATTATATGTTTAATGCAGTCAATCAATTTTTACAAATTACCGGCAAACAACCATTATTTGATGTTAAATTAGTTGCCTTAAATAAAGAGGTAAAACTAAATGGTAGCCTGTTTACAGTTCATGTCGATCAACTTTTAAAAGACGTTTCCAAAACAGATTTAATAATCATCCCCGCCATAAGCGGAGATCTTTCTGCGGCTATAGAGTTGAATAAAGAATTATTACCATGGATTATAAAACAACATGAGCAAGGTGCAGAAGTAGCGTCCTTATGTATTGGTGCGTTTATTTTAGCTTCTACAGGTTTGCTAAAAGGAAAAAAATGCTCTACTCATTGGAATTCTGCAAACGAATTTAGAAGTATGTTTCCTGATGTAGAATTGATAGATGGAAGTATTATTACCGAAGAAAACAGAATATATTCTAGCGGGGGAGCAAATTCATATTGGCAGTTATTACTTCATTTGGTAGAGAAATATACAAACCGTGAAACTGCAATACTAGCTTCAAAATATTTTGCCATAGATATTGATAGAGCGAGTCAGAATGCTTTTGCAATATTTAAAGGTCAAAAAAACCATAATGATGAAGAAATAAAAAAAGTACAGGAATTTATAGAAGAAAATATTGAAGAAAAATTAAATGTGGATAATCTTGCTAATCATGTTGCATTAGGCAGAAGAAGTTTAGAAAGAAGATTTAAGTTGGCAACAAATAATTCCGTTTTAGAATATATACAAAGAGTGAAAATTGAAGCAGCTAAAAAAAGTTTCGAAAATAGCAGAAAAAACATCAACGAAGTTATGTTTGAAGTAGGCTATACAGATACCAAAACTTTTAGATCACTATTTAAAAAAATTACTGGTTTAACCCCTATAGAATATCGAAATAAATACAATAAGCTGGAAACATCTGTTACAGAAATGGTTTATTGATATTTTTAATTATTCTTTTCATATATCACTTTAATTATTTTAAATATGAATTCCATTATACTATTTGATTTATAGTAATTTATATACAGCTTTGAACAATGTTGCACCCAGAAAAACATTTTACCGCCTCAGAAATAGTTCGTGATGTTATTATCGGAATGTCTGATGGTTTAACGGTACCATTTGCACTAACCGCTGGTTTAAGCGGAGTAGTAAATTCTAATAGCTTTGTGATTACAGCTGGTATTGCAGAAATTGTTGCAGGTTCTATTGCGATGGGATTAGGAGGTTTTTTATCTGCAAAAACAGAAATGGAACATTACCAAACTGAATTAGAACGTGAATATGCGGAAGTAGAAAGAATTCCTGAACAAGAAAAAGAAGAAGTAAAAGAAGTTTTTGCAAATTATGGTTTAAGTGATTCTTTGCAAACTGAAATTGCCGAACAGCTTAGTTTAAATAAAAAGCTTTGGGTAGATTTTATGATGCGTTTTGAATTAGGAATGGAAAAACCAAATCCTAAAAGAGCCAAACAAAGCGCTTTTAATATTGGAATGTCTTATGTTTTAGGAGGATTTATTCCACTTTTAGCTTATTTTTTTACCAATACGCCAGAAGAAGGTTTAATGATTTCTGCTGTCATAACTATCATTGCATTATTTGTTTTTGGTTATATCAAAACAAAACTAACCGGACAAAAGCCTTTAGAAGGAGCGTTTAAAACGGTTTTAATAGGGACTTTAGCTGCGGGTGCTGCATTTGCTATTGCAAAGCTGATAAGTTAAAACACGCAATTTTACTTCTTTAAAGCCCTTTATTGGCACATTAAATGGTCTAGTTATCAAATGGATAATAAATTGATTTTGGTACGTCATGGGCAATCTGTTTGGAATCTCGAAAATAAATTTACAGGTCAAAAGGATGTAGATTTAAGTCCTAAAGGTGAGGAAGAAGCAAAAGATGCAGGTTTAATCTTAAAATCTATTAGCATCGATATAGTTTACACTTCAGTATTGATAAGAGCAAAACACACTTATAATATCATCAAAAAGCTAGCTGGTTTAGAAAAAATTCCCGTTTTAGAAGATAAAGCTTTAAACGAAAGAAAATACGGTGACTTAGAAGGCTTAAACAAATTTGATACAATTAAAGAATATGGCAATAATCAAGTTCAAATTTGGCGTCGTTCTTTTGATGTGCGCCCGCCTGGTGGAGAAAGCTTAAAAGATACTTATGACCGAGTGATTCCATATTTTATATCTCATATTAAAAAAGATTTGGATAAAGGATTAAATGTATTAGTTGTTGCACATGGCAATAGTTTAAGGGCTTTGATAATGTATTTAGAAAACCTCTCTAAAGAAGAAATTGTAGAAAAAGAAATTGCAACTGGAATTCCTATAATCTACAATTGGCCTATAAAAAATCTCTAATAAATGTTATCGAATAAAGATTTTAATAGGGAAGCAATAATTTGGTGTTATCAAATATTTGATCTTAGCTACGATGATAAAAATGAGAATACAGATTTAGAAAAAACTTTAGCAGTTTATCTTAATCATCTTGTTGTTCAAGATTTTAAACTACTGATTTCAATTCTATATCGTATTGATATTGATCAAGAAAAAGCCGTTTTGGCTTTATCAAAAAATGCTAGCAAAGAAACTGCAGGAGAAACCTTAGCCAGATTAATTATCCAAAGACAAAAAGAAAAATTGTATTATCGCATTTTATATAAAAACAAACCTCTTTAAAAATTATTATTCTCCTGTTGTTAATCTATTATTTGGATTGTTTTTTGTAAAGCCATCATCATGTTAAATTACGTTGATTTTATTCTGATATCAATCATATTTTTGGCCGTATTTCTTAGTTATAAAAGAGGATTTATTTTGGGCGCTTTAGAATTGATTGCACTAGCAACGAGTATTTTAGCAGCGTTTTTAACCTATCTATATATTGCAACATTCTTGGATGATCATTATCAAATTGAAGAAAGATGGTTGTTTCCCCTCTCTTTTTTTATTGCGATTCTAATTTCCCGATTAATAATTGGAGCAATCATTTACAAACTAGTAAAAAGTATCTCACATAAAACCCATCAAAGTTCGTTAAACAGAATAATGGGCATCTTTCCTGGATTAATTAGAGGGCTTTTTTATTCGGCCTTATTTGCTTTAATATTTCTATTCTTACCGTTATGGCCAAGCTTAATTGCAACCACTAGAAATAGTAAAATGGCAATTTTCTTAAGTAAAGAGGTAGAGAATTTGGATAATTATATTTCTCCAGAAATTAGTGATCAGGTAAAAAAATCTATCAGTAAACTTACTATAGAACCAGAGTCTGACGAGACAATATTTCTTCATTTTACGGTGGATAATGCAAAGATAAATGAGAGTTTTGAAAATCATTTATACGTTTTGGTAAACGAGGAAAGAAGAAAAGCTGGCGTTAGGATATTAGAAAGGGATACTGCGTTAAGAAATGTAGCAAGAGAACATTCTGATGATATGTTTAAGAAAGGATATTTCTCTCACATCAACCTAGAAAATGAATCTCCGTTTGATCGTATTAGAGATCATCATATTAAATATTTAACAGCTGGAGAGAACTTGGCTTTGGCGCAAACCGTAGAGATTGCCCATACGGGTTTAATGAATTCTCCCGGACATAAAAAAAATCTTCTTAACCCAAAATTTAGAAAAATTGGTATTGGAATTTTAGATGGCGGAATTAATGGAATTATGGTTACTCAAAATTTTACCAATTAAAACATTCTTCTTAATTGTATATTTCTATTTTTAATTTCATCAGAAATTTACTTTTAATCTTAGGTGGTATTTGTTAAACAATAAATTAAATCAATCTAAAAATCATTTTTAGCCCTTTATCTTAAAATAATATAATCAATTTACAATCAAGAATTGTAGATTTAATAATTCATTATTTCTATAAAATAAAACCCAGCAATTTAAAATGAAACATGATATATATGGAGATTTTTTGAAAGACTACCAAGCAGGAAATCATGATATAGAAGTGCTTTTAAATAATAATTATACCATTGCAGAAGATTTTCCTGTGGATGCTTTTTTTAGAGAAGATGAAGATCTTAACGATATTGAAGTATTTGCTTTAAACCTTTGCGAGGGAGAAATTTTGGATATTGGTGCAGGAGCTGGAGTTCACAGTTTAATTTTACAAAGAAATAATTTTGATGTTACAGCTATAGAAATTTCTTCTGGAGCTTGTGAAGTAATGAAACAAAGGGGATTAAAAAAAATAATAAATGCTAATGTAATGCATTATGAAGAAAAAAAATACGATACCCTTTTAATGATGATGAATGGAATTGGTTTCTGTGGATACGTTGATGAGCTAAAGAATTTTCTATTTCATGCAAAAAACCTCCTTAAACCAAACGGTCAAATTGTATTTGATTCTTCAGATGTAGCCTATTTATATGAAGATGAGCAACCAGAAACTGATAGCTATTATGGTGAAATAGATTATCAGTACGAATATAAAGGGGAAAGCGGCGAATGGTTTTCATGGCTTTATGCCGATGAAGCGCTAATGGCAGATTTAGCAAAAGAATGCGGTTATCTGTTGCAAATTATGTTTAGAGATGATGATAATGCTTATTTAGGAAAGCTAACTTTAATTTAACTGGATTAATCATTTCAAAAAATCTCCATACCATTTACCTGAGTGTTTAACTGTTCTTTTTTGAGATTCAAAATCGATATGAATCAAACCAAAGCGAGGATGATATCCTTCTGCCCACTCAAAATTATCTGTCAAAGTCCAAACAAAATAACCATCAATTTTATAACCTTCTTTTTTGGCTTTTAAAAGTTGAGCTAAATTATTTTGTATGTAATTTGTTCTTTGTAAATCAACTATATCACCATCTATTAATTCATCTGGAAAGGCAGCGCCATTTTCAGTTATCATTAATTTTTTTATTTGAGGATATTGATTAAACTGTTTTATCATTTGAAACATTGCCTCTGGATAAACCTCCCATTTCATTTCAGTAAGCGGCACATTTCTTTTTTCTGCCTTTACCAATGATGCTTTTACATAAGGAATTAACCAGGAGTTTTTAATAATCTCACGAGTATAATTTTGAATCCCAATAAAATCGAAATCAAAAACCATGTTTTTTTCATCCTCTGGTAAGCTTATTTTTTTTATACCTTTTAAAATTGGTAGTTCCTCATCGGGATAACCCAAACCCAACAATGGCTCTATATATAAACGATTTAAAAGTGCATCTACTCTTTTTACGGCTTTTTTATCTCTATTTAAGTTTCTATAAGGCTCTAAATAAGAACAAGAAAATGTGGTTCCTATATTTGCTTCTAGGATAATTTCTCGTAGTTTTCTGGCGCCAGTTGCAATTGCAAGTGTTGTATAATGAATTGCAGGAAGAAAATTTTTCATCCCTCTTTTGCCTGGTGCATGTAATCCTAAAAAATAGCCCGCTCCGGTAAAAACAACAGGCTCATTCATTACCATCCAATTTTTTACTTTATCACCAAAATTTTTGGCACAAACAGATACAAATTCTTCAAACCAAGTAATCACATTTCTATTTGTCCAACCTCCTTTTTTCTCTAGTTCATGTGGTAAATCCCAATGATAAAGCGTTATCCAGGGTTCAATACCTTGTAATAAACAATAATCAATAACGTTTTTGTAAAAGTTGATCCCGGCAAGGTTAATTTCTCCAGTTCCATTGGGTAAAATCCTAGACCAAGCTATAGAAAACCTAAAATTTGGGATATTTAGTTTTTTAATTAAATCGATATCTTCCTGATATCGGTTATAGAAATCTGTTGCGGTATTGCCGTTATGATTATCTTTTATCTTACCCTTTTTGTTGGTAAAAGCATCCCAAATTGATAATCCTTTACCATCTGCGTCATGAGAACCTTCAATTTGATAGGCAGCTACAGAAACTCCCCATTTAAAGGCAGGACCAAATTCTTCTTTTGAAAAATAAATGGAGGGGGAAGGTTTGGTGTCAGTCATTTAAAGCAAGCAGTTAAAACGCTTGCAAATTACATGGAATTTAATTTTTATCAAATCTTAATGAGAGAATAAAGCCCTCATTCTGTTCAAAAAAAGAACTTCCTTAATTTGGTTGATAGATTTTATGAAGAATTGTAATACTTTCATTTTCTTATCCTTTTTTATAAAGATAAGTAGCTAATGTGAAGTTAATGTTTAGTTTATGAGAAGTTTCTATTTAATCTTTTTAATAAGTTCTAATATATTCTGGTATAAATCTGGTAATCTAAATTTAATAGTATCCCATAAAATTTGATTATTGACCCCAAAATATTCGTGTATAATGAAATTTCTAAAATCTTTTAAAATTCTCCATTCTATTTTTTGATTAAAATTTTTGAATTCCTCAGGAATACGTGAAGATGCTTCTCCGATAATCTCAAAATTTCTTTCTACAGCGTCCTTGGTCTTAGAATCAGATTCATAGTCTTCAAAACTTAAGTTTTTTGTATAATGTAAAATTTTTTCTATCGAAAAGTTAATGTCTTGCAGAAGAAGTTGGGTATCTCGGCTAGACATGTATCAGATTTTTTTCTATATATGGAAGATATTTATCTTTTACTCCGCCTCTTGATACTAGATCAATTTTGTGTTTAAATGAATCTTCTAAATCATGAGCTAATTTGATATAGTCAAACCCATCTATGTGTTTATTAAAATCAACAAAAATATCAATATCACTTTTACTAGTGTAAGTTCCATTCGCAAATGATCCAAATAACCCTAATTCAGAAATTGGATATTTTTGTTGCAAAAATGGTTTTAATTGTGATAGTTGATGAATTATTTTTTGAGTATCGTAAATCATAAATCAAATATAAAGGATTGAATTAGAATTTTTATTAAACCGATATACAAAACATACTTTCAAAAACATGTCCTTTCTCCACACTTTGAATACCCTCTTTTTGTTTAATATCTTTAAATTCTCCTTCAGTATCAGAGCAACCTAGCCAAGGTTCAATACAAATAAATGGTGCATCGGCTTTTGTCCATAAACCTAAATAATTAAAATGAGGAAACTCTACTTTAACTGTTTTGGAGCCTACTTTACTTTTTAAAAGTACCGATCTTGATTTAATGTCTTTAAAAACCAAAGCATCACGCTCAAATAATGATTTTTCTAATTTCAATTCTTGTTTTATGGTTGGGATTTTTGTTGATACCCCATTAAATAATCCCTCTTCTGATATTTGATGAGCAACAAGCTCTTCGTCGTACTGAAATTCTATGCTGTAATCTTCAAAATTTTCTCCTTTTACCAATGGTACATTAAATGCAGGATGCGCACCAACAGAGAAATAAATTGCCTTGTCATCCATATTGATGACTTTATATAGTATTTCTAAAGTGCGACCTTTTAAATGATAAATGACTTGAAATTCGAATTTATATGGATAAACTTTTAAAAATTCATCATCATATCTAATTTCAAAAATAGCTTGCTGTGGTGCTGCTTCTATTTTTCTAAACGTAGATGTACGGGCAAAACCATGACGATTTAGATGATATTTTTCATCATCAACTATTAGTGTATTGTCTTTTAAGGTGCCAACGATTGGAAAAAGATGAGGAGCATTAAAGCCCCAAATATCTTTGCTGCCACTCCAAATATACTCGGTATGATCGTTTTTATCAATTAAAGAGATAATTTCTGCACCTTTTGGATTAATGGTAACTTTCAATTCTTCATTCTCTAAAACATTCATAGTGTTATATTTTCTTAAATTTATCAGCCAACATCTTTAACATATCTTCATTTGGGGGCCCTGTTTCTTTTTTGGGTTTATTTTGTGGATAAGGCTTTTGCTGTTGATCAATCGGTTTTTTGAAAGCTGGCTTTATTGGCAAACTTTGTATTGTTTGTTCTGCTTTTGTTTCTACTTCTTTTTCCTTTGGTTTTTGTGCTTGTCTTTCTATATTTTTTTTATCTCTATGCTGTTTCCAAAATTTATCTAAACGGTTTTTTGTATACAATGGGAAATCGCCATTCATTATCCAAGAATAATAACTTGGTTCGGTATCAAAAACATCAAAAAGCGTTTTGCCTTTATGCTTTCCAAAATTGAAACAAGGTTCATCATTATCATTAAAAACCATTCTCCCTGCAAAATCTACAGGCTTATTTAAATTTGTAAACTGATGCAAAGCGTCAACATCATTAACAACTGGCTGGCTTATATTTCCTTTTTTATCTTCAAAATCTAC
Source organism: Sphingobacteriales bacterium (assembly GCA_038237895.1). Taxonomy (GTDB): domain Bacteria; phylum Bacteroidota; class Bacteroidia; order Sphingobacteriales; family Sphingobacteriaceae; genus Pseudopedobacter. Next base: position 453 of record JBBRYE010000101.1, on the reverse strand, counting down.
TCCTTTATACTTATCTAATTGAGAAAGCAAAACTTCATAAGTGGCTTTAATGTCTGCTTCTGCAGAGTGTGCGTTTACTATTTCTTTACCACAATAAAATTTATAAGCTGCTTTTAATGTACGCTGTTCCATTTGATGGAAGATATTTTGAACATCTACAAACTTTCTATTATCAATATCAAAAGTAACTCCAGCTCTTAAAAATTCTTCTACCAACATTGGGATATCAAATTTATTAGAGTTATAACCGGCCAAATCCGCATCGCCTAAAAAAGTAATAATTTCTTTTGCAACATCTTTAAAGGTGGGCGCATCTATAACATCTTCATCATAAATACCATGTATCAAAGAAGTTTCTAACGGGATGGGGATGTTAGGCTTTATTTTCATGGTTTTTATTTCTTCCGATCCATCTGGCATGGCTTTAAGAATAGAAATTTCTACAATTCGGTC